>NZ_JBVHIP010000024.1:0-147387 GCF_055560495.1 Kitasatospora sp. NPDC023176 | reverse complement strand
GCCGCCGAACCGGTCTCGAAGCCCGCGTTGCCGAGCAGCTGCGCCGGGGTGCAGGACCCGCCACCACCACCGGTGACCGTCCAACCGAAGCTGGTGGTGGCCGACTTGCCGGCGGCGTCGGTGACGGTGACCGTCACGCTGGAAGTGCCGGCCGTGGTGGCGGTACCGGAGATCAGGCCGGTCGAGGAGTCGATCGACAGTCCGGCGGGCAGGCCGCTCGCCCGGTAGGACAGCGGGGCGGTGCCGCCGGAGGCGCTGAGCTGCAGGTTCACCGCGCCGCCGACCGCCGTGGACTGGTCACCGGGGCTGGAGACCGTGACCCCGCTGCCGGCCGGCTTGGTGAGCAGGCAGCCGGGCACGGAGAGGTCGATGGCCCGGGCGGAGTTCAGGCAGGTGGTGAACCAGTAGGTCTCCTCGCCGTAGCTCTGGCCCTTGAAGGCCTTGGTGGAACCGTCGGCGGCGACCTCGCAGGGGTTGTCGAGGGTGCACATCTCGCCGTTGTCGTTACCGGTGTTGTTGATGCCGACGATCCGCCCGCTCGCGGAGTCGATAATCGGCGAACCCGAGGTGCCGTGGGTGGTGTTGCAGCCGGAGCTGTAGCGCAGCGAGTCGTGCCAGGTCCACTGGTCCTCGCGCAGGGTGGGCACGAACCCGTTGACGGAGCAGTTCCAGACCTGCTTCCAGTACGAGGACGGGATGTACATCGAGGCGCCGTCGGTCGGGTGGGTGTCGTTCACCGTCAGGGCGGTGGCGCCGTACTTGGAGGTGATCGAGGCGTAGGTGTCGGTGAGTTCGTAGAGGGCGACGTCGGTGCCCGTCATCGTCGCGTAGATCACCTTGTCGGCCTGGACGGTGCCGAGGCTGTTGCCGGCGCCGTCCAGCAGGGTGCCGCTGCGGCTGGCGCTGACGTTCTGGATGACCTGGCCGTAGGGGGGCATGGTCGGCAGGCAGTGCCCGTTGGTGAGCATCATGGCCCGGTCGCCGCCCACCGAGGCGGGGAACCGGACCAGCGAGGCGGAGCAGTCGTCCAGGGCGATGGTCGACGTCAGGTCGGCCGCCTGGACGGCGTGTGCGGGGGCGGCGGCGAGGACCAGCCCGCTCGCGACGACGGCGCTCGTGCCGGCCATCGCGACAAGTCTCTTGAACATGGCTCTCCTTGTGGGGGATCGCGGACTGCCCGACTGGTCGCCGAGGCCCACGCCCGCACGAAAGTGCCATGGTCACTTCAAACGGTCAACAGTTCCCGCACAACTCGCCACTACACGGGACGGGTTGTGCCACCGAATGGCAACAACCGGTCCTGGTATGCCCGTTACGGGCGGCGGCGGTGAACGCTACGGCTGCGGGAAGGAGTTCGGGTCCACGTCGTTGGTCTTGGCGTTGCCGTCGGCCACCGGCTGCAGCGTGATCGACCAGGACGTCGAGGTGCGGCCGGTCTCGAACGGGAAGGTGTCCTCGCACCTGGTGCCCGCACCGAGCCGCAACGCCGGACCGATGGCCAGAGCGGCCTTTCCGATGGGCTTCACGGCCCCACCCCCAGTAACCCCCGGCGCACACACTGTGCGCACGCCCCGCGACATGGTGCCGAGTACGAACCACCCCGGTCAACAGCTTTCGGAACGATCACCCCCAGGGGCCGTCCCGGCCCGCCCGTTGGGGTCAACTACGATCGGGCTCGTGCTCAGCCTCACCGGACTCCCCCTGCAGATCATCACCTCGGTCGTCGCGATCGTCGTCTTCGCCGCCACCATGTGGTTCTGGCCGAAGTTCGGCGGCAAGGGCTGGAAGTCCTGGCTGGGCCGGATCGGCGCCTTCCTGGCCACCCAGCTGTCGGTGCTGGCCGCCATGGGCCTGATCGCCAACAGCTACTTCGGCTTCTACAGCTCCTGGACCGACCTGCTCGGCACCAGCGGCGGGCTCGGCACGGTGGTCGACCACCAGCCCAACGCCTCCGGCGTGACCGTCACCGGTGAGCAGAGGTTCTACTCGTCGCAGGGCTCGGAGCCGGACCGGTCCGGGCAGATCCAGAAGGTCGACGTCAAAGGAGCCGGCACCGGTCTGAGCACCGAGGCGTACGTCTACCTGCCGCCGCAGTACTTCCAGCCGGCCTACGCCAAGCAGCGCTTCCCGGTGGCCGTGGTGCTCACCGGCTACCCGGGCACCCCGGAGAAGCTGATCTCGCTGATGCAGTACCCGGCGTCCACCCTCGACGCCATCGAGCAGAAGAAGCTGCCGCCGACCATCCTGGTGATGACCCGGCCCACCCTGGTCGACAACCGGGACACCGAGTGCGTCGACGTGCCGAACGGCCCCCAGGTCGAGACCTTCTTCACCACCGACCTGCCCAAGGCCCTCGCCACCACCTACCGGATCGGCACCGACCCGGCGAACCGGGCCGTGATCGGCAACTCCACCGGCGGCTACTGCGCGCTCAAGTTCGCCCTGCGCAAGCCCGACTCCTACCCGGCGGCGATCGCCCTCTCCGGCTACTACAGCGCGGCCCTCGACCCGACCACCGGCGACCTCTTCGGCGGCAACGACAAGCTCAAGCAGGAGAACGACCTGCTGTGGCGGCTGAAGAACCAGCCGGCCGCCCCGGTCTCGCTGCTGCTGACCACCGCGTACGACGAGAACAACTACGGCGAGACCAAGGCGATGCTCGCCGCCTTCAAGGCCCCCACCAAGATGTCCACCATCACCCTGGACACCGCGGGCCACAACTTCCACACCTGGACCCGGGAGATCCCCCCGGCCCTGGAGTGGCTGGGCAAGCACATCACCATGCCGGCCGCCGCCTGAGACCCGGAACCGTGAGAGCCTGCTGAACCCGTCGCCGTACGGGCGTTAGCGGGCAGATCACACCCGTCTCACAGCCGTATCTCACGGTTCTCTCAGTCACGCCACGCACGGTATGGCGCATGACCACGAGCAGCTACTCCCCTCCGGCCGGCGATCCGTGGCCGGAGGCCGCGAACTTCCCGCCACCGGAGGTGCGGCCGGACGCGGACCGGCCGGATCCGGCGCCGCTCTTCCCCGAGCAGGCCCTGCCGCCCGTCGGCCCCAAGGGCCCGGCCTCCTGGTCCGGACGGCTGCGCACCCTGCCGGTCCGTGCCTGGCGCGGGCGCGCGGACGACCCGCGCTGGGTGCGCCCGGCCCTGCTGGCGCTGCTGGCCGCGACCGTCGTGCTCTACCTGTGGGGCCTGGGGGCCTCCGGGTGGGCCAACGCCTTCTACTCGGCCGCCGTCCAGGCCGGCAGCCAGAGCTGGAAGGCCTTCTTCTTCGGCTCCTCCGACGCCGGCAACTTCATCACCGTCGACAAGCCGCCGGCGTCGCTGTGGCCGATGGCGCTGTCGGTACGGCTGTTCGGCCTCTCCTCGTGGTCGCTCCTGGCCCCGCAGGCGCTGATGGGCGCCGCCACCGTGGGCGCGCTGTACGCGACGGTGCGCCGCCGCTTCTCCCCGCTCGGCGGCCTGCTGGCCGGTGCCGCGCTGGCGCTCACCCCGGTCGCGACGCTGATGTTCCGCTTCAACAACCCGGACGCGCTGCTGGTGCTGCTGCTCACCCTGTCCGCGTACGGGATGGTGCGGGCGGTCGAGACCGCGAGCACCAGGTGGCTGCTGTTCACCGGCGCGATGTTCGGCTTCGCCTTCCTCACCAAGACGCTGGCAGCGTTCCTGATCCTGCCCGCCTTCGCGGTGATCTACCTGGTCGTGGCGCCCACCGGCTTCTGGCGGCGGCTGCGGCAGACCCTGCTGGCGGGCGCGGCCGTGCTGGTCGCCGGCGGCTGGTGGGTGGCGGTCGTGGAGCTGCTGCCCGCCTCGGCCCGCCCGTACGTCGGCGGCTCGCAGGACAACGACTTCCTCTCGCTGACCTTCGGCTACAACGGCCTGGGCCGGGTCGACGGCAACGAGCGCGGCAGCGTGGGCGGCGGCGGCCGGATGCCGGCCGGGCTGGACCTGCCGGCCGGCGCGGGGCACAACCGGGGCTGGGGCCAGACCGGCATCACCCGGATGTTCGGCAGCGACATCGGCGGGCAGATCGCCTGGCTGCTGCCGGCCGCGCTGATCCTGCTGGTGGTCGGCCTGTGGGCGACCCGCCGCTACGCCCGTCCGGACACCGCCCGCGCGGCCTTCCTGGTGTGGGGCGGCTGGCTGGTCTCCACCGCGCTGATCTTCAGCTTCATGTCCGGGATCTTCCACCAGTACTACACGGTGGCGCTGGCCCCGGCCGTCGCGGCGCTGGTCGGCATGGGCGTGGACGGGCTGTGGCGGGCGCGGCACCGGCTGCCGTACGCGCTGGTGCTGGCGGGCGTGCTCGCGGTGACGGCCGGGTGGGCGTTCGTCCTGCTCGGGCGCAGCTCGAACTTCCTGCCCTGGCTGCGCTGGGCGGTGCTGGCCGGCGGGCTGGCGGCCGCGGTGGCGCTGGTCGCCGGGCAGCTCGCCGGCAGCTTCTCCGGCCGGGTCGGGGCGCGGATCGCCTCGGTGGCGGGCCTGGTGGGCCTGGCAGCGGCGCTCGGCGGGCCGGCCGCGTACGCGGTGGACACCGTGGGCACCGCGCACAACGGCTCGATCATCACGGCCGGGCCGTCGGTGAAGGGCGCGGGCTTCGGGCCGGGGTCCTTCGGCCGCAAGGGCGGCAAGGGCGCGACGGGCAACGGCCGGGGGTTCGGCCAGGGCGGCCAGGGCGGCTTCGGCGGCGGCCAGGGCGGCTTCCCCGGCGGCGGGCAGGGCGGTCAGAACGGCCAGGGCGGCTTCGGCGGCGGCGGGCAGGGCGGCTTCGGCGGCGGCCAGAACGGCCAGGGCTCACACCGCCCGGGCGGCTTCGCCGACGGCTCCGGCCGGGGCGCCGGCGGCACCGTCCCCGGCGGCCGCCACGAGCGCGGCGCGGGCGGCGCCACCGGATCTGGCGGTGCCACCGGCGTGCCCGGCTTCCCCGGCAGCCAGGGCCCGGAGGGCGGCGCGGGCGGCTTCGGCGGCGGCATGGGCGGTCTACTCGGCGGCACCAAGGTGAGCTCCGAGGCGGCGGCGCTGCTCTCGCAGAACGCCGGCCAGTACACCTGGGCGGCCGCCACCACCGGTTCGCAGAACGCCGCGAGCTACCAACTCGCCACCGGCAAGCCGGTGATGGCCCTCGGCGGCTTCAACGGCACGGACCCCTCGCTCAGCCTGGCGGGCTTCCAGACGTACGTCCAGGAGGGCAAGGTCCACTGGTTCATCGGGGGCGGCTCGCACCGCGGCTTCGGCGGGGGCGGCGCGAACGGCGAGGGCGGCGAGGGCGGTCAGGAGACCGAGGCGGCCCAGATCGAGGCCTGGGTGACCAGCCACTTCACCGCCAAGACGGTCGGCGGCGCCACCTTCTACGACCTGACGGCCCCGCAGTCCTGACCGCCGGGTCCTGACACCGGAGCCGTGGTCCCGAGCCCCGGGCTCCCGGAACCCTGACCGGGAGCCCGAACCCCGAAGGGGGCGTGCCGCGTTCGCGCGGCCCGCCCCCTTCGGCCTTCCCCGCCCGCGACCCGCCCGCGAGCGGGCCGAGTCCGGGCCGAGTCCGAGGCTCCGTCCGGGGCTCCGTCCGGGGTTCAGCCCGGGGCTCAGTCCGAGGCGCAGTGCGTCCCCGCGGCCGGCAGCACGCCGTCCACCAGGAACGCGGCGACGGCGTCGCGCACGCACCCGCTGCGGTCCCAGGACATGTGCCCGTCGCCGTCGCGGGTGAGCAGCACGCCGTGCTGCAGTCCGGCCGCCATCCGCTGCGCCCACGGGTAGGGGGTGACCGGGTCCTCCGTCCCGCCGATCACCAGGATCGGGGCGCTGCCGGGGGCCGTCACGGTGTGCGGCCGCTCGGTGGAGCGGTACGGCCAGGGACGGCAGTCCGGGTCGAGCAGGGTGACCCGGGTGTCGTGCCGGCTGATGAGCGGGGCCCGGTCGGCGAGGGTGGCGAGGGCGGCGCGCAGGTCGGCGTCGGTGGGGGCGAGCGGGGCGTCGGCGCAGTGGATGGCCGCGTAGGCGTCCGCGGCGGTGTCGTAGTGGCCGTCCTCGTCGCGGCCGGTGGCAGCGTCGGCGAGCTTGAGCAGTTCGTCGCCGTCGCCGCGGGCGAGGGCCGGGTCGAGGGCGGCGCGCAGCCGGGGCCAGTTGCGGCGGCCGTCGGCGAGCGCGTCGGTGACGCCGGTCCAGGCGAGGGCGGCGGTGACGGTGCGTCCGTCGCGGGTGGGCAGCGGGTGGTCCTTGAGGCCGTCGAGGAAGTCGGCGAGGCGCTGGGCGGCGGCGGCCGGGTCACTGCCGAGCGGGCAGTCGTCGCCGTCGGCGGCGCAGCCGGCGGCGTAGGCGGCGGCGTAGGCGCGGAAGGCGGCTTCGGTGGCGACGGCCTGTTCGCCGTTGAGGTGCATCAGGTCGGTGCTGCGTTCGACGGCGCCGTCGAGGACGAGCCGGCCGGTGCGGTCGGGGAACTCCTCGGCGTAGAGGGCGCCGAGGTAGGTGCCGTAGGAGTAGCCGAGGAAGTCGAGCTTGCGGTCGCCGAGGGCCCCGCGCAGCACGTCCAGGTCGCGGGCGCTGTCGCGGGTGCCGAGGTGGGGGAGCACGTCGGCGTACTTGGCCTCGCAGGCGTCGGCGAGGGTCCGGCCGTGGTCGTAGGCCGGGTCGTCGGTGCTGGTCCACTGTGCGCGGGTGCGGTCGTCCAGGCAGTGGACGGGGAGGGTGCCGCCGGCGGCGCGCGGGTCGAACCCGACCACGTCGAAGCGGTCGCGCAGCGGACCCTGACTGCCCTTCCAGTTCCGGGCCATGGTGACGCCGGAGTTGCCGGGCCCGCCGGGGTTGAGCAGCAGGGAGCCGATCCGGTGCGCGGGGTCGGCGGCGGGGACCTTGGCGACCGGGACGTCGATGCTGCGGCCGCCGGGGTCGGCGTAGTCCAGCGGGGCCTTGAGGGTGGCGCACTGGACGGCCGCCTCCTCCTGGTCGGCGTCCTGGTCGGCCTCGCCGTCGCAGGGTGCCCAGTCGAGCCGCTGGTCGTAGTAGGCCCGCAGGGCCGGGGAGGCGTCGGCGGAGACCCGCTCGGCGAGCGGCGGGCGGCTCGCCGATGCGCCCGCGGGGTGCGCTTCGTCCGGGCCGGAGCAGCCGGCGGGCAGGGCGAGCAGGAGGGCGGCGAGGGCGGGCAGGGCGCGTCGCGGCAGGCGGGGGGTCATCGGGGGCACCGCCCACGAATACCATCCGGCGCGCCGTCGGGGCACCTCGCCCTCCCCGTCCTGTCGTGTCCTCGGCACGGCCGCACCTCGGCCTTGGCCCGGGCTGGGCACCTCGCGGAGGATCGTTTCCTCAGCCGCCGCACTGCTGGAGCATCGTCTTCTTGTCGGCCTCGGTGACGGGCAGCTGGTACTTCAGCGAGACCTGGGCGAAGCGCACCGCGTACGAGCAGCGGATCTCGGTGCTGGCGGGCAGCCAGTCGGCCGGGCCGGAGTCGCCCTTGGAGGCGTTCTGCGAGCCGTCGGCGGGGATCAGGTTGAGCGGGTCGTTGGCGATCCGGACCCGCTTGGCCTTGTCCCACGTGGCGGCGCCCATCTGCCAGTCGTAGGACAGCGGCATCACGTGGTCGATCTGGATCTTCGAGGCCTGCTGCTTGGTCCACTGGACGGTCTTGCCGGTGTACGGGTCGCGGATGGTCATCGCGGTGACCACGCAGTCCGAGCCGTCCTTTCGCTCGACGCCACTGCCGTCCCGGGAGAGCAGGTCGTTGCGGGTGTCGCACTTGTTGCCGCCGAACGGGACGCCCTCGACGCCGTCCGTCCAGGCCGGGCCGAACTCGTTGCGGTCGTAGCCGTCCTTGGGGCCGGTCCGGGCGGTGGCGACCTTGGCGATGAGGTCCCGGCCGGCCTTCTGCTCCTCGGGGGTGGCCAGCGGCGCCAGGCCGGGCTTGGTGCCGTCCGGGTTCTCCAGCGGGCTGGTGCCGATCCCCCCGACCGGTGCGGCGGAGCCGCCGGTCGACGAGTGGTCGCGGCCTTCGACCAGCCAGCCGACCAGGGCGAGCACGCATATCAGGAAGACGGTGGCGGCGGACAGCCAGGTACGGCGGGCGGGCACGGAGAACTCCCGAGGTCAGGGGCGGGTTGACGGCGCACCAGCAGACCAGCCGCCCCAAGAGGAGGTCAAGCCGACGCCACGGGGACGTCAAGGAGCATGTCGAAGCTCACACTCCGCCAGGCCGCCCGGGCACACGCTCCGCCCGCCCTCGGCGCACGCTCCGCTCAACCCCGCCCGCACGCTCCGCCAGACCTCGGCGCCGGAGGCCGAACAGACCTCCGCCGCTCACCCGTCCGCGCCCCGGCGCTCAGCCGCCGATCGCCGACATCGGCCGCTCCGGCCGCACGAACTCCGCGCTGCCGATGGCGTGCCCGGGCCCCTTGCCCGCCACCGAGGCCCGCCAGGCCGCCTCGATCCGCGCGTCGTCCGCGCCACCGCGCAGCAGAGCGCGCAGGTCCGACTCCTCGGTGGCGAACAGGCAGTTGCGCAGTTGCCCGTCGGCCGTCAACCGGACCCGGTCGCAGCCGCCGCAGAACGGGCGGGTGACGGAGGCGATCACGCCGATCACCGTGTCCGTCCCGGCGATCCGCCACTCCTCCGCCGGGGCGTTGCCGCTGCGCCCGACCGGCAGCAGCTCGAAGCGCTCGCCCAGCCGGGCCAGCACCTCCTCGGCCGTCACCATCGCGGCGCGGTCCCAACTCCCCTGCGCGTCCAGCGGCATGGACTCGATGAAGCGCATCAGGTAGCCGTGCTCGACGGCGAAGGACGCCAACTCCGGTATCTCGTCGTCGTTCACGCCGCGCACCGGCACGGCGTTGACCTTCACCGGATCCAGCCCGGCCGCCTTCGCCGCCGCCAGGCCCGCGAACACGTCGCCGATCCGGTCCCGCCGGGTGAGCGCGGCGAAACGGTCCGCGCGCAGCGTGTCCAGGCTGACGTTCACCCGGCCCAGCCCGGCCTCCCGCAGCCCGGCGGCCGTCCGCGCCAGGCCGACGCCGTTGGTGGTCAGCGACAGCTCCACGCCGAGCGCGGCCAGCCGCCCGACCAGGCCCACCAGCCCCCGCCGCAGCAGCGGCTCCCCGCCGGTCAGCCGCACCGAGCGCATCCCCAGCCGCTCCACGGCGACCCGCACCAGCCGCACCACCTCGTCGTCGTCGAGCGCGTCCGCCCGGGGCAGCCAGTCCAGCCCCTCCGCCGGCATGCAGTACGTGCAGCGCAGGTTGCAGCGATCGGTCAGGGAGACCCGCAGATCGGTGTGGACCCGTCCGAAGCGGTCCACCAGCGGGCGCGGTGCGGTGTTCATCGCCCCAGTACAGGGGCAAGCGCGCCGCGGGGCCAGCGGCCGAACCGCCGGGGACCGCCCACGACCTGCGCCTTCGCCTTGTGGATTCGTACAAGTGTCGACCCGCTGCGCGAGCGGCCCCGGACCGGGCAGGCTGGGCCCATGCAGAACCCGCACGGCCCGGCCCCCGAGCACGGGCGGCCACTCCACGGGCGGCCGGCCCCGCCGGCACCGCCCGCTGTCCCGGCCCTCGTCCTCGCCGCCGGGGGCGGGCGCCGGCTCGGCGGGCGGCCCAAGGCGCTGCTCCGGTACGCGGGCCGCCCGCTGGTGGAGCACGCGGTGGCCACCGTGCGGGCCGGCGGCTGCCCGGACGTCACGGTGGTGCTGGGCGCGGACCGCGAGCGGGTGCGCTCCACCGCGCACCTGCCGGGCTGCCGGCTGGTCGCCAACCCGGACTGGGCGCAGGGCATGGGCTCCTCGCTGCGGACCGGGCTGGCCGCACTGCCACCGGGGGCTCCGGCGGTGCTGGTGATGCTGGTGGACACCCCGGGGGTCACCCCGGCCGCGGTGGCCCGGCTGCTGGCCGCGCACCGGGCCGGCGCCGAACTGGCCGCGGCGGCGTACGACGGGCGGCGCGGGCACCCGGTGCTGATCGGCGCCCGGTACTTCGCCGAGGCCGCCGGGGGCGCCACCGGCGACGCCGGGGCCCGCGCCCTGCTGGCAGCGCACGCCGCGGAGCTCGTGCTGGTCGAGTGCGCGGACATCGCCGTCCCGGACGACCTGGACACCCCCGCCGACCTGGCACGCTGGTCGGCCGGCTGACCGTCGTCCGTACGCCGACCGCACATCCTCCCTGCGGAGGGTCCGGCCTCGCTCCGCCCGGTCACCGGCCCCTGATCCATCCCTGAGGATTGCCCCATTCCGCGCCCAGGACCGGACGTTTCGGGGAGCATGGGAAGCACCCACCCACCCCACACCGACGGACGGAGCCCGCGATGGCAGGACTGCCCGACGACTTCACCGGACACGACCCCGCGCGGCCAGGGCTGGGGGCGGGCGGTGGCGCCCGGGCGATCCGCTGCCCCGCCTGCCGCCGCGAGCACCTGTACGAGCCGCCGTCGCTGCCCTGCCCGTGCGGCGCCTCGCTGAAGGTGCCGCTGCTGCGCGGCGGGGTCCCGGTGCAGGTGCGGTTCCGGTCCTGGGAGGACTCCTGGCTGAGCATGCGCTGCCCGCACTGCGGCCGCTCCGACCAGTGGCCGCAGCCCGAGTTCACCTGCAACTGCGGCGCCACCGTCCGGCTCCCGGTGGACCGCACCACCCGGCTGAGCGGCGGTACGGCCGGCCCGCTCGCCTCCCCCGGACCGCAGGCCGCCCGCCCGTACCCGGCCCACCCGGTCAACGCCCCGGCGCCCACCCCGCCCGCGCCGCCCGGCGGCTCCGCGGGCCGCTCCCGCCCGTTCCGCCACCGCGCCCCGTTCCGCCCCCACCCGGTGCGCACCTCGCAGGACGCGGTGTTCACCGCCGCCCGCTACCTGGAGTGGCTGGGCTTCGACGACCTGGAGCTGACCGAGGCCCAGGAGCGCGACGGGGTCACCCTGCTGGGCGGCCGGATGGTCGCCCAGGTGGACACCTGGACCGAGCCCGCCGACGTGAAGTCCGTCGAGTGCCTGTGGCTGCAGACCCTGCACGCCGAGGAGATGGCCGCCGCCATGTTCACCCTGGCCGGCTACTCCCACCAGGCCACCGTGCGCGGCGAGCAGCTGCTGGTGGCCCTGTTCAGCCTGGACCTGGCCGGGGTGCCGCAGCCCGCCAACGGCGCCGCCGAGGCCCTGATGGAGACCGGCTGGACCTCCTGACCCGGTGGCGGCGCGCCCGCGCGCTCCACTAGATCATCCGCCCGGCAAAAGCAACAACCTCCGCTCGTGATCTGGTGCACAAGCTCACCCCCGTGTTGAATTGCCGCCACAGCGTGGGCCTTTCGCCCTGCCGCCGCCATGCCGTCGTGCCGCCGTCGCGCTGCGAACGGTCGCGGACGGCAGGGCTTCAGGGGGAGGTCCACGTCCTGCTGGATGGCGCACACAAGGAGGTGGCGTTGTCGGAGCACGGATGGAACCCGAGTGACCCGGAGGGGCGGGGGCGGGCGGCAGCGGGGGAACCGGGCGACACCGTGTGGCGGCTGCGCTCCCGGGGGTGCTGGCAGGAGGCCGCCGAACTGCTGCGTCCCGCCGCCGAGAACGACCCGGCCGTCGCCCTGGCACGGGCCGAACTCCTCATCGAACAGTGCCTGTTCACCGCGTCCCAGTGGACCCAGGCGGAACAGGCGCTACGACTGGCCGAGGCCCTGGCGGAGGGCACCGAACAGCGCGCCACCGCCGCCTGCGCCCGCGGCTTCCTCGCCTACCTGGCCAGCGTGCTCGGCTCGCGCGACCGGCTGGACGAGGCCCAGGCCGCACTCGGCCGCACCTCGGCCCTGCTGCCGCCGGACGCACCGGGCCGCCCGCTGCTGGACTTCCGGCGCGGACTGGTCGCCGAGAACCTGCTGCGCGACCGCGGCGCCGCCTGGATCGCCTACCGCCGGGCGCACGAGGGCGCCGGGGAGCGCGGGGACGAACTGCTGCGCTCCTACACCTGGCGGCACCTGGCCGCGCTGGCACTCTCCCGCGGGGAGCACAGCAACGCCCGGGAGGGCTTCGACGCCTCACTGCGGCTGCGCGAGCAGCTCGGCTTCACGGTGGGGGTGGCGCCGGCGCTCGCCGCGCTCGCCGAGGTGTCCGAACCCGCCGAGGCGGCGCGGCTGCGCGCCGAGGCAGCCCGGCTGGTGCACGCCCTGGGCGGGGTGCCGGTCTGGCTCGCGCGCCAGCTGGGGCGTGCGCCGGGGCCTCCCCCGGACGGACGCGTCACCCGCGAGACCAGGGGAACAATCAGCTAAGGTGAGCCTTACCTGTCCGGGGTGAGCAGTGCCCCGGACAGGTCGCCTTGCTGTTCCCCGGGCACCGTCATGCCCCGGTCCGGCAGGCCCCGACCGGGCGGGCCCCGCGCCCCCCGGCCGGGCCCGCCGGGCGGTCCGCGCGCGGCCCCGGTCGACCCGATGGGGCCCGCCCATGACCGCGAGCAGCACCCGGCCCGGCCCAGCGCCGCGCGCCCCCCGCACCACCGAGGCGCACGACCGCACCCACGCGCCGGATTCCCCCGCCCCCGGCACGCCGTCGTACCACCGGCTCACCGCGCTGACCCCGATCCTGAGCGTGCGCTGCGCCCCACCCCGCCGCGGCGACGGCTGGCTCCCGGTCGCCGACCTCACCACCGACCCGGCGGCGGTGCGCGAACTGATCGCCCACGACGCCCGCCAGGGCCTCGCCCGCTACGGGCAGCCGCTACGCCCGGACGTGGCGGCCGGCTTCGGACTGCACCGCTTCGTCTGGCCGGTCTCACTGCTGTTCACCCTGCCCTGGTTCCTGGAGCGGCGCGTCCCGCTGCTGGGCCCCGGCGACGTCTCGGTGCGGCGCGGCCCCGGCTCGATGGAGCTGACGGTGCGCCCGGAGGCCTTCGCCTGCCTGCCGGACGACCCGGCGGCCGGCTCGCCGGAGGCCCGTACGGCGCCGGACGAGGACGCACTGGCCACCGAACTGCGGTACGCGCTGGGCGAGTTCCTCGCACCGGTGCTGGCCGCCTTCGGGCCGGAGACGCGGCGCGGCCCCCGGGTGCTGTGGGCGATGGCCACCGACGCGGTGGTGGAGGGGCTCTGCCACGCGGGCGGGCTGCTCGGGGAGCAGGAGCGGGCGCGCGCCGAACTGTCCGCACTGCTGGCCCCCGGGGGGCCGTCCACACCGCCGGCACCGTCGGCGCTCGGGAAGCCGTCCGCACCATCGGCACCCGGGAAGCCGTCGGCACCCCGGAAGCCGCCGGCACTCGGCAAGCCGTCGCCGCCCGGGGGGCGGGCCGCGCGCACGCCCGGCGCGGGCCGGGGCGCCGCTCCCGCCCCGGCCCCCTTCACTCCGGGTGCCGGTTTCGCGCCCCCGGCGCCCGGCCGCACGGGTGCTTCGAATACGGACCGGGCCCGGGCCAGCTGTTGCCTCGTCTACACCGCCGAACCGGAGGAGATGTGCGGCGGCTGCCCCCGCGTCACGCGACGTTGACGAAAATACGTCCGATTATGGATTCGAAAAGCCCGTGATTCCTGGAATGCCCCGCATCGAATTCATCCGACCATGTGATTGACGACGGGTCAGAAATCCCTCTCCTCAGCGCATTGGCGGCGAATCAGCCATTCCCCCGCCGGGCATCCGCCATGATGGTCCCCGCCGCGCCGCTGGAGCGCAGTGGGCGGCGCAGGAAAGCGACGCAGAAAGCGAGGCTGGTTCCGGCGATGAAATTGTCCGACATACCGCTCGGCTGGGCCGTCACCGGGGTAGCGGGGCTGCTGGTCAGCGTGCTTCTGGTGGCCCTGGCCCGGAGCCGGGGATCCGCCGCCGGCGCGGATTCCTGGGAGCGTTCCGAGGAACGGCGCCGCAACAAGGAATCCCTGTACGGCGCCGCCTCCTACACGCTGCTGTTCTGCTGCGCCGGGGTCGCGGCCGCGCTCTCCTTCCACGGCCTGGTCGGCTTCGGCGTGCAGAACCTCGGCCTCTCCGGCGGCTGGGAGTACCTCGTCCCGTTCGGGCTCGACGGCGCCGCGATGTTCTGCTCGGTGCTCGCCGTCCGCGAGGCCAGCCACGGCGACGCGGCGCTCGGCTCCCGGCTGCTGGTCTGGCTCTTCGCCGGCGCCTCGGCCTGGTTCAACTGGGTGCACGCCCCGCGCGGCTTCGGCCACGCCGGAGCCCCGCAGTTCTTCTCCGGCATGTCGCTGTCCGCCGCCGTCCTGTTCGACCGCGCGCTCAAGCAGACCCGCCGGGCCGCGCTGCGCGAGCAGGGCCTGGTGCCGCGTCCGCTGCCGCAGATCCGCATCGTCCGCTGGCTGCGCGCCCCGCGCGAGACCTACGCGGCCTGGTCGCTGATGCTGCTGGAGGGGGTGCGCAGCCTGGACGAGGCGGTGGACGAGGTCCGCGACGACAGGCGGGAGCGCGCGCTGGACAAGGAGCGCCGCAAGCTGGCCGGGCGCCGGGAGCGGGCCGAGATCCGGGCGATCAACCGCAGCGGCGGCTGGCGCGGACGCGGCGCCTCCGCACGGCAGTTGGAGTCGGCCGGCTCGGAGCCCGCGATAGCCGGCGGGCCCGGGGCGGAGCGGCCGGAGACGGGTGCGCGGGACGTCTCCGGTACGCGGGAGGTCTCCGGTGCGCCCGAGGCCGGACCGCGCGAGGTCGAGGCGGCCGAGGGCACCGTCGTCCAGCCGGGCCTGCCGGCCCGTCCGGAACGGCGCACCATCGACCTCACCGTCGACGAGGACACCGTCACCCTGCCCCGGCTGGACTCGCTGGAACGCAAACTGAAGGACCTGGAGCAGCAGTTCGGCTGACTCGTCCCCAGGGCGTGGGCCCCGGGGATGATCAGGCCGCGCTCGTCCCGGTGAGCTCGAACCACATCCGCTTGCCGGACCCGCGCGGCTCCACGCCCCAGGCGTCCGCCAGCGCCTCCACCAGCATCAGCCCGCGCCCGGAGGAGGCCTGCTCCCCCGGCGTCCGGCGGGTCGGCCACAGGTCCGACTCGTCCTCCACCTCGACCCGCAGCCGGGCCCGGCCGCCGTCCGAGGCCGCCTCCCGGTAGAGCCGGGCGGTGAACATGGCGTCCCGGTCGGTGTGCCGGATCGCGTTGGTGACCAGCTCGGAGGAGAGCAGCTCGGCGGTGTCGATGAACTCGGCGACGCCCCAGCGGCGCAGCGCGTCGCGCAGTTCGGCCCGCACCTCGGCGACCCGCGCCAGGTCCGCCTGGCCGATCCGGCGGCGCAGCTGCTGGGCGGCCAGGCCGCCCTCCGGGCCGTCCCAGCGGAGCAGCAGCAGCGCTATGTCGTCCTCGCGCTCGCTGGAGTCGGCGGCCTGCGAGGCGATCCGGTCGGCCAGCTCCTCCAGCGGGTCGCGGGCCGCCCGGTCGGTGACCGGCAGCGGACGGGCCAGGGTGCGGGTGAGCCGGCCGATGCCCTCGTCCAGGTCCATGCCGCGTGCCTCGACCAGACCGTCGGTGCACAGCAGCACCGTCTCTCCCGGGTCCAGGCTGAACCTGGTCACCCGGTACTCCTGGTCCGGGTCGATGCCCAGCGGCAGCCCGCCGGCCACCGGCAGCACGGCGGCGGTGCCGTCCGCACGGCGCACCACCGGGTCCAGGTGGCCGGCCCGGACGGCGTAGACCACGCCGTAGTCCACGTTGACCTCGGCGTAGGTGCAGGTCGCGAAGTGGTCGGTGTCCAGGTCGGCGAGGAAGCGGGAGGCCCGGGCCATCACCGCGGCGGGCGGGTGGCCCTCGGCCGCGTAGGCGCGCAGCGCGATCCGCAGCTGGCCCATGATCCCGGCGGCGTGCACGTCGTGCCCCTGGACGTCGCCGATCACCAGGCCGACGTGCCCGCCGGGCAGCGGCACCACGTCGTACCAGTCGCCGCCGATCTGCAGGCCGGAGCCGGCCGCGAGGTAGCGCACCGCGGTGGTCACCCCGGGCACGGAGGGGACGGTGCGCGGCAGCATCACCCGCTGCAGGCCGGCCGCCAGCTCGTGCTCGGCGTCGTGCAGCCGGGCCCGGGCCAGCGACTGGGCCACCAGCCCGCCCAGGGTGGACAGCAGGGTGCGCTCGTCCGCGTCCAGCTCGCGCTCGTCGTCGAAGCTGACCACGCAGACGCCGATCGCCCGGCCGCTGGCCACCAGCGGCAGGTACGCCCAGGAGCCGCGGCCGGTGCGGCTGGTCTGCTCCCAGACGTCGGGGTGGCGGTCGCGGAAGTCCTCGCGGCTGGCGATGAAGACCGGGGCGCGGTACTTGAGCGCCTCGGCGGCCGGGTGGCCGGCCGGCAGCACGGCGCGGTCCCAGACGGCGAGCGCCTGCGAGCGGTAGCCGAAGGCGCCCAGGATCCGGGCCCGGCCGGCCTCGAAGGAGGCCAGCACCAGGCCGTCCGGCGGCAGCCCCGGCAGCGGCAGCTCGGTGAACACCCGGGCCACGTCACGGACGGTGACCGCTTCGGAGAGGGCGCGCGCGGCCTCCTTGATGAACCGGGAGCGCTCCTCGCGCAGCAGGGCCATCCGGTCGGCCCGGTCGCGCTTGTGCAGCTCGACGGTGGCGTCCCAGACGAAGCCCACCATCCGGGAGGCCCGGCCGAAGGCGTCCGCGAGCACCCGGCCGCGGAAGCGCACCGCGCGCATCGTCCCGTCCGGCCCGACGGTGCGGTAGTAGGCGCCGCACTGGCCCAACTCGGCCACTGCGCGCTCGACCCGGCGGCGCACCACGGGCGCGTCCTCGGGGTGCAGCAGGGACAGGAAGGAGGCGGCGGTGCGGTCGAAGCGGTCCCGCTCGACGGCGTCCAGGCCGATGATCGCGCAGGCCCGCTGGTCGCCCTCCAGGACGTCGCGGCGGATGTCCCAGTCGAAGGAGCCGATGCCGTTGGCGGCCATCGCGGGCTCCAGCCAGTCCGGCATGGAGTCGGTGGAGGACGGCGGCAGCCCGCCCGACAGCACGGGCGCCAGCCGGCCGGAGGCGAGCACCGGGGGCGTGCGCGCGGAGTTGCGGCGGGTGGCCTGCGCGGGCTGACGCGGGGCCGGGGGCTGCGGTTGGTACGGCTGCTGCGGCCGGCGCGGTTGTTGCGGTTGGCGCGGCTGGTGCGGCTCCAGGGCGGACGCGCCGGGAGGAAGCGCCGGCCCCGGCGACTCGGGCTCAGTGGGCATGCTGCTCCTGCCGCTGCCGTGGCGGACCGCGCCGACCGTCCGGACGGGCCGCGTGGCGGTGTGATGGGTCGTGCTGGATCGGATGGTGCCGACGGACGGGGGTCAGTCGAGGTTCGGTCTCCCCGCTGCTTCCCGCACGTGGACAGACATTCCCACCATCCTGTCCAATGTTCGGCCGAGCGGCAATGGCAACGGGCCGGAAATCTTGCGCCCCACCTTGTGTTCAGGGCTTGCTTCGGGAACGGATCGATCGACGGCGAACAATCGTGCGGGGACGGCGTACGGGTGCGCCGGAAGCGGTCGGCAGCGATCCGGCCGCGGGAGCCGACCCGAGGTCCAGTGCGCGGCCAGGCCGGGCCAGGCCAGACCAGGGCTACGGCACGGCACGGCTGCGGGGTAGGACTGCGGCAGGACTACGGCAGGGCGAGTTCGAACCAGGTGACCTTGCCGTCCCCCCGTAGCTGCACCCCCCAGGAGTCCGCGAGCGCCTCCACCAGCATCAGCCCGCGGCCCGAGGTCGCGTACTCGGCGTCCGGATCGCGCCGCCGCCCGGGCAGCCGGCTCGCGCCGTCCTGCACCTCGATCCGCAGCCGGCTCTCCGAGTCGAGCACCGCGTCGAAGACCGCGCCCTTGGTGGTGTGCAGGAGCGCGTTGGTGACCAGCTCGGAGGAGAGCAGCTCGGCGGTGTCGGACAGCTCCGGCACCCCCCAGTGGCTCAGCGCCGTGCGCAGCCGGTGCCGCACCGAGCCCACCGCGACCAGGTCGGCCGGGTCGAGCGCCAGGTGCAGCCGTCGGTGCAGTGCGCACCCCGGGGCCGAGGCACCCGGCAGGGCCGTACCGGCGCCGGTGGCCGGGCCCTGGGCCGCCCCGGACCGGTAGGCGTCGCCCGAACTCGTCCGCTGTCGCGGGAATCGCGACTGACCGTCCATCAACACATGCCCCCGCCCTCAAATCCGGGCCCCCGCCTCCGGATCCCCCGCCGGCCGGGTGGCCCCCTCGTTCTGACCACTCATCCTCATGCCCAGTTGACGGCGTTTGCAACAGTGTGCGTCCGATCACGTGGGGTGAAAGGGGCACGGGGAGGTTCACGTGATCCAACTGCCCGCGCCGGACTGGTTTGCGAAGCGCAGAGGCTGTTTTCGAGCCCGCCCCCGCCCGATCCCGCGCACACCCGGCGCCCGTACGGACCGTGCGCGGGGCCGCGCGCCCCATGCTCCGCCACCCCCGCGCGCCGCCGCCCCCGCGCGCCGCCGGGCGACGCCCTCACCCCCGTCGCCCGCCCGGGGGGCCGAACCCCCGCGCAGCGGCAACGCTGGACACGGCGCCCCGGTGCGGGTTCAATGACCCGAGATGTTTGAACGCCGTTCTAACATCACCCGGAAGCCACCGGCCCCGAGCCGGCCCCCTCCCCGGCGACCGCGAGCGAGGAACCGTGCGACTGACCCCCACCGAGCGGGACCGGCTGCTGATCTTCACGGCAGCCGAACTGGCCCGCGCCCGCCGCGCCCGGGGCGTACGCCTCAACATCCCCGAGGCGACCGCCCTGATCGCGGACACCGTCTGCGAGGCCGCCCGCGACGGCCGCCGGCTGGCCGAGGCCATCGAGGCCGGCCGCTCCGTCCTGACCGCCGACGACGTGCTGCCCGGCGTGCCCGACGTGGTCACCGTCGTCCAGGTCGAGGCCGTCTTCGAGGACGGCACCCGCCTCGCCGTCGTCGACGACCCCTTCAAGGGCGCCGGCTCACTCGGCGACGAAGCCCCCGGCGGCGCGCTGATCGGCGACGGCGCCGGCTACGACCCGGTCGAGGAGACCCTGGTCATCCCCGTCCACAACACCTCCCAGGTGCCGATCTCGGTCACCTCGCACTTCCACTTCTTCGAGGTCAACCCGCGCCTGGCCTTCGACCGCGCCGCCGCCTACGGCACCCACCTCGCCGTCCCGGCCGGCTCCTCGGTGCGCTTCGACCCGGGCGCCACCGTCGAGGTCGGCCTCGTCCCGATCGGCGGCGAACGGGTCGCCATCGGCTTCGCCGGACTCGTGGACGGCCCCCTGGACGCCCCCGGCGCCAAGGAGGCCGCCCTCGCCAAGGCCCGCGCCACCGGCTACCTGACCGGCTTCGACGACACGGAGGTGCCCTCATGAGCCGTATCTCCCCGCACGACTACATCTCCGTGCACGGCCCCCGGGCCGGCGACCGGATCCGGCTCGGCGACAGCGGACTGATCGTCCGCGTCGAGTCCGACTCCCAGGCCCCCGGCGACGAGTTCCTGGCCGGCTTCGGCAAGACCGCCCGCGACGGCCTCCACCTCAAGCCCGCCGCCGTCCGCGACACCTGCGACGTCGTGATCAGCAACGTCCTGGTCATCGACGCCATCCAGGGCATCCGCAAGACGTCCATCGGCCTGATCGGCGGCCGGATCGCCTCGATCGGGCGGGCCGGCAACCCGGACACCCTGGACGGCGTCGACGTGGTCGTCGGCACCGGCACCACGATCGTCTCCGGCGAGGGCCTGATCGCCACCGCCGGGGCCATCGACACCCACGTCCACCTGCTGTCGCCGCGGATCATGGAGGCCTCGCTCGCCTCCGGCGTCACCACCGTCATCGGCCAGGAGTTCGGCCCGGTCTGGGGCGTCGGCGTCAACTCCCCCTGGGCGCTGCGCCACGCCTTCAACGCCTTCGACGCCTGGCCCGTCAACATCGGCTTCCTCGGCCGGGGTTCCTCCTCCGACCCGGCCCCGCTGATCGAGGCCCTGGCCGAGGGCGGCGCCTCCGGCTTCAAGGTGCACGAGGACATGGGCGCCCACACCCGCGCGCTGGACACCGCGCTGCGCGTCGCCGAGGAGTACGACGTCCAAGTCGCCCTCCACACCGACGGGTTGAACGAATGCCTGTCGGTCGAGGACACTCTGAAGGTGCTCGAAGGCCGCACCATCCACGCCTTCCACATCGAGGGCTGCGGCGGCGGACACGTCCCCAACGTGCTCAAGATGGCCGGCGTGCCGAACGTCATCGGCTCCTCCACCAACCCCACCCTGCCGTTCGGCCGCGACGCCCTCGGCGAACACTTCGGCATGATCGTCTCCGCGCACGGCCTCAAGGTCGACCTGCCCGGCGACGCCGCCATGGCCCGCGACCGCATCCGGGCCGGCACCATGGGCGCCGAGGGCGTCCTGCACGACCTCGGCGTCATCGGCATCACCTCCTCCGACGCCCAGGGCATGGGCCGGGCCGGCGAGACCGTCCGCCGCACCTTCGCCCTGGCCGGCAAGATGAAGGCCGAACTCGGCCCGCTCGACGGCACCGGCTCCTACGGGACCACCGAACACGGCGACGACAACGAGCGCGTCCTGCGCTACATCGCCAAACTCACCGTCAACCCGGCCATCGCCCACGGACTCTCGCACGAGGTCGGCTCGATCGAGATCGGCAAACTCGCCGACATCGTGCTCTGGCGCCCCGACCACTTCGGCGCCAAACCGCAGCTCGTCCTCAAGTCCGGCTTCCCCGCGTACGGCGTCGTCGGCGACCCCAACGCCTCCACCGACCGCTGCGAACCCCTCGTCCTCGGACCGCAGTTCGGCGCCCACGGCGCCACCGCCGCCGACATCTCGGTCGCCTTCGTCGCCCAGGCCGCCGCCGACGCCGGCTCCCTCGACCGCCCCGCCGACGGACTCCCCACCCGCCGCCGCCGCGTCGGCGTCCGCGGCACCCGCGGCATCGGGCCGCGCGACATGGTCCGCAACGCCCGAATCGGCCGGGTCGAGGTCACCGAGACCGGCCTGGTCTCCCTCGACGGCGCAGCACTGCGCTCCGAACCCGCCGACAGCGTCTCGCTCAGCCGCCTCTACTTCCTCTGACCCCCTGCCCCCTACACCCCTGCCCCCTGACCCCTGGGACTCGACGATGACCACCCCCACGCCCGCCGCGCTCGGCTACCGGATGCCCGCCGAGTGGCACCCCCACGACCGCACCTGGATGGCCTTCCCCACCGCCAACCCCACCTTCGACACCCCCGAGAACCTGCACGCCGGCCGCCAGGCCTGGGCCGCCGTCGCCAACACCATCGTCCGGTACGAACCGGTCACGCTGGTCGTCAACACCGGCGAGACCGCCGACGCCCGCAGGTACGTCACCGAGGCCGTCGAGATCGTCGAACGCCCCCTGGACGACGCCTGGATGCGCGACATCGGCCCGTCCTTCCTGATCGACGGCAAGGGCTCGCTCGCCGCCGCCGACTGGATCTTCAACGGCTGGGGCGCCCAGTCCTGGGCCCGCTGGGACAAGGACCAGCACATCGCCGAACACCTCAGCGAACTGACCGGCGCCCAGCGCTTCGCCTCCCGGCTGATCAACGAGGGCGGCGGCATCCACGTCGACGGCGAGGGCACCGTGCTCGTCACCGAGACCGTCCAGCTCGGCGAGGGCCGCAACGCCGACTGGACCAAGGAGGACGTCGAAGCCGAACTGCACGCCCACCTCGGCACCACCAAGGCCATCTGGCTGCCACGCGGACTCACCCGCGACTACGACGAGTTCGGCACCCGCGGCCACATCGACATCGTCGCCTCCTTCGTCCGCCCCGGCGTCGTCGTCGCCCACGTCCAGCCCGACCCCGCCCACCCCGACCACGCCGTCTGCCAGGAACTCGTCGCCATCCTGCGTACCGCCACCGACGCCCGTGGCCGACAGCTCGAGGTCATCGAACTGCCCGCCCCCACCGTCCTGTTCGACGAGGACGGCGAGCCCGTCGACTACTCCTACATCAACCACTACGTGGCCAACGGCGCCGTCGTCCTGTGCGCCTTCGACGACCCGCGCGACCAGGAAGCCGCCGACACCCTCGCCAAGGCCTACCCCGGCCGCACCGTCGAACTCGTCGACGCCCGCGAGATCTTCGCCAACGGCGGCGGCATCCACTGCATCACCCAGCAGCAGCCCACGGCCTGACCGCCCCGGGGTGGGGGCCCGCGCCCCCGCCCCGGTACCCTTCGGTCCTCCCTCTCTCCTCCCAGGAAGCAGCCCCGCCATGGCCGACCCCCGCCCGCGCCGCCCGGCGCGCCCCCGCGAGGAGGTCTACGCCACCGCCCGGGCTGCCATCGCCGAACACGGCCTCGCCAGACTCACCATGGCCGGGCTCGGCAAACAGCTCCAGATGAGCGCCGGACACCTCCTCTACTACTTCGGCAGCAAGGACCAGCTGCTGCTGGAAACCCTCCGCTGGAGCGAGGACCAACTCGGCACCCGCCGCCGCCAGGCCCTCGCCGACCCCGCCCTGGACCCCTGGCAACGCCTCGACGCCTACCTGCGGCTCTACCTGCCCGAAGGCCCCGGCGACCCGCGCTGGATCCTCTGGGTCGAAGTCTGGGGCCGCTCCCCCGCCAGCGCCGAACTCCGCCAGGGCCAGCAGGAGATCGAAGCCCCCTGGCAGGCCGACCTGGTCACCCTCATCGAACAGGGCGCCATCACCGGCCACTTCACCCCCGGCCCCGCCGCCGACCGCGCCACCCAACTGCGCGCCCTCCTCGACGGCCTCGCCGTCCCCCTCGCCATCGGCCTTCCCGACACCCTGCCTCCCACCGCCCTCACCCACGCCACCACCGTCGCCACCGTCCTCCTGCGCACCTGAGCAGCTCCCGCCGGTGGGCTCGCGCGCGCCGGAAGTCGGACGGGCCGACGTCCGGTGCGAAGGCCGTGCCGGTCGGGCGGGGTTGCGAGGGCGAGCCCCGGGGGCGGGGTGCGGCGCCGATGGCTGGGGCTGAGCGGTGGCTCGGGCCTGGGCGGTGACTCGGGCGCTGGGCGGTGGCGCTTCTATTCGGTCCAGATGGCGGCGGCGGTGCGGTCGTCGGCGTAGCCCTTGGCGCGGACTTGGACCTGGCGGAGGAAGTCGACGGTGCCCGGGGGGTGGGGGTGGGCCCAGTGGGAGGAGAGGAAGTGGGCGACGGCGGGTTCGTCGGCGATCGGGCGGGACAGGCCGGGGGTGCAGAGCAGCAGGATGTCGCCCGGGGTGGCGGGGACGAGACGGAAGCGGAACGGGCGCAGTTCGGGTGCGGGGGCTTCCGGGACGGGGGGCTGGCCGTCCGGGTGGTGGAGCAGCCGGGCCGCGTAGGCGTCGATCCAGTGGCCGGAGCGCAGCAGATAGAGCCCGCCGGGGCCGACGCCGAAGGCGGCGCGGTAGCCCGCCGCCGGGTCGAGTGACACCAGCAGGCAGTGCAGCGAGGCCGGGGACGGGGTGCCGTCCCCCTCGGCCCGGGAGGCCAGCGCGCGCAGCGGGGCGGCGGCACCCGTGGCCAGGCGCTGGAGGCCGTAGCGCAACCGGTCTCGGGCACCGTCGCGCAGGTCGGCGGCGAGGCCGGTCCGGCTGCGGCCGATGGCGGCGGCGAGCTGGCGGCAGGCCTCACCGGTGGCCGCGGCGACGGCCTGCGAGGTGAGCGACTCGTCCTCGGCGGCGCCGGTGCGGTCATGGCCGGCCAGGACGGCGAGCAGCAGCCCGTCGGGGCCGTCGCCGAACCTGGTGACCAGCAGGCTGTCTCGGCGCGGCTCGCCCCGGTAGCGGGCGGAGTCGCCGCGGACGGAGACGGCGCGCAGCACGGTCGTCCCGTACTGGGCGCCTTCCAGGGCGGTGTCCGGCACGACCGTGTCGAGCGAGTCCGGGTCCGACTCCGGTACGGCCGTCGGCTCCGGCCCGTAGGTCGGCGGGCGCCCGCCGACGTGGGGGACGGCGGGAGGGTTGCTGGCGAGCGGGGTGCGGATGGCCAGGCGGGGGTCGGGGACGGGGACGGGGACGGCGGCGGGTTCCGGGTCGGGCTGCGGCGCGTGGTCGGGCTCGGGTTCGGCGGTGGGTTCCTTGGCGGCGGCCGGGGGTTCGGGGGTGGGTTCCGGTTCCGGTTCGGAAGCCGCTTCGGGTTCCGGTTCCGGCTCGGGAGCCGCTTCGGGTTCCGGTTCCGGTTCCGGTTCGGAAGCCGCTTCGGGAGCCGGTTCCGGCTCGGGAGCCGGTTCGGGAGCGGGTTCGGGTTCGGGTTCGACGGCGGCCGGAGGCTCGGGGGCCCGCGGCGGGGCGGGCTTCTCCAGGGAGACCGGCGCGGCCGGCACCTCGGGCTCCGGCGCGTGAGCGAGTTCGGGCGCAGGCTCAGGATCGGGGCCGGGCTCGGGCTCGGGCTCGGTCTCGGTGGTGAGGGTCTCGGTGGTGAGGGTCTCGTTGGTGAGGGTCTCGGTGGAGAGGGTCTCGTTGGTGAGGGTCTCGGTGGAGGTGCGCTGGTGTCCGATGCCGCCGGTGCCCTCGATCACACCGAGCGCGTCGTCGAACCAGTCGTCGATGCTGTCCCGCACCTCCGCGGGGCAGGCGGCCACGTCCGCGATCGGCTCCGTCACCGGCTCCGTCACCGGTTCCGTGACCGGTTCCGTGACCGGTTCCGGTGGTGCCACGCGCTGTGCCCCGATGAGCCCGGCGGCGGTGTCGAACCAGTCGTCGACGCTGCCGTCGCCGGAGTCGGCGTGCGGGGTGTCGAGGAGGGTGCCCGCCGGGCCGTCGTAGACGGTGTCCCACCAGCCGTCGTCGGGCCGGGGCGGCTGTGCGGGTGCACCCTGCGTGCTCATCTGGCGGCTCCTGGTCGGTCCGTGGTCGCGCCGCCCCCGGCGGGGCCGGACTGGCGTCATTGTCTCCAAGTGCAACGACGCTGTCCGGGTTTCGGCGACAACCGGTCACCGATCGGATCATCCCGGCCACCGCGCTCACCTGCCGGTTCGCCGCCGGCGGGGTGGTGGGGCGGCGGGGGCGTCGCCGCCGGGTCGGTTTCCGTTCCGTCCGTGCTTGCCGGATGTGCCCCGAGCAGGGCGTTTCCTGGTCATTACGGGGTGTTGGGGGCCAAAAATGAGGGCCGAGGAGGGGCATCGCTTCACCCGTTCGGCTGATTAAATGTGCGCATGACCGCGTCGGCCCCAAGCTCGCCCCGACCGGGGAGGGCCGCACCGGCGGGCCGCCCGGCGGGTGCGCTGTTGGTCCTGCTGCTGGTCGCCCTGCTGAGCGCGCTGCCGTGTTCGGGTCTGGCGAAGGCGGACACTCCCGTCCGCCCGCCCGCGGCCCCGGTGAGCGCCGTGTCGGTGGTCAGCGCGGCGCAGGCCGCTGTCCTGACCCCGAACGCCCGTGACACCGTCGGGGTGTCCGATCACCAGCACCGGCTCGTGGAGCAGCAGGACCACTGGATCCTGTGCACCGCCGACGGCCAGCCGCCGCGCAACAACGGCTGTTCCAGCCACCCGTTCTGCCCGCAGGACGCCCAGCTCCCGAATCCGCCGCCGCACCCGCAGCCCGTCGTGTCACCGCTCGCCGCCCCGGCGCCGGAGGCGCTGCCGCGGGTGGTGCCCGCAGGTCTGCTGGACGGTCCGCGCCCGGCGCCGGATCTGCACGAACTCCAGGTCCACCGGTCCTGAGCGGAACCCACCGCCGACGTTCCGTCGGCGGGTCCGCACCTCCCCCCACCTCAGCCGACCGCTGCCACATCCGTGCGCGGCGGGGACAAGGACAACCATCATGGGTTCCGCCTCCAAGCAGTCCAACAAGCCCGGCAGCAAGGGCGGCGTCGACCGCCGCACCCGGATCGCCGAGCTGCGCGCCGCCGAGCAGCGCCGCGACCGCCGCAACAAGATCGTGGCCTCGGTGGCCGCCGGTGTGCTGGTGGTCGGCGCGATCGCCACCGGCACCTGGATCGTCATGGACCAGAACCAGAAGAAGAAGGACCGCGCGGCCGCCGCCAACGCGGACATCCCGGGCGTGAAGACCTTCGGCGACCTGAGCCGCACCCACGTCACCAACAAGGTCAACTACCCGATGACCCCGCCGGTCGGCGGCGACCACAACGCGGTCTGGCTGGACTGCATGGGCCACGTCTACGACAAGCCGGTCGAGAACGAGCGCGCCGTCCACTCGCTGGAGCACGGCGCGGTCTGGGTGACGTACAACGGCAAGGCCACGGCGGACGACATCAAGACGCTCTCCGACAAGGTCAAGACCACCCCGTACTCGCTGATGAGCCCGTACCCGGACGAGCAGGGCACCATCACCCTGAACGCCTGGAGCACCCAGCTGATTGTGGACAGCGCCAGCGACCCGCGGGTCAACGAGTTCTTCACCAAGTACGTCCAGGGCAAGCAGACCCAGGAGCCGGGCGCCTCCTGCACCATGGGGGACATGTGACCGCCGCCGGGCCCCGCCCCGAGAAGCTCGCGAAGGACCGCGCGAAGGACCACGCCGAGCGGGCCACCGAGCACGTCACCGAGCACGTCACCAAGGACTTCACCGAGACGGACCCCGAGCAGTCGCAGGAGGCGGCCGCCGCCCGTCCCGGCCGCCGACGGCTGTGGTGGCCGGCGGCGCTGGCCGCCGCGGTGGCGCTGGCGCTCGGCGTTCCGGCCCTGGTGGCCGGCGGGACGTCGGCCTCCGGCTCGTCCTCGCTGGCCGTTCCGGCGGACGACTCCCCCGAGGCCGGGTTCGCGCGCGACATGGCGACCCACCACCAGCAGGCGGTGGACCTGTCGTTCATCGTCCGGGACCGCACCTCCGACGAGCCGACCCGCACCCTCGCCTTCGACATCATCAACACCCAGGCCAACCAGCGCGGCATGATGATGGGCTGGCTCGACCAGTGGGGGCTGTCGCAGCACTCGCCGGCCACGCCGATGGCGTGGATGAGGATGGGCCACGACTACCAGGCCCACGACGGCTCGCTGATGCCCGGCATGGCGACCAACACCCAGATGGCGAAGCTGCGTACGCTCAGCGGCCGGGACGCCGAGGTGTACTACCTGCAGCTGATGATCGAGCACCACAAGGGTGGCGTCGAGATGGCCCAGGGGTACGTCGACATGGCGAAGAACGACATCGAGAAGCGGCTCGCCCAGTCGATGGTGGTCGCCCAGACCTCCGAACTGCAGCTGATGACCGACATGCTCAAGGAGCGCGGCGCCGCCCCCGGCGTCCCCGCCTCCTGACACCTGCTGTTCCCCGGACGGCCGGGGCGCGAGGGCGGTTCCGCAACCTGCCCGCAGCGCTCCGGCCGTCCGCCGTTCCCCACTCCTGGAGTACCCGGATGACCACCGACACGCCCTGGCTGATCGCCGGACTGGGCAACCCCGGCCCCTGGTTCCGGCTGACCCGGCACAACGCGGGCTTCCTGACCGTGGACCGGCTGGCCGAGCGGCACGGCGCCCGGTTCCGCCGACGCGGGATCGGCGCCGTGGTCGCGGAGATCGAGCTGGACGGCCGGCGGGTGCTGCTGGCCAAGCCGCAGTGGTTCATCAACCTGTCCGGCCGCCCGGTGGCGGCCCTGCTGCGCCGGTACGGGGTACCGGTGGAGCACCTGGTGGTCGTCCAGGACGACCTGGACTTCGCTTACGGCGTCGGCAAGTTGAAGCGCGGCGGCGGACCGGGCGGGCACAACGGGGTGCGCTCGGTGGGCGAGGTGCTCGGCACCCGGGACTTCGTCCGGCTGCGCTTCGGCATCGGTCGCCCGCCGAAGGGGCAGAGCGTCGGCGACTACGTGCTGAAGAAGTTCTCGGACGAGGAACTGGCCGCGATGCCGGGGGTGTCGGACCGCTGCGCGGACGCCCTGGAGACGCTGGTGCGGCTCGGCCTGAACCGGGCCCAGGACGCGCTGAACGTCAGCTCGTCCTGAGGCCTTCCACCGGGCCGGGCCCCGGTCGGGGCACGGCCGGGCGGGTCAGGGCGGCGGCCGCCACCGCGACCGCCGCGAGGGCGACCAGCACCGTCCGCCCACCGGACGCCGCGCCCGCCAGGTGGACACCGAGGACGGACAGCGCCATGCCGAGCGCGGTGCCCAGGCTGCGCGCCATGTTCACCATGCCGCCGCCGACCGCCGAGCACTCGGCCGGGATCGCCCGCATCACCAGGGCGTTGTTGGCCGGCAGCAGCAGGCCCAGCCCGTACCCGGCGACCAGCAGCGGCGCCGCCACCGCCGCGCCGGAGACCGGCAGCACCGCGAACAGCAGCAGCCCGACGGCGGCGAGACCGGAGCCGAAGCGGCACCTGGTGACGTCCGACCAGCCCCGGGGCAGCAGTGCGCCGCCGACCGTCGCGGCGACCGCGAACGCGGCGGGCAGCAGGGTGACCACCAGTCCGGCGGCGGCCGTGGACACGCCCGCGCCGGTGAGCAGCACCGGGCCCAGCACCAGCGGGCAGAACAGCAGCAGGTAGCCGATCAGCGCGACCACCAGCCCGGACCGCACGCCCGGGGTGTTGACCAGCCCGGGCGCCAGGATCGGCCGGGCCGCCCGCCGCTCCTGGCGCACCAGGGCCAGGGCGAGGAGGGCGGCGGTCGGCAGCAGCACGGCCACGGCCCAGCCGGGCAGCGGCAGGCCGGAGGCGGTGGACAGGGCGAGCAGCAGCGCGGTGGTCGCGCCGGTGAGCAGCAGCATGCCGGGCAGGTCGAAGCGGGGCTCGCGCGAATCGCCGGCCCGCGGCTCGCGCGGCTCACGGGTGCGCGGCTCACGGGTGCGGGGCTCACGGGCGCGCGGCTCGGGGACGGCGACCGATGCGCGGGTCCGGGTGCGGGGCAGCAGGTACCAGCCGGCCACGATGCCGAACACCGCGATCGGCACGTTGACCCAGAACACCCACTGCCACGAGGCGTGTTCCACCAGCAGCCCGCCCAGGCTCGGCCCGAGCGCCAGCCCGAGGCCCTGGGCGGCGGCCTGGATGCCGAGCGCGCGCCGCATCGCGTGCTCCGGGACGCCGCGGGCGACCAGGGCGACGCTGTTGGCCTGCATCATCGCGGCGCCGACGGCCTGCACGGCCCGGCAGCCGACCAGGATCCACAGGCTGCCGGCGAATCCGGCGCCGAGGGAGGAGAGGCCGAAGACCGCGAAGCCGCCGATGTACATGGTCTTGCGGCCAACCAGGTCGGACAGCCAGCCGATCGGGGCCAGCAGGGCGACCAGGACGAGCAGGTAGGCGAGGGCGACCCATTCGACGGCGGCGAAGCCCGCGTCGAAGTGGCGGCCGAGGGCGGGGAAGACCAGGGCGATGACGCTGGCGTCGAGCTGGCCGAGGAAGGCGCCGAGACAGACGGTGCCGACGGCCAGCCAGTGGGCGTGGCGCCAGCCGGCTATGCCGCGGGGCCGGGGGCGCTCGGTGAGCAGGCGCGTGGCAAGGGCGGTGGCGTTCATATGCCAAATATATCGGATGCAGATATGTTCTTTCTACGAGTTGCTCGCCCTGCGATACGAAAGATCTCGCGGTGCGTCCCGCGTCCGAGGAGCGGACGGCACCCCGAGAACGCCCCGTACCAGGCGATACGCTGTCCGCCATGCCGTCGTCACCACACGTTCCCGACCCCGCCACCGAAAGCCCCGACCCGGCGGTCGAGCACGCCCGGCGGCTGACCGACACGGTCACCCGGCTGCGCCGCGCCCTGCGCAGCAGCATCCGCACCGACTACCCGTGGGAGTCCCTGCCGATGGCGCAGGTCGAACTCCTCCAGACGCTCGCCGCCGCCCCGCTGCGGGTCGGCGAACTCGCCGCCCGCCAGCGCCTCGCCCCCAACACCGTCAGCGGGCTGGTCGGCAAACTGCTCGAAGCCGGATTCGTCGACCGCCAGGCCGACCCCGGCGACCGGCGCACCGCCCGGATCGCACTCACCGCCGCCGGACGGCGCCAGCTCGACGACTGGCAGCACGCGCATGAACGCCGGATCGCCAGCGCCCTGCGCACCCTCGACCCCGCCGACCGCGACGCCGTCGTCCACGCACTGCCCGCGCTGGAACAGCTCGCCCGCGCCCTCGCCCAGCCGGGAACCGGCCCCGAGGGGCCCGCCGCCGGATGAAACCAGTGGCCACCGGAGCGCCACGGGCACTACCGTCCCCCGCATGACCAGCACCGAGGTACGGATCGAACCCTGGACGGACGCCGACCTGGCGCTGCTGCGCCGGGTGAACACCCCTGAGATGAAGACGCACGTCGGCGGGCCGGAGACGGAGGAGCAGCTGCTCGTCCGGCACGCGCGCTACCTGGACTTCGTCCCGTCCGGACTGGGCTGCATGTACCGGATCGTGCTGCTGCCCGAGGGCGAGGCCGTCGGCACGGTCGGCTACGGCACCCGCACCTGGGACGGTGAGACCGTGCACGAGATGGGGTGGAACGTCCTGCCCGGGCACCAGGGGCGGGGCATCGCGGCTACCGCCACCCGGGCCGCCGTCGCGGCCGCCCGGCGCGAGGCCGCGCACCGCTTCCTGCACGCCTTCCCCTCGGTGGACAACCCCGCCTCCAACGCGGTGTGCGCGAAGGCCGGGTTCACGCTGCTCGGCGAGACGGCGTTCGAGTTCCCGCCCGGACGGCCCATGCGCAGCAACAACTGGCGGGTCGACCTTCGGAGTTGAGCGCCTCCGGGGGCGCGCAGGTCAGCAGGGAGCGTTCGGCGTTCGGCGTTCAGCGTTCAGCGTTCAGCGTTCAGAAGAGGGTGCCGCTCTCCAGCTCCAGCAGTCGGCGCTTGCGGTCCACGCCCGCGGCGAAGCCGGTGAGCGAACCGTTGGCGCCGAGCACCCGGTGGCAGGGGCGGACGATCAGCAGCGGGTTGGCGCCCACCGCACCGCCGACCGCCCGGACCATCCGCGGCGCCTGCCCGGCCAACTCGGCGAGTCGGCCGTACGTGACGGTCGTGCCGTACGGGACCTCGTCCAGCGCGGCCCAGATCCGGCGGCGGAACTCGGTGCCCTCGGGGGCGAGCGGGAGGTCGAAGGTGGTGCGCTCCCCGGCGAAGTAGGCGGTCAGCTGGGCGACCGGCTCGGCGAGGGCGTCGGGGTCGAACTCCCAGTCGTCGGCGGGCTCGGCCAGCGCGTACTTCTGCCCGGGCGCGGTGACGGTGGCCAGCGCCGCCGGACCGCCGTCCTCGGGCAGCACGCCGCTGAGCAGCAGGCGACCGAAGGGGCTCTCCATGGTGGTGTAGACGGTGGTGCTCATGCCGGGTCGTTCTCCGTTCCGGTGCAGGGGGTGGTGCTGGTGGTGATGCTGGTGCTGGTGGTGGTGGTGCTCGTGGTGCCGTTGCTCGGGACGGGGCCGGCCCACAGCCGGTGGACGGCGTAGGAACGCCACGGGGCCCAGGCCTCGGCGGCGCGGGCGGCGGCCTTCGGGTCCCCGGGGGCGCCGAGCCGGAGCAGGCCGTGCTTGACGCCCAGGTCGCTCGGGAGGAAGACGTCGGGGTCGGCGAGGGCGCGCATCCGCAGGTAGCCGACCGTCCAGGGGCCGATGCCGGGCAGGTCCAGCAGCCGGGCGGCGGCCTCCTCCCGGTCGACACCGCCGTCCAGACGCACCACGCCCTCCGCCAGCGCGGCGCACAGGCCGGTGAGCGCACGGCGACGGGCCGCGGGCATCGCGAAGTCCTCCGGGTCGGCGGTGGCCAGGGCCGCTGCCGTGGGGAAGAGCAGGCGCAGGCCGCCGCTCGGCTCGGGCAGCGCGGTGCCGTACTTCTCGGCGAGCCGGCCCGCCAGGGTACGGGCGGCGCCGACGGTGATCTGCTGGCCGAGCACGGCGCGGACGGCGAGCTCGTGCGGCTCCACGTGTCCGGGCGAGCGCAGACCGGGGCGCTCGCGGACCAGCGGGCCGAGCACCGGGTCGGCGCCGAGCTGCTCGTCCACCGTGTCCGGGTCGGCGTCCAGGTCGAACAGGACGCGCAGGCGCTGGACGGCGGTGGGCAGGTCGCGCAGGTCGGCGAGCAGCAGACGGCAGTCGAGCCAGCCGCGGGTGCGCCGGTCCTCCGGCGCCAGGCCGTCGACCTCGGCGATGCCGTGCCCGTACGGGAGCGCGAGGGTGCGCCGGTAGGTGCGCACGCCGGGGCGCGCGCCGGGCACGACCTCCTCCACGCCGGGGACGGCGCGCAGTTCCAGGAAGTCGATCAGGTGGTCGCTGTCGAACGCACCCCGGTAGGCCAGGCGCAGCGTGAGGCCGCCGGCCGGGGTCGCGATGCGGCGGCCGGCCGTCACCTCGGCGCGCAGGCCGCTGGGAGTGCGGTCGTAGACCTCGCGGACGGTGTCGTTGAACTGGCGGACGGAGGCGAAGCCGGCCGCGAACGCGATGTCGGTGACGGGCAGCTCGGTGGTCTGCAGGAGCAGCCGGGCGGTCTGGGCACGGCGGGCGCGGGCCAGCGCGATCGGGCCGGCCCCGAGCTCGGCGGTGAGCTGGCGCTGCAGCTGCCGGGCGCTGTAGCCGAGCCGGTCGGCCAGGCCCGCAACGCCCTCGCGGTCCACCACGCCGTCGCCGATCAGGCGCATCGCGCGGCCGACCAGGTCGGCGCGGTGGTTCCACTCCGGGGAGCCGGGCACCGAGTCCGGGCGGCAGCGGCGACAGGCGCGGAAGCCCGCGCCCTGGGCGGCAGCGGCGCTCGGGTAGAAGCGGCAGTTGACGCGCTTGGGGGTCACGGCGGGGCAGCTCGGCCGGCAGTAGATGCCGGTGGAGGTGACGGCCGTGAAGAAGACGCCGTCGAAGCGGGCGTCTCGGCTGTCCACGGCTCGGTACCGGATGTCGTCGTCGATCACGCTGTCCAGTTTGCGGCACTGGGCGGGGGGTGACTGGCGGGAATCGGACATCGCCGTCGGGGGGGCCGCTCTGGGGGTTTCTCCGTCGCCGCTCCGGCGGTGCCGGAGCGGCGACGGAGACTGCGGCTCGGGAAGTCGTCGCAGTTACGGACTTGACTCCCGGGGCCCTCCCTCCCCCTCCCCCCACCCACCCTCCGCCGCCACCACCTCCGCGCCCAGCCCACCCTCCGTCCCGCCCACCCTCCGTCCCGCCCACCCTGCCCACCACACGCACCGTGCCCACCGCACCTACGCGGCTAGCCGGCCTGGCCGCGGCGCCCCGGCGTCCCGGCGTCCCGGCGTCCCGGCGTCCCGGCGTCCCGGACCGATCCCCGCACCACCCCCGCCTCGCCATGCCCTGCCCAGCGTTGCCACGCCTCGCCCTGCCTCGCCCCGCACTGGCCGGCCGCCGGCCGACCGGTCAGTGCGGGTGGTCACGCCCGGCCGCGCCGGGTCGAGGCTCAGCTGTCGGACCAGGGGGCCAGGCCCCGGGCCCGACCAGGCCCGGCCCCAAAGCCGGCTCAGCGCTTCACCGGACCTCCCGCAGCACGCATCGACTTGGTGATCGCCTTCCACTTGTTCAGCCGGGCCTTGGCGACCCGGGCGTCCGTGCGCGAGGCGATCCATTCGCTCTCGCGCTGGAGCTTGAGGTAGCTGTCCATCCGGCGCTGCGGCAGGGTGCCGTCCTCCAGCGCCGCCCGGACCGCGCAGCCGGGTTCGGTGTGGTGGTTGCAGTCGTGGAAGCGGCAGTTCTCGGCCAGCTCGGCGATGTCCGCGAAGGCCAGGTCCACGCCCTCGCCACCGTAGAGGCCGACCTCACGCAGCCCGGGGGTGTCGATCAGCACGCCACCACCGGGCAGCGGTATGAGTTCGCGGGTGGTCGTGGTGTGGCGCCCCTTCTGGTCGACCTCGCGGGCCTCCTGGACGGTCATCACGTCGGCACCGACGAGCGCGTTGGTGAGAGTGGACTTGCCCACACCGGACTGGCCGATCAGCACGGTGGTGCCGGGAGCGCAGGCGCGGAGCACGTCGATGCCCTCGCCGGTCTCGGCGCTGACCACCAGTACGGTGACGCCCGGCGCGACGGCTTCGACGTCGGCCCGGATGAAGTCGGCGTCGTGGACCAGGTCGGCCTTGGTGAGGACGACCAGCGGTTCGGCACCGGACTCCCAGGCCAGGGCGAGGAAGCGCTCGATCCGCCCGAGGTCGGGATCGACCGCGAGCGAGGCGGTGATCAGGACGGTGTCGACGTTGGCGGCCAGCACCTGGCCGTCGGAGCGCTTGCCGGCCACCTTGCGGATGATCGCGGTGGAGCGCGGCAGCAGCGCGGAGACGGCCGCCATCGGCTGGGCGTCCAGGTCGACGGCTGCCCAGTCGCCCGTGCACGGGCAGTTGATCATGTCGGCGTCGCCCACCGGCCGGGTGTCGAGCCGGACGGTGCGCAGCCCGCCCGCTTCCGGGTCGGCCAGGACGGCGTCGCACTGGCCGCGGTCGACTCGGACGATCCGGGCCGGGAGCAGCCCGGCTTCGGCGAGCGGGGCGAAGCGTTCATGGAGCTCGGGCGTCCAGCCGTAGCGGGCCAGCGGGGAGCTCTCGGTGGCGAGGGGGGAGGAGAACGACGGAACGGAGGCAGCGTTGAACAACGCAGTGGCCCTTCGGGAGGAGATGATCCCGGCGGGCTACGGCTGGCGCGAAGGGCTCAGCCGGCGGCCGGGAAGAGGAGGTGAACGCGTGCGCTGCCCAGGGCAGCTATCGGGGCGACAACGACCACGGGGGTCCACCTCCTGCTCTCTACTCCTCGGGCGGCCCAATGGCTCCCGAACCTGATGTGTCACACGCTAGTGGGGCGGTCGATCGCTGCCAACCTGTTTTTGACCTGCGAAAATGCGCTCCGAAGAGCCACAACAGGGCCACAACAGGACCACCAGGGGCCAAAGTTGGACCGGCAGCCGAAGAGCCGGCCGAGGAACCGGCGGGGAGCCGACGAGGAAGCGCCTAGCCCCCGTACCGGTGCTTCAGGTTCGGGTCGTCCAGCCACCACGGCCGCATGCCGGTCTCCTCTTCCTCCGGCAGTCCGGCCTCCCTCGCCTGCGCGGCCTGCGCCTCGAAGCGGGCGTCCAGCTCGGCGTCCACGGCCTTGATCTCCTCGCGCCCCTGCACCACCATCCGCCGCACCAGCGCGGCCACGAACGGCAGCCCGACGAGGTCCCCCAGCACCCAGAAGGCGTTGCCGCCCCAGGTCTGGTCCTGGGCCAGGCTCGGCCCCCAGGGCCGCCCGAGCGCCACGTAGTAGTGCTCGGCGACGAGGTGGCCGCCGTAGATCAGCACGATCCCCAGCCCCGCGTCGAAGATCACCTCGGCGAAGGTGATGAACAGCCCGACCAGGTGCGGGTACTCATGCCCGACGGGGTCGAGCTGCAGCCGCGGCCAGAAGTAGGCGAGGCCGAGCAGCACCAGCGCCAGGTGCAGCACCACGTTCCCGATGCCGCTGGAGAGCGACCACTCGTACCAGGGCGTGAAGTAGAGGAGCCACGGCGGCGCCATCAGCAGTGCCGTGGAGACCGCCGGGAACATCAGCACCTTGGACGGCCGGCTGCGCAGCGCCCGCAGGATCCGTTCCCGCCGGCGCTCCGGCGAGGACTCGGCCAGCAGCGAGACGGGGGCGCCGAGCGCGAGCAGCAGCGGGACGACCATGAGCAGCAGCACGACCTGCACGGCCCGGTCGGTGAAGAGGATCCGCTCGTACACCCCGAGGCCGGAGCAGGTGCACCAGATCCAGAGCAGCAGCCCGCCGAGGAAGGCCGCGGTACGGGTGGGCTGCCAGCGGCCGCCGTCGCCGCGGTTCACGGTGCGCACCGCGGTCAGGTACCAGGCGCCGAGCAGCACCGACAGGGCGAGCACCAGCGGTTCGAGGGTCCAGGAGGTGGCCAGGTCGGACCACTGCCACGCGGGCGGTCCGCCGTAGGCGAGCGTCTGGACCGCACCGTCGTGGCCGAGCATCCGGACCGCACCGTCGTGGCCGAGTGCCTGGGCCGCGCCGCCCGCCGCGCCGTTCATCCGTCTGCCCGCCTCTCCCGCACCCGCCACCCGGCCGTCGCCGGGGAGGCGCCGGGAGTCGCCGGGCAGGGGCCGCGGCGCCCGGCCATGATGGCCCTCCCGACCCGCCCCGCCGCAGCCGGGGCCCACCTCTATACCCCGCCCTGACCAAAGCTTTACCTGAGCCCAACAAAGCTTTACCAAGGCAAAGTTCTGCCCTTGCCGGGCCCGGAGGCGCAACCGGCGCGGGGTGAGGTTCGTCTGGCAGGATGCACCGTCGGCGATACCGGCCACGTGGGTGATGAACAAGGGGACGACAAGAGGTGCAAAGCTCTGCACGCGGCGAGGGCCGCCGGCTGGCCGCGCGCCACCGCAACATCGAGCTGGGCCTGCTGGCGCTCGCGGTGGCCGTCTGTCTGGCCGGACACATCGACGCCTCGCTGGCGCTGACCGACAAGCTGCCGCCCGGGCTGCTCGTCCACGGCCTGTCCCTCGGGGCGCTGGTCGTGGTGGCGCACCTGGCGGTGCGCCGGTTCGCGCCGTTCGCGGACCCGCTGATCCTGCCGCTGGGCGTGTTCCTGACCGGCTTCGGCCTGATGCTGCTGGACCGGCTGGACTTCAGCTACAAGGCCGCGCACGCCGCCAAGGGCGACTACCAGAAGCTCCCGGCCGCGCCGTCGCAGCTGATGTGGGTGTTCATATCGGTGGCGGCGGCGCTCGCACTGATCGTCTTCGTCAAGCACCACCGCTTCTTCCAGCGGTACGTCTACGTGATGATGGCGGGCGCGCTGGTCCTGCTGGCCGCGCCGGTGTTCTCGCCGACCGACAGCTTCGGCGCCAAGCGCTGGATCAAGCTGCCGGGGCTGCCGTCCTTCGAGCCGGACGAGTTCGTGAAGGTCGCGATCACGATCTTCTTCGCGGGCTATCTGATGGCCTCCCGGGACGCCCTGGCGCTGGCCGGGCGGAAGGTCTGGGGGATGACCCTGCCGCGCGGCCGGCACGCCGGGCCGGTGCTGGCGATCTGGGTGGTCAGCCTGATGGTGCTGATCTTCGAGCGCGACCTCGGCACCTCGCTGATCTTCTTCGGCGTCTTCATCGTGATGCTGTACGTGGCGACCGAGCGCACCAGCTGGGTGGTGCTGGGCCTGCTGATGGCGGTCGGCGGCGCGGCCGTGGTCGGCACCGTGGAACCGCACGTGCACGGGCGCGTCGAGGCCTGGCTGCACCCGCTGAACTACTACCCGCCGGTGAGCGACAAGGCGATCTCCGAACAGCCCGCCGAGGCGCTGTTCAGCCTCGGCACCGGGCACATGACCGGGACGGGCCTGGGCTCGGGCCGGCCGTGGCTGATCGGCTTCGCCGGGCGCAGCGACTTCATCTTCACCACCATCGGCGAGGAGCTGGGCCTGGCCGGGGTGACGGCGGTCCTGCTGGTGTACGTGCTGCTGATCCAGCGCGGCCTGCGCACCGCGATCGGCCTGACCGACCCGTTCGGCAAGCTGCTGGCCACCGGGCTGTCGGCGGCGCTCGCGCTGCAGGTGTTCGTGGTGGTGGGCGGCGTGAGCGGGCTGGTGCCGCTGACCGGCAAGGCGCTGCCGTTCCTGGCGGCCGGTGGCTCCTCGCTGCTGGCGAACTGGCTGATGATCGCCCTGCTGATCAAGCTGAGCGACTCCTCGGGGCGCACCGCCCTGGACCCGGTCCAGCCGACCCCCGAACCGCTCCCGGCACAGCCTGGACCGGCCGCCCGCCCGGTCGGCTCCGACCCGGCCTCGCCGGGTGCGGGCCAGACCTCCGGAGCGGGCCCCGGCCCCGGCCAGACCCTGGGCGCCGGCCAGACCCTCGGCGCGGGCCTGGACCCGCTGCCGGGCGCCGGCCCCGACCCGACCGGCGGGCCCGGCTCCACCGGGCCCGGCCTGACCGACCCGGGCGCCCCCACCGAACTGCGCTCCTCGTTCGGCCACGCCCCCGTCGCACCGCAGCGGCACGCCGCACCGCAGCAGCCCGGCGGACCGCAGCCCTCGTACGGCTACCCGGCGGTCGACGCGCAGCCCACCCAGGGCTACGGCCGGTCGCCGCACTCGCCCTTCCCCGAGAACCCGACCATCGGCTGACCACCGACCGACCGCACCCGGGCACCGAGCCCCCGGCAGGCCGACCGCACCGCCCGGCCGCCGATCGCCCCCGAACAGCACCCGACACGAATCGAACACGAACCGCACACCAGTCGATCGTGACCCGGACACCGCCGGACAACACACAGGGCCTCCCCCGCACCCGCGAGGGAGGCCCTGCCGTACGTCCGGCCCCGAGCAGCCGCACCGACCCCTACCGCTGCTCCCACGGCGGCCGCGGCGGCCTGGGCGGGTATCCCGGCACCTGCTGCCCCACCCCGGGCCCACCACCGGGCCCACCGCCGGGCCCCGAACCAGGCCCTGGGCCAGACCCCGCCCCCGGCCGCTCCGGCGGCGACCCCGGCGGCGGCCCAGGCGGCCCAGGCGGCGGCCCCGGCGGCCCAGGCGGCGGCCCCGGCGGCCGGTCGCTGTCCGGCGGCGGCGGGGCGGACCGGTGGTGCGGCCCGGGCCGGGCACTGAGGCGCCCGCGCACGTTGTCGGCGGCCAGCACGTCGGCCCACCGCTCGGGGTACTCGGCGGGCGCGTCGACGTCGTCGACCTCCTCCTCGCCCCACTCCTCCTCCAGGCCCTCGGCCAGTCCCAGCTCGCGGGCGCGCCGGGCCCGCTCGACGGCCCGCCGGGCGGCGACCTCGCGGACCACGGCGGCGGCGGCCTCCTCCTGGGCGCGCTCGTTCTCGGCGCGGGCGTCGGCGGTCTCCAGGGTGGGCCAGCGCCGGTCTATGGCGGCGTTCATGGCGGCGCCGATGAGCACCGCGAGGGCGACCACGAAGATCCACAGCAGTACGGCCACCGGCGCGGCCAGCGAGCCGTACACCGAGGGGCCCTCGACCGAGCTGATCAGGTAGAGCCGCAGACCGACGCTGCAGAAGACCAGCACCACCAGGGCGACCAGGGCGCCGGGGAGGTCCTCGCGCCAGGGCGTGGAGACCGGCACGGCGAGGTGGTAGAGGGTGGTCAGCGAGACGATCAGCAGCAGGATCGCGACCGGCCAGTAGGCGGCGCCGACGAGCCCGGCGGCGCCGGGGACGGCGTTCTCGACCAGTCCGGGCCCGGCCATCAGCAGCGGCAGCACCAGTGAGCCGATCACCAGGGCGCCGAGGTAGAGGCCGAGCGACAGCAGCCGGGTCTTGACGATGCCGCGCTTGCCGTCCAGCCCGTACATGACGGTGATGGTGTCGATGAAGATGTAGAGGGCTCTGGAGCCGGACCACAGCGACAGCAGGAAGCCGATCGAGATCAGGTCGGGCCGGGTGTGGTCGAAGACCTGGCTGAGCAGCGGCTTGACGACCTCGTTGACGGAGGAGTCCGACAGGACCGTCCCGGAGGCCGAGACGATGTCGTGCTTGAGCCGCTCGATGGCGTCCGCGCCGACGAACTCGTCGAGGTAGCCGAGGGTGGCGGCCAGGCCGAGCAGCAGCGGCGGGATGGACAGCAGGGTGAAGAAGGCCGCCTCGGCGGCGAGGCCGGTGACCCGGTACTCGACGCAGGTGTTGGTGGTGTCCCTGACCAGCTCCCACGCCGTACGGCGCCAGGCGGCCTGTTTGGCCGCGCGCCGGGAGCCCTTGCCCCGGCGCCGGGAGGGCCGTTCGGGGTTCGGTCTGCTCGTATCGCCTGCTGCTTGCACAGGGGTAACGGTATCGGGCCGGGGCGATCCGGTTGATCTCCGCGGGGGTACGGGCGCGTGTACCGCGGGGGTACGGGCGGGTGTGCCGCGGGGGTAGGGGCTCCCCGCGGGCCGCTCGACGGACGCCCGGCCGGGACCGGCGGCGACGCCCGGTTGTCCCATCTGTCGAAACTCCAGCGTCCAGTATGCGGATGTTAGTGGACCGCGAGTCCCGGGCCGTGCCAATCTCTTGCCATGTCTAGCGCCGGAACCACCCTGGTTGGTCGACTCCACGTCGATCTGCTTCGCGTGTCCAGCGCCATCTGTCCGGTGATCTGAGCCCCACCCCGCCGCACCACCGCACCCGGCGCCGATTCCACCGCCATCCCCGCACGAGCGGATGCGCAGGCGCCCGCCCGGCCCGGTCACTGCTCTCCCGGCCCTGAGAAACCCGCAGGTCACAGCAGCACCGCACGGCTGAGCACGCCCCGCGACCCACCCGGCGTCAGCGCCACCTGCCCAGAAGGACTTCACCATGGCCACCTCTCCCGAGCCCGCCGAGCCCACGGCCGACCGCACCGCCGCGCGTGGCACCGGCGCAGCCGCCGCGGCTCGCAAGGTGACCCGCCACCGCGGCGAGGGCCAGTGGGGCATGGGCCACTACACCCCCCTGAACGCCAACGAGCAGTTCAAGAAGGACGACGACGGTCTCAATGTGCGGACACGTATTGAGACGATCTACGCGCACCGGGGCTTCGCCTCGATCGACCCCGCCGACCTGCGCGGCCGGATGCGCTGGTGGGGCCTCTACACCCAGCGCAAGGAGGGCATCGACGGCGGCAAGACCGCGATCCTCGACCCGCACGAGCTGGACGCCGAGTACTTCATGCTCCGGGTGCGGATCGACGGCGGCCGGCTGACCGTCCCCCAGCTGCGGGCGATCTCCGAGGTCTCCGAGCAGTACGCCCGCGGCACCGCCGACCTGACCGACCGGCAGAACATCCAGTTCCACTGGATCCGGATCGAGGACGTCCCCGCGATCTGGCAGAAGCTGGAGGCCGTCGGCCTGTCCACCACCGAGGCCTGCGGCGACACCCCGCGCGTCGTCCTCGGCTCCCCGGTGGCCGGCGTCGCCCAGGACGAGATCATCGACGGCACCCCGGCGATCGAGGAGATCCAGCGCCGTTTCATCGGCAACCCGGACTTCTCCAACCTGCCGCGCAAGTTCAAGTCCGCGATCTCCGGCTCCCCGCTGCTGGACGTCGTCCACGAGATCAACGACGTCTCCTTCGTCGGCGTGGTCCACCCCGAGCACGGCCCGGGCTTCGACCTGTGGGTCGGCGGCGGCCTGTCCACCAACCCCAAGCTGGGCGTGCGCCTGGGCGCCTGGGTCCCGCTGGAGCAGGTGCCCGACGTCTTCGGCGGCGTGATCGGCATCTTCCGCGACTACGGCTACCGGCGCCTGCGCAACCGGGCCCGGCTGAAGTTCCTGGTCGCCGACTGGGGCGTGGAGAAGTTCCGCCGGGTGCTGGAGGAGGAGTACCTGAAGGTCCGGCTCCTGGACGGCCCCGCGCCCGCCGAGCCCGTCGCCCGCTGGCGCGACCACGTCGGTGTCCGGCAGCAGAAGGACGGCCGGTACTACATCGGCTTCGCCCCGCGGGTCGGCCGGGTCGACGGCAAGCTGCTCGGCCGGATCGCCGACCTCGCCGCCGCCCACGGCAGCGACCGGGTGCGCACCACCACCGAGCAGAAGATGCTCATCCTCGACGTCGCCGAGGAGCACGTGGAGTCGGTGGTGGCCGGCCTGGAGGAGCTCGACCTGCGGGTCACCCCCTCGCCGTTCCGCCGCGGCACCATGGCCTGCACCGGCATCGAGTACTGCAAGCTCGCCATCGTCGAGACCAAGGAGCGCGGGCGCACCCTGATCGACGAACTGGAGCAGCGCCTGCCGGACTTCGCCGAGCCGCTGACCATCAACATCAACGGTTGCCCCAACGCCTGCGCCCGCATCCAGGTCGCCGACATAGGCCTCAAGGGCCAGCTGGTCACCGACGAGCACGGCGACCAGGTCGAGGGCTACCAGGTGCACCTGGGCGGCGCGCTCGGCCTGGAGGCCGGCTTCGGCCGCAAGGTCCGCGGCCTCAAGGTCACCAGCGCCGGCCTGCCCGACTACGTCGAGCGCCTGCTGACCCGCTACCAGGCCGACCGCACCGAGGGCGAGCGCTTCGCCCAGTGGGCGGCCCGGGCCAGCGAGGAGCAACTGTCGTGAGTGAGCGAGCCGCACCGTTCTTCTGCCCGTACTGCGGGGACGAGGACCTGCGCCCGTCCGAGGCCGGCCACGGCGCCTGGGAGTGCCACGGGTGCCGCCGCGCCTTCCAGTTGAAGTTCCTCGGCCTGCTGTCACCGACCCACGGGAGTGCGTCGCATGAGCCGCACGACGACTGACCACGCGGAGCTGGCGGAGCGGGCCGGCCGCGAGCTGGAGGAGGCCACGCCGCAGGAGGTGCTGCGCTGGGCCGCCGACACCTTCGGCAGGCGGTTCTGCGTCACCTCCTCGATGGAGGACGCGGTGGTCGCCCACCTCGCCTCCTCGGTGTTCCCCGGCGTGGACGTGGTGTTCCTGGACACCGGCTACCACTTCCCGGAGACCATCGGCACCCGGGACGCGGTGGCCGCGACCATGCCGGTCAACGTCATCACGCTCACCCCGCTGAGGACGGTCGCCGAGCAGGACGCCGAGCACGGGCCCCGCCTGCACGACCGCGACCCGGACCTGTGCTGCTCGCTGCGCAAGGTCGAGCCGCTCAACCGCGGCCTCGGCGGGTACGACGCCTGGGCGACCGGGCTGCGCCGCGACGAGTCGCCGACCAGGGCGAACACCCCGGTGGTCGCCTGGGACCCGAAGCGCCGCAAGGTCAAGATCGCCCCGATCGCCCGCTGGACGCAGGAGGACGTGGACGCCTACGTCGCCGCGAACGGCGTGCTGCTCAACCCGCTGCTGTGGGAGGGCTACACCTCGATCGGCTGCTCCCCGCTGTCCTGCACCCGCAAGCCGGGCGAGGGCGAGGACGCCCGGGCCGGCCGCTGGTCGGGCTCCGGCAAGACCGAGTGCGGCATCCACCTCTGACCACCCGTCACCCTCACGTAAGGAAAGAACCCGTGACAGCTCACACCCTGGCCGCCGACGGAGCCGCAGGGGCGGCCCGCGCGGCCGCCCCCTGCGAGCGCGGCGCCACCGTGTGGCTGACCGGGCTGCCGAGCGCGGGCAAGACCACCCTGGCCTTCGCGCTGGCCGAGCGGCTGCGCGCCGAGGGCCACAAGGTCGAGGTCCTGGACGGCGACGAGATCCGCGAGTTCCTCTCCAAGGGCCTCGGCTTCTCCCGCGAGGACCGGCACACCAACGTCACCCGGATCGGCTTCGTCGCCGAGAAGCTGGCCGCCAACGGCGTCAAGGTCCTCGCCCCGGTGATCGCCCCGTTCGCCGACTCGCGCACCGCGGTGCGCGAGCGGCACGCCGCGGCCGGCACCGAGTTCCTGGAGATCCACGTCGCCACCCCGGTCGAGCTGTGCGCCGAACGGGACGTCAAGGGCCTGTACGCGAAGCAGGCGGCCGGCGAGATCTCCGGCCTGACCGGCGTCGACGACCCGTACGAGGCCCCGCTCGCCCCGGAGCTGCGCCTCCAGACGCGGGGCCGCGCGGTCGCCGAGTCCGCCGCCGAGCTGCACGCCTTCCTGACCGAGAGGGGTCTCGCATGACCACCGCGACCGACGTTCCGGGCCGCACCGAAGCCCACGGCGAGAACTCAGGGGGCCCCTTCGCGCTGTCCCACCTGGACGCGCTGGAGGCCGAGTCGGTGCACATCTTCCGCGAGGTCGCGGGGGAGTTCGAGCGGCCGGTGATCCTGTTCTCCGGCGGCAAGGACTCCATCCTGATGCTGCACCTGGCGCTCAAGGCCTTCGCGCCCGCGCCGGTGCCCTTCTCGCTGCTGCACGTCGACACCGGGCACAACTTCCCCGAGGTGATCGCCTACCGCGACCGCGTCGTCGCCGAGCACAACCTGCGCCTGCACGTCGCCCACGTCCAGGACTTCATCGACGACGGCCGGCTGCGCGAGCGCCCCGACGGCACCCGCAACCCGCTGCAGACCGTCCCGCTGCTCGACGCGATCGAGTCCAACCGCTTCGACGCGGTGTTCGGCGGCGGCCGCCGGGACGAGGAGAAGGCCCGCGCCAAGGAGCGCGTCTTCTCGCTGCGCGACGAGTTCGGCGCCTGGGACCCGCGCCGCCAGCGCCCCGAGCTGTGGTCGCTGTACAACGGCCGGCACGCGGTCGGCGAGCACGTGCGGGTGTTCCCGCTGTCCAACTGGACCGAGCTGGACGTCTGGCAGTACATCGCGCGCGAGGGCATCGAACTGCCGGAGATCTACTACGCCCACGAGCGGGACGTCTTCGCCCGGGGCGGCATGTGGCTGACCGCCGGCGAGTGGGGCGGCCCCAAGGACAGCGAGCCCGTCCAGCGGCGGCTGATCCGCTACCGCACCGTCGGCGACATGTCCTGCACCGGCGCCGTCGACTCCGACGCCACCACCATCGAGGCGGTGATCGCCGAGATCGCCGCCAGCCGCCTCACCGAGCGCGGCGCCACCCGTGCCGACGACAAGCTGTCCGAGGCCGCGATGGAAGACCGCAAGCGCGAGGGGTACTTCTAATGAGCACGACCATCGAGACCAGCGCCACCTCCCTGCTGCGCTTCGCCACCGCCGGCTCCGTCGACGACGGCAAGTCCACCCTGGTCGGCCGCCTGCTGCACGACTCCAAGTCGGTGCTCGCCGACCAGCTGGAGGCCGTCGAGCACGCCTCGCGCAGCCGCGGCCAGGAGGCGCCGGACCTCGCGCTGCTCACCGACGGCCTGCGCGCCGAACGCGAGCAGGGCATCACCATCGACGTCGCCTACCGCTACTTCGCCACCCCCCGACGGCGGTTCATCCTCGCCGACACCCCCGGGCACGTGCAGTACACCCGCAACATGGTGACAGGCGCCTCCACCGCCGAACTCGCCGTCGTCCTGGTCGACGCCCGCAACGGCGTGGTCGAGCAGACCCGCCGGCACGCCGCCGTCGCCGCGCTGCTGCGGGTGCCGCACATCGTGCTGGCCGTCAACAAGATGGACCTGGTCGGCTACGCCGAGCCCGTGTTCGCCGCCATCGCCGAGGAGTTCACCGGCTACGCCGCCTCACTCGGCATCAAGGACGTCCTCGCCGTCCCGATCTCCGCCCTCGCCGGGGACAACGTCGTCGAGCCGTCCGCGCACATGGACTGGTACGGCGGCCCGACCCTGCTGGAGCACCTGGAGACCGTCCCGGTCGGCAGCGACCCGAGCGCCGAACCGGCCCGCTTCCCGGTCCAGTACGTGATCCGCCCGCAGACCGACGAGCACCCCGACTACCGCGGCTACGCGGGCCAGTTGGCCTCCGGGGTGCTGCGGGTCGGCGACCCCGTCACGGTGCTGCCCTCCGGCCTGACCAGCACCGTCGCCGCGATCGACGCGCTCGGCCGCCCGGCGGACCTCGCCTGGGCCCCGCAGTCGGTCACCGTCCGGCTCGCCGACGACCTCGACATCTCCCGCGGCGACCTGCTCGCCGCCGGGGCGGCTCCCGCCCCCACCAAGGACATCGAGGCCACCGTCAGCCACCTCAACGAGCGGCCGCTGCGCGCCGGGGACAAGGTGCTGCTCAAGCACACCACCCGCACGGTGCGCGCGCTGGTCAAGGAGATCTCCTACCGGATCGCCCTGCCGACCAAGGCGGGCGACACCCTCGAACAGCGCAGCGGCGCCGAGGGGTTGAACGTCAACGACATCGGCCACGTCAAGCTGCGCACCGCCGAGCCGCTGGCCCTCGACGACTACACCGACAACCGTCGCACCGGATCCTTCCTGCTGATCGACCCGGCCGACGGCACCACCCTCACCGCCGGCATGGCGGGCGAGGCCTTCGCGACCGTACGCGTCGACGACGCACCCGGCGCACCCGACGAGGAGGACTGGGTCTGATGCCCAGCGAGGCGTTCTCGGGCATGGACAAGGAAGGCGGCCGCATCGGCAGCGGCGTCCTCGGCAGCGGCCAGGGCGGCTTGACCCGATGTGCGGGCCGACGGGGCTGAGACCGCCCCGTCACCGGGCTGCCTTCCCCCCAGCCGCCCGGCTTGCCCCGGCACCCGATGCCGCGCGCACCACCTTCCAACCGTCCGCCCGGGACCGCTTCCTGACGGTCCGTCCGTGAACAGGACCCACACCATGGCACCGAACCCGCTCTCCTCCCATACCTCCGTCCGCCCCGGCGCCGGGCGGTTCAGACGCTCCGCCGCGGCCGCCGTCGCCGGCCTGACCGCCGTGGCCCTGCTGTCGGCCTGCGGCTACGGCTCCACGGCGGACAAGTCCGACGGCAAGGCCAACGCGGCCGCCACCGTCGGGGCCTCGGGCGCCAAGCTGTCCGCGGACACGGTGAAGATCGGCTACTTCGCCAACCTGACCCACGGCACCCCGCTGGTCGGCCTCCAGGAGGGCATCTTCCAGAAGCAGTTGGGCGCCACCCAGGTCAGGACCCAGATCTTCAACGCGGGCCCGGCCGAGATCGAGGCGCTCAACGCGGGCTCCATCGACATCGGCTGGATCGGCCCCTCCCCCGCGATCAACGGCTACACCAAGTCGAACGGCCAGTCGCTGAAGATCATCGGCGGTTCGGCCTCCGGCGGGGTCAAGCTGGTGGTCAACCCGGACAAGATCGGCTCGCTGGACGACCTCAGGGGCAAGAAGATCGCCACCCCGCAGCTGGGCAACACCCAGGACGTGGCGCTGCTCAACTACCTGGCGGGCAAGGGCTACAAGGTGGACGCGGCGTCCGGCGCGGGCGACGTGTCGGTGCTGCGCACCGACAACAAGGTCACCCCCGACGCCTACAAGTCCGGCTCCATCGACGGCGCCTGGGTGCCCGAGCCCACCGCCTCCAAGCTGGTCACGCTCGGCGCGAAGGTCCTGCTCAACGAGAAGGACGTCTGGCCGGACAAGAAGTTCGTGATCACCAACATCATCGTCTCGCAGAAGTTCCTCAAGGAGCACCCGGACGTGGTGGAGGCCGTGCTGCGCGGCTCGGTGGACACCAACGCCTTCATCAAGGCCGACCCCGACAAGGCCAAGGCCGACGCCAACGAGGCGATCAAGAAGGAGGCCGGCAACGCGCTGGAGCCGGGGGTCCTCGACCCGGCCTGGGCGGACATCGACTTCCTGGACGACCCGCTGGCGAACACCCTGCAGGCCGAGGCCGACCACGCCGTGACCGCCGGGCTGCTCAAGCTGCCCAGATCGAGTTCCGCTGGCGCGGGGGCCAGCCTGAACGGCATCTACGACCTCACCCTGCTGAACAAGGTCCTCGCGGCCAAGGGCCAGGCGCCCGTGGCGGACGCCGGACTCGGCACCAAGTAACTCCGCGGTCCGGCCCCGCCCGCCCGGTCGGTCCCCGATCGATGCCCACCGGCGCGGACGGGGCCCGGACCCCGGCTCCGACTCGCCTCGCCTCGCCAGCCCCCAGACCACACGCAGGAGGTGCCCGGATGACCCCGGCACTGACCACCTCGGCGGACGCCCCCGGCGCCGACGCCCCCGGCGGCGCGCCCGCCGTCCGGATCTCGCACGTCCACAAGTCCTTCGGCCGCCCCGGCGCCCAGACCCATGTGCTCGACGACATCACCCTCGACGTCGCGCCCGGCGAGTTCGTCACCCTCCTCGGCGCCTCCGGCTGCGGCAAGTCCACCCTGCTCAACCTGGTCGCCGGCCTCGACGAGCCCACCCGCGGCGGCATCGAGGTGCCCGGCGGCCGCCCCGCCCTGATGTTCCAGGAACACGCGCTGTTCCCCTGGCTCACCGCCGGCAGGAACGTCGAACTCGCCCTCAAGCTGGCCGGCGTCCCCCGCCCCGAGCGCCGCGCCGAGGCCGAGCGGCTGCTCGAACTCGTCCGCCTGAACGGCGCGTACGGCAAGCGGGTGCACGAGCTGTCCGGCGGCATGCGCCAGCGCGTCGCGATGGCCCGCGCCCTCGCCCAGGGCAGCAAGGTGCTGCTGATGGACGAGCCGTTCGCCGCCCTCGACGCCATCACCCGCGACGTCCTGCACGACGAGATCACCCGGATCTGGGCCGAACGGCAGCTGTCCGTCCTGTTCGTCACCCACAACGTGCGCGAGGCCGTGCGGCTGGCCCAGCGCGTCGTCCTGCTCTCCTCCCGGCCCGGCCGGGTCGCCCGCGAGTGGCGGATCGACCTGCCGCAGCCGCGCCGCATCGAGTCCGCGGGCGTGGCCGACCTGTCCATCGAGATCACCGAAGAACTGCGTGGGGAGATCCGTCGCCATGGCCAGCACTGACACCGCCCCCGTCCGGGAGCACACCACCCCCGGCGACGCGTCCGACAGCGCCGACGTCGGCGCCGGCCTGGACGCCCTCGACTCCGTCGCCGCCCAGCGCAGTTCGCTCGGCGAGGTGCTGCGCGGCAAGGCCCTGCCGCCGCTGATCGGCGTGCTGGTGGTGCTGGCGCTGTGGCAGGGCGCGTACAGCCTGCACCTCACCTCCTCGTACAAGCTGCCCAGCCCCGCCGACGTCTGGCACTCCCTGGAGGACCTCTGGTACCAGGGCACGCTGTTCTCGATCATCTGGACCAGCGTGTGGCGCGGCCTGTCCGGCTTCCTGCTCGCCGTCGTCATCGGCACCCCGATCGGCCTGGTGGTCGCCCGGGTCAAGCCGGTGCGCACCGCGATCGGCCCGGTGCTCCAGGGCCTGCAGTCGCTGCCCTCGGTGGCCTGGGTGCCCGCCGCCGTCATCTGGCTCGGCATCAACGACTCGATGATGTACGCGGTGATCCTGCTCGGGGCCGTCCCCTCCATCGCCAACGGGCTGGTCGCCGGCATCGACCAGGTGCCGCCGCTGTTCCTGCGGGCCGGACGCACCATCGGCGCCACCGGCCTCACCGGCGCCCGGCACGTGCTCATCCCGGCCGCGCTGCCCGGCTACCTGGCCGGGCTCAAGCAGGGCTGGGCGTTCTCCTGGCGCTCGCTGATGGCCGCCGAACTGGTCGCCTCCTCCCCCGACCTCGGCCGCGGCCTGGGCCGGTTCCTGGAGGACCAGCGCGAGTTCTCCGACATGTCCGGGGTCCTGCTCGGCATCCTCCTCATCCTGTTCGTCGGCATCGCCATCGAGCTGCTGGTGTTCACCCCGGTCGAGCGCCGGGTGCTGCGCAACCGCGGCCTGCTGGCCTCCGGCCAGTGAGGCGGCCGGTGCGGGCGGCGCCGAGGCCCGCCCTGCTGCTGATCGCCCACGGCAGCCGCGACCCGCGGCACGCCGCGACCGTGGCCGCGCTGGTCCGGGAGGTGCGGGCGCGGCGGCCCGCCCTGGAGGTCGCCACCGCCTACCTGGACCACTGCGCGCCGCGGATCCCCCAGGTGGCCGGTCGGCTCGGGGACGCGGTGGCCGTCCCGCTGCTGCTCAACCGGGCCTTCCACGCCAAGCACGACATCCCCGCCGCGCTGCGGGCCGCCGGCGCCGCACTGCCGGTCGCCGACGTCCTGGGGCCCTCCCCGCTGCTGCTCGCCGCCCTGGACCGCCGGCTGGCCGAGGCCGGGCTCGACGTCCGCTCGGCCGCCGTCCGCGCCCGTACCGGCGTGGTGCTGGCCTCGGCCGGCTCCTCCGACCCGGCCGCCGGCGCCGCCACCCGCGCGGCCGCCGCCGAGTGGCGCCGCACCCGCGGCTGGGCCGGCGTCGAGGTCGCCCACGCCTCGGCGGACGGCCCCCGGGTGCCGGACGCGCTCGACGCCCTGCGCGCGGCGGGCGCCTCGCGCACCGCCGTGTCCCCGTACCTGCTGGCCCCGGGCCTGCTGCCGGACCGCATCGCGGCCGCCGCCGAAGGCGCGGACGTCCTGGCCGACGTCCTGGGCCCCGCCCCGGAGCTGGCCGCGCTCCTGCTCCAGCGTTACGACCAGGCCCGCCGCGCGGCGGTGGCGCTCCCGGCCCTCACCGCCTGAGCACGGCCCTCACCGGCCGCGCTGCTCGGTACGACCGACCGCCTCAGCCCTCGCGACCATCGCCGGATCGGCATTCACCGGGCTGTCACGAGGCCTTTCGGTGCTGGTACTCGGCCACCGCGGCGTTGATCACGCTGAGCGGCACTGGCTCGTCCACGTCCGCGATCGCGGCCTCGATCCACTCCCGCATGACGGCCGTCGGCTTCATCCCGCGCTCCCGCGCCCGACGCCGTACCTCGTCCATCACCGGTTTCGGCAGCCGCAGCGAGGTGGTGATCATCACCGACTCCGCCGACAGTTGCTCGCCGGGCTCGGCGCTCATGATCTCGTCCTCGGTCAGCTCGTGCGTGTCGTAGTACTCTGCGATCGCTTCGAGGTCCGCACCGTTGTCAGTCATCTGTCACCTTCAACTCGTCCGCTTGAGGAACAGGCGCCGCTCGGCAGCCGTCATGTCTCGGGCAGTGGCGCAGTACCACGCCGACGGCACCATGGTGCTGTCCACCAGCACCACCAACAGGTAACGCCCGGTCTGAGTCACGCCATGGCAGAGGGTCGTGCCGGCCCGGCCACCCGCGAACCAGTGGGGTCGGGTGAACACGACATCTTCGACCTCCATCGGCTCCACACCATGCCGGGCGATGTGCTCCTCGGACCGCTTGTTCCAGTAGATCTCACTATGCACGAGCAGCAGCGTGATGCAAACGCAATACACGAGGCTAGTTGTGTTCACTCGCATGGGCGACGGCGCCCGGAGGCACCGACGGCGCGCACGGCCGGGGCCGTGCGCGCCGCGAGGGCCGTGTGCCCTTCAGGCCGACCGGGTCAGACCCGGCGCAGGGTGAAGGTGTCCCCCGGGTGGCCGGCGTCGGCGAGGCCGCCGGAGAGCTGGTAGAGGGCACCGCCGGGGCCGTTGGTGACGGCGGTGGGGGTGGCGTCGGCGGAGGGGTGGACGGCGGTGAGGCGGGCGGTGTGCCAGTGGTCGTCGGAGCGCAGTTCGACCTCGGCGTCGCGGCCGGTGCCGAAGAAGGCGTTGGTGACGCCCGCGAGGGTGCCGTCGGGGCGGGCGAAGATGCCGTCGAGGTGGAGCAGGGCCCCGCCGTCGGCGATCTCGACCCGGCGCAGGGCGGACGGGTCCCGGAGCGGGAGCTGCCACAGGGTGCCGTCGTCCCACTTGCCGAGGACGAGCCGGCCGTCGCGGTAGACGATGCCGTTGAGGCCGTAGGCGCCGGGGGCGGGGGTGAGGCGGTCGTCGCGCAGCAGGACGGAGCCGGTGCCGTCCGGGTCGACCCGGTAGACGACGGGGGCGAAGGAGTCGGTGACGTAGGCGGTGCCGTCGGGGGCGACGGCGATGTCGTTGGCCAGGTGGCTGCCGCCGTCGCCCGCGACGGCGGCGAGGTCGGTGTAGGAGAGACGGCGGCCGGTGTCGAGGTCGTAGGCGCCGATTCCGGCGACCTTGCCGAGGGTGGCGGGGCCGCTGCGTTCGCCGACGCCGTTGTCGAGGTTGGTGACCAGGATGCGGCGGTGGGCCTGGTCGATCCGCAGGCCGGCGATCTCGATCAGGGTGCCGGGGTCGTCGATCAGGGTGCGGACGCTGCCGTCGAGACCGACGGCGGAGACGGTGCCGTGCCGCAGCGAGCCGACCAGGAAGCGGTGGTGGCCCTGGTCCCAGACGGCGCTCTCGGGGACGAGGGTGGGGGCGTGGCCGTTGATGACGGCCGGGGCCGGGCAGTGGGCGGCCGCGGCGGCGGGTAGCGTACCGGCGGTGCCGAGCAGGGCGGCGGCCGCCGCGAGGGCGACCACGGTGCGGCGGGCAGCATGGATCTGACGATTCATCAGGTGTTCCTCGGGGCCGGCGTTCGGTGACGTGATCAAGACTCTCGCGGGCGCCGGGTCGGCAACAGTGCGTGGGGATACTGGTAGTTCGACCACCAGGAAGGACGGGGGACATGGACGAGTCGGAGGAGCGCCGCACGGAGCTGTCGGGCTTCCTGCGCAGCCGGCGGGCCCGGCTGACGCCGCAGCAGGTGGGGCTGGCGCCGGGGGTGCGGCGGCGCACGCCGGGGCTGCGGCGGGAGGAGTTGGCACTGCTGGCCGGGGTGGGGGTGACCTGGTACACGTGGCTGGAGCAGGGGCGGGACATCCACCCGTCGCCGGAGGTGCTGGCGAGTCTGGCCCGGACGCTGCGGCTGGACCGGGCGGAGACGGCGTACCTGTTCCGGCTGGCGGGCAGCCACCCGATGGACGGGGAGGTGAGCGCGCCCGCGGAGGTCCCGGCCGCGCTGTTGCGGCTGATGCACGCCCAGTGGCCGGCGCCGGCCTGGGTGATGGACGCCAACTGGGACCTGCGGGCGTGGAATCCGGGCGCCGACGCGCTGTTCGGGCTGTCCGGGCGGCCGCCGCAGGAGTGCAACCTGGCCTGGGTGGTGTTCGGCAACGCCCTGCACCGGCGCCGGGTGGAGCACTGGGAGGAGCACGCCCGGCGCTTCCTGGCCCAGTTGCGGTCGGCCTACGCGGAGCGCGGTGGCGAGGCCACGGCGGTGGGCCGTCATCTGGGCCGGATGATCCAGCATGTGCGGGAGGAGCATCCGGAGGCGGACCGCTGGCTGGACGAGCACCAGGTGGCGGAGCGCTCGGGGGCCGAGAAGGTGGTTCGGCACGAGGAGTTGGGCGAGTTGCGGATCGACCAGCATGTGCTGCTGGCCGCCGAGGGGCTGCAGTTGATCGTGATGGCGCCGCGTGACGCGCAGACGGCGGAGCGGCTGCGCCGGCTGGCCCCGACGGCGGTGGTGGCGTAGCGCACGCGGGTCCGCCGCCCGACGGGGGCGCGGGCGGCGGACCCGACCGTTCCTGACGAGCCGTCAGGCGGGGAGCTGCCATTTCTGGTTGGCGGCGCCGTTGCAGTCCCAGATGCCGAGCTGGTTGCCGTTGGCGGTGGAGAAGCCGAGGTCGTCCAGGCAGCGGCCGGACTGCGGGTTGAGCAGCGAGCCGTCGGCGCGGGCCTGCCACTGCTGGGAGCCGGTGCCGTTGCAGTCGTAGAGCTGGACCATGGTGTGGTTGGCGGTGCCGCCGCCCGACACGTCCATGCACTTGCCGAGGGCGCGGATGGTGCCGTCGACGCCTATCCGCCACTTCTGCGCCAGGGTGCCGTTGCAGTCGTAGATCTGGACGGGGGTGCCGTTGCCGAGGTTGGCGCCCTTCACGTCGACGCACTTGCCGACGTAGCCGGTGATCTGGCCGGTCGGGCCGGCCGGCGGGGTGGCGCCCATGATGACGCGCGGGAACATGACGGTGTCGCCGACGCCGCAGGGCGCGGAGACGCTGCCGTCGCCGACCGCCACGCCGCCGTACGCGGGGCGGGTGAACTGCACGGTGTGGGTGGAGTTCCAGTAGTAACAGGTGGCGGTCACGGTCCAGGTCTGCATCGGGTCGAGGCCGCTGCAGCTGCCGATCGCGCTCCAGCCCGCGACGTAGGCGCCGCAGGAGGGCGCGGCCTGGGCGGTGGTGGCCGGTGCGACCAGGGCGGCGGCCCCGGCGAGCAGGGCGGTGGTGAGCAGGGCGGAGGTTCGGCGCATCGGGACGGCGGTCCTTCCGGGTCGGCGAATCGCGACAACTCGACGTCTGTGGACTGATGGTGACCATGCGACAGATGTGTGGGCCGCGTAAAAGAATCGGGGCTCACACCGGCCACCGTCAAGCTCTCGTTCAAGGCGAGCTTCGATGGATTCACGCCAGCTGTTTGACCGCCGGCCGGGTCGGGTGGCCCGGAAACGCGGAACGGGCCCCGCGCTCCCCCCGTGGCGGGGAGGTCGCGGAGCCCGCTCGAGGGGACTCGGGGCCTGCGGCGAAGAGCCGCGGGCCGTCAGTCGAACTTGCGGCGCTGGCGCCCGGTCCCGTAGTTGCCGCCGGACTGGGAGCCGCTGCCCGGGCGGGCCCGGCCGGAGGAGCGCCCGATGAACCCGGCGGCTTGGGGCCGCTCGCCCTGGGCGGCGGAGCCGAGGCGCTGCTTGGGGCGCGGGCGGCGCGGGTTGCCGTTCATGTCGACGTCGGTGGGCAGCCCGGAGCGCTTGCCGGAGCGGCGGCGCGGGTTGCCCGACTTGCCGCCGGCGGTCTTGCCGTCGGCGGAGGCGGCCGGGGCCGCGGGCTGGGCGGCGGCCGGGACGGCCAGCGCGACCGCGACGCCGCTGGGCGTACGGGCACCGGTGATCCGGACCAGGTCGGCGTCGCCGGGGCGGATCTTGGTGACGGTCGGGCGGATCCCGGCCACCGTCATCAGCCGGTTGACCTCGCGGCGCTGCTCGGGCAGCACCAGGGTGACGACCGTGCCGGACTCGCCGGCCCGGGCGGTGCGGCCGCCGCGGTGCAGGTAGTCCTTGTGGTCGATCGGCGGGTCGACGTTCACGACCAGGTCGAGGCCGTCGATGTGGATGCCGCGCGCGGCCACGTTGGTGGCGATCAGCGCGGTGACCTCGCCCTCGCGGAACTGGTCCAGGACCCGGTTGCGCTGCGGCTGGGACTTGCCGCCGTGCAGGGCGGCGGCCATCACGCCGGTGGCGCGCAGCTGCTTGGCGAGCCGGTCGGCGCCGTGCTTGGTGTGCACGAACATGATCACGCGGCCGTCGCGGGAGGCGATGTGGGCGGTGGCGGAGACCTTGTCGGCGGGCTCCAGCTGCAGGACGTGGTGGTCCATGGTGGTGACCGCGCCGGCCGAGGGGTCGACCGAGTGGGTGACCGGGTCGGTCAGGAAGCGCTTGACCAGCCGGTCCACGTTGCGGTCCAGGGTCGCGGAGAACAGCATCCGCTGCCCGCCCTCGGCGACCTGCTCCAGCAGCTTGCTGACCTGCGGGAGGAAGCCCATGTCGGCCATCTGGTCGGCCTCGTCGAGGACGGTGATGGCGACGTCGGACAGGTTGACGTCACCGCGCCCGATCAGGTCGTCCAGTCGGCCGGGGGTGGCGACCAGGACCTCGGTGCCGCGGCGCACCGCGTTGGCCTGCCGGCTGATGCCCATGCCGCCGACGACGGTGGTGATCCGCAGGTTGACGGCGGTGGCGTACGGGGTGAGCGCGTCGGTGACCTGCTGGGCCAGCTCGCGGGTGGGCACCAGGACGAGCGCCAGCGGGTGCCGGGAGTCGGCGCGGCGCCCGGCGGTGCGGGCGAGCAGCGGCAGGCCGAAGGCCAGGGTCTTGCCGGAGCCGGTGCGGCCGCGGCCGAGGACGTCGCGCCCGGCGATCGAGTCGGGCAGCGTGGCGCCCTGGATCGGGAACGGCTCGGTGACGCCCTCACGGGTGAGCGTGGAGAGGATCGCCTTGGGCAGGTCCAGCTCGGCGAAGGTGGCCGCCGGGGGCCGGGCCGGGGTGCCCTCGACGACGGTGAAGTCGGTGGGCTCCGGGGTGGCCGTGCGGCCGGTCTTCGGGGCACCGGCGCGGTTGCGGGGCTTGCGCGCGCGGTCCGCGCCCTCACCGTCGCGGCGGGGGCGCTCGGGGTTGTCCCCGTTGCGGCGGGGGCGGCCGGTGCGGCCTTCGGCGGTGCGCTCGGCCGAACGGGCGGTGGAGCGGTCGGTACCGCGGTCGCGGGGCGTGCGGGCAGGGGTGGTCACGGGTTCTCCGTCTGTCGGGCGGCAGCCCGCGGTCGCGGACTGGTCGGCCGTCGTCTGGGAGAGTGCGCCGCCCCGGCCGTACGGCGGCATGAACGAGGGCCCGCACCGTGCTCCGGTGCGGGCCCCCGCTTCACGAGATCACAAGATCACGCGTCAGCGTAGAGGCTGACGTCAGGCGATGACCTGGATGTTCTCGCCCTGCGGGCCCTTCTGGCCCTGAGTGACGTCGAACTCGACGCGCTGACCCTCGACGAGCTCACGGAAGCCCTGGGCGGCGATGTTCGAGTAGTGGGCGAAGACGTCCGGGCCGCCGCCGTCCTGCTCGATGAAGCCGAAGCCCTTTTCGCTGTTGAACCACTTCACGGTGCCGGTAGCCATAACCGTCTCCTCATACTTGGGGCATCAGGGACTCACACCGCGTGAATCCCGGAGTAGCCGCGATCCCCATCCGGAGACTGAAACACCGGACAAAACAAATGCGCCTGTTGGTTGGAACCAGCAGGCGCACACACGCGTTCATGGGAACCAAAACTGCAACTGACTCGACTGTAGCACGGCGACACCCCGATTGACCGGGGACTTTTCTGCCCGACAGATCACGTTTGGCGCCCCTGGAAAGCGGGGACGGCGCCCCGCCGGAGCGGGGCGCCGCCTGGTGTTCGGCCCGGGTTCAGCCCGTGGTCAACGCCGGCCGGCCGGCTCCGGCGGCATCGTGGCGCCGACCCGCGGGGTGTGCCCCGCGCCGGGGCGGGCGTCGCCGCCGTGGCCGGGCCACCACGCGCGCTGACCGAGCAGCGCCGTGACGGACGGGGTGAAGAACATCGCCATCACGAAGGCCGCCAGCACGATGCCGAAGGCCAGCGAGAAGCCCAGTTCCATGAAGAGCACGTTGCCCGCGAGCATGAAGGTCGCGAACGAGGCCGCCAGGATGAAACCGGCCGCCGCGACCGTCGGGCCGCCGTGCTTGACGGCCTCGCGGGCCGCCTCGCGCGGGCTGCGGCCCTCGCGGGCCTCCTCGCGGAGGCGGGCGATGATCAGGATGTTGTAGTCGGTTCCGATCGCCACCACGAAGAGGTAGATGAAGATCGGAAGCATGAACATCAGCCCCTCCTCACCCTTGATGTTCTGGAACAGCAGGGTGGTGGCGCCCAGGGTGGCTCCGAAGCCGAGGCCGACCGAGGCCATCAGGTACCACGGCGCGACGATGCTGCGGAGCTGGAGGCCCAGGATGATCATGATGAGCAGTGCCGCGATCGGGAAGACCAGCGTGTAGTCGTGGGCCATCGCGGCGTTGATGTCCTTGAAGACGGACGTCATACCGCCGACCAGGGCCTTGGTGTCCGCCGGGGCCGCGGCGTGCGCGGCGTCGCGCAGCTTCACCACGGTGTCGATCGCCTCGTTGGTGGCTGGCGCGTCCTTCAACTCCACGGAGAAGTCGGCGGTGGCGCCGTCCTTGCTGAGGCCGCGCTCCTTGGTGGGCATCACCACGTTGGCCACCCCGGCGACCCCGCCGATCCGGCCGGCGAAGTCCTTCAGCTCGGCGTCGCTCAGCTTGGCGCCGTTGGTGCTGGTCAGGAAGACGTGGCTGGGGTCGGTGGCACCGGCCGAGAAGGCCGTCATCAGCTTGTCCTGGACGACCATCGACTCCTTGTCCTTGGGCATGGAGCTGCCCGCGAGGTCGTAGGTCCCGGTGTAGTTGATGCCGGCCAGGGCCAGGATGAGCAGCAGACCGCCGGAGACCAGCGCGACCAGGCCGGGCTTCTTGCCGGTCATCCGGCCGAGCGCGGCGAAGCGGGCGTTCTGGGGCTCCTGCATCCACTTCCGGCCGGGCCAGAACACGGCCTTGGACGGGATCACGGCGAGCACGGCCGGGGCCAGGGTGAGCATGACGAGCGCGGTGGCGAGGACGGCGATGGCCAGCGCCGGGCCGAGCGCGGTGAACATGCCGAGGCTGGAGAGGATCAGTACCGCGAAGGCGACGGCGACGGCACCGGCGGCGGAGGCGATCGCCTCGCCGACCCGGCCGACCGCGCTGGCCACGGCCTGCTTGCGGTCGTCACCGGCCCGCAGCCGCTCCCGGTAGCGGAACGCCAGGAAGAGGAAGTAGTCGGTGCCGACGCCGAGCACCACGATGATGAGGATCGCCGAGGTCATCGGCGTGGTCTGCAGGTCGAACGCGCTGACCGCGTCGTTGATCAGGCCCTTGGAGACCGGCATCGCGATCACCAGCGAGAGCAGCACCGGCAGCAGACCGGCCAGGATGCTGCGGAAGATGATGCCGACGATCACGATGACCAGCACCAGGCCGCCGAACAGCACGATGGCGTCGGTCGAGCCCGAGGAGTCCTTCTGGTCCAGTTGGCTCGCCGCGTCACCGCCGACCCGGAACTTCAGCCCGCTGCCCTCGGCGAGCTTGGTGCCGTCGTCGCGCAGCTTCTTGGCCGCCTCGGTGAACTGCGGGTCCCCCTGCTTGGTCTGGTCGATGGCGACCTGGGACAGCGCGTACTTGCCGTCCTTGGACTTCGACTGGTCGAGCACCGGCAGGACCTGCTGGACCAGCGGGATCTGCGCGTCCGTCAGGCCCTTGACGACCTTGTCCATCGAGGCCTGGTCGTCCTTGGTCAGCTGGCCGCCGTCGTTGCGCTCGAAGAGCAGCAGGGCGGACGGCGTGAAGCTGGACGGGAAGGCCCGCGACTGGAGCTCCGAGGCCTGGATGGACTCGTAGTGGGTGGGCAGGAACTTCGACTGGTCGGTCTGGTCGACGACCTTCGCGGCGCTGATCGATATGACGACCGCACCGACGAGCCACGCGGCGATCACCCACCACGCGCGGCGAACGACGAATTGTCCTAGTCGGTGGAACATGCTCGATGCCTCCTGGGCATGGTTCACCGCAGCCCTTGGGGGACGGGACGCTGGGCGACGGCAGGACCGGGCGGGCTACGCGCGCTGGCGTTCCCTAGCCGGTCGGCAGGTAAGTAGGTCTGGGCGTCAGCCTACGAGTACGTGCTTGCCGTGCGGCAAGGAACCCCCGTGGTCCAACCCCCGTTGCGGCCGCCCGAAGCGGCCCCGCCCCAGTGTCTCCCGGACATAAGCCCGTTGACCTCGTACTCCGGGTGGAGTCTTCTCCCCCTCAGGGTGGAGTCGACCCCCTACCTCCGAGGAGGAGGCCTCAGGGTCCCGAGCCAGGGGAAACCCCCACCCCGGCCCCGAGACGGGCGCCGGGCGCCGCGCACCACGGCGCCCGGCGCCCGCACGACGGCCCGTGCGTCATGATGATCACCGTCCGGAATCCTCCGGGCGCACGGATGAACGACGGCGGAACGGAGCCCAGCCATGATCCCCTTCGACGAGGGCCGCGCGCGGCTGCTGCTCACCCAGGCCTGCGAGACCGCCGGGCTGCCCGAGCCGGATGGGGCCCGGCTGCTCGCGCTCGGCGAGAACGCCGTCTTCGACCTCGGCGACCCGGCCGTGGTCGCCAAGGTCGGCCGCGGCCCCGCGTTGTCCGACCGGGCGCAGCGCGAACTGGCCTTCGCGAACTGGCTGGCCGGGCAGGGACTCCCGGTGGTCCGCCCGTACGAGGCGGTGGCGCCCGGTCCGCAGTCGGCGCACGGGCACCCGGTCACCTTCTGGCACCGGCTCGCCCCCGCCGTCCGCCCGGCACGCCCGGCCGACCTCGCCCCGCTGCTGCGCACCCTGCACGCGCTGCCGCTGCCGCCCTTCCCGCTCGGCCGGCGGGACCTGCTGGCGCCGGTCGAGCGCTGGCTGGCCTCGGCCGAGGGACAGGTCGACCCGGCGGACGTCGCCTTCCTGCGCGAGCGCCGGGACGTCTTCGCGGCCGCCCTGCCCGGTCTGGCGCCACGGCTGCGGCCCGGGGTGATCCACGGCGACGCGCTGCCGCGCAATGTGCACGTCGGCCCGGACGGGCCGGTGCTGCTCGACCTGGAGACCTTCTCGCAGGACCTCCGGGAGCACGACCTGGTGGTCCTGGCGCTCGCCCACGACCGCTACGGCGTGCCGGACGAGGAGTACCGGGCGTTCACCGAGGCGTACGGCTGGGACGTGCGGGACTGGCCCGGCTTCGCCGTGCTGCGCGGGGCCCGGGAGACCGCCAGCGCCTCCTGGGTCGCCCAGCAGGCGGCCGGGAACCCGGCGGCGCTCGCGGAGTTCGGCCGCCGGGTCGACTCGCTCCGCGCGGGGGCGACCGAGGTGCGGTGGTACCCGTTCTGACGGGGCGGCGCTACCCCTTCTGAGCGGCGGGTGCCAACCCGGTCGCGTGTGAGAAGACTCTTAAGCCGGATCGGTCCGGCGCGCAACCGGGACACGTACGATCGGCGTCCTATCGCACAGTCATCCTGACCGATGGATCGGCACCCTTCCCGCCCCTCAGGAGCCGCCGCCATGCACCGGACCGCCCTCCGCCGCCCCTCCCACCCGACCCGTACGACCGCCGGCCGCCGCCTGCTGATCGCGGGCAGCATCACGGTGGCCGCCGCCCTGGGACTGACCGCGTGCGGCACCGCCAGCGGGGCGCTCCAGCCGAGCGGTTCCCCCAGCACCACCAGCTCCACCAGCCCCACCGACTCCACCAGCGCCGCCGCGTCCGGCACCGCTACCGGCGCTCCACAGCAGCCGACCGGCACCGGCGCCGCCACCAGCGCGCCCACCCCCGGCTCGGACGCCGCCGGCTCCGGCGCCGGCCACGCCGCCCCGCCGGCCGGCTCCACGCCGCACCAGGCCGCCACCCCGGCGACCTCCGGCCGGACCCAGGCCACCGGCACGCCCGCACCGCCGGCACCGCCCGCACCGCCCGCCCACCCCGGGTCCGCCACCAAGGTGATCTCCTCCACCGCCTCCGGCGGCCGCACCGTCGCGCTCACCTTCGACGACGGCCCCGGCCCGGCCACCGGCCAGATCCTCGACCTGCTCGCCCAGTACCACGTCAAGGCGACCTTCTGCGAGATCGGCCAGAACGCCGCCGCCAACCCGGCCCTGGTCAAGCGGGTCCTGGCCGAGGGCCACCGGCTCTGCGACCACAGCGTCCACCACCCGCAGCCCTTCGAGAAGCTTCCGCACGACAAGGCCGTGTACGAGATCGGCGCCGCCCGCGACATGATCGTCAAGGCCGGCGGGCCGGGCACCCGGATCGACTGGTTCCGCGCCCCGGGCGGCGGCTTCAACGCCGACAACGAGCACATCGCCGCCGACCTCGGGATGGACTCGCTCGGCTGGTCCGTCGACCCGCGCGACTGGTCCCGCCCGGGCGTGCCCGCGATCGTCTCCGCCGTGCAGAAGCAGCTCAAGCCCGGCGGAGTGATCCTGATGCACGACGGCGGCGGTGACCGCAGCCAGAGCGTGGCCGCGCTCAAGCAGCTGCTGCCCTGGCTGGTTTCCCAGGGGTACACCTTCGACTTCCCCGCCGCATAAGGCAGTTGGGCCGCCGGCCGCAAAGCTGGGGCACCGGCCGCGGGGTGGGGGGCCACCGGCCTTAGGGTGGGGCGCCGTGACCGCCACCGACCTCAGCGCCACCGACCTCGTCGCCGCCGTCCCCGGCCTCGCCCCCTACCTGAGGCCCGCCACCCTGCTGCACCCCGACGCCGCCCCGCCCCACCCCGGGGCGAGCCGGATCGGCGGCCCGGCCGAGTGGCCGGCCGGCGAACCCTGGCCGCACTGCACCGCGCGGCACCCGGACGACGACCACGGGTACCCCCGCCGGGCCCCCGAGGAGACCCCCGCCACCTCCTTCGTCCCGCTCGCCCTGATCCACGCCGAGGACGCGCCGCACCTGCCCTGGCCGGACGGCACCGACCTGCTCCAGGTGCTCTGGTGCCCCAACGACCACGACGACCTCCAGGGCGAGCGCTACTACTACGGCCCCGCCGTCGAACTCCACTGGCAGCACGCCGCCGCACTCGCCCCGGCCACTCCCCCGCCGCCCCTGCGCAGCGACGAGGAGTACCTTCCGCGGCCCTGCGCGCTGCGCCCCGAACAGGTCCTCGACCTGCCCGACCGGGACGAACTGCCCGAGGAACTCGCCCGCGCCGTCGCGGAGTTCACCGAGCGGCAGGGCATCGAGTACGAGCGCGACCACGGCCGCGCGGACGGCTGGAAGCTGGGCGGCTGGCCCTCCTGGCACGTCACCGACCTGATCCCGGTCGACTGCGGCCGCTGCGGCGAGCGGATGACGCACCTGCTGACCGTGGAGAGCGGCGACGGCCCGGACCTGTCGGTCGGCCGGCACGGCGAACTGCACGTGTTCGTCTGCCCGGTGGACGTGGCGCACCCGGTGGGGCTGGACGTGCAGTAGGGAGGCCCCCGGCCCCCTCGGATCCCGCCGGGCCCGCCAGGTCGGGTCAGGACAGGAGTCAGGCCAGGTCAGGTCAGGTCAGGCGCAGCCGGTAGACCTGGCGGGAACCGCCCTCCGGGCCGGGGGCGGCGGGCTCGGCCGGGGTGAAGCCCAGCCGCTCGTAGAACACCCGGGCGCCGCTGGTCACCGCCCCGGGGTGGTCCGGGCCGAAGGTGACCACCTCGACGGCGGCCGGGGCGCGGACGTGGCGGCGCAGCGCGTCCTCGACCAGCGCCCGGCCGGTGCCGGTGCCCCGGGCGCGTTCGGCGACCACCAGCCAGTGCAGATGGTGCGGCCCCTCCGGGTCCGTGCCGAACAGCAGGCCGCCGAGCAGGCCCCGGCCGTCCTCCGCCACGGTGGCGAGCCCCCGGGCGGCGGACTTCTCCACCGCGCGGTGGAAGCCGGGCTCGGCCACCATCGGGCCGAACCAGTGCTCGACCTCGGCGGCGAGGGCGAGGAAGCCCGGCAGGTCCTCGGGGCGGGCGAGCCGTACGGTCATCCCTCGTCACCCGGAGTCGGCCTGGACGGCCAGCGCGGGTCGACCACCGCCAGCGGGTCCTTGCCGCGGCGCAGCCAGGCCTGGAGGCCCTCGGCCCACTCCCGGTACCAGCCGATCTGCCGCCGGTGCAGCTCGGCCGGGGCCACCTCCCCCACCTCGGCCGGGTAGCGGTCGGCCAGCGCGACGGCGACCCGGACGGCGGCCAGCGCGTCGCTGCCCGCCTCGTGGGCGTCCGTCAGCTCCACCCCGTACACCTCGCACACCCGTTGCAGGGTGCGCGAGCCCTTGCGGTACTTGTCCACCGTCCGGTCGATCACCAGGGCGTCCAGCACCGGCCCGACCGGGGCGCCGAGGCGCTCGGCGAGCGTGGGCAGCCCGTACCGGCGCAGCTCGGCGTCGAGCAGGGAGAGGTCGAACGGCGCGTTGAACGCCACCACCGGCCGACCGTCGGCGATCCGCGCGCAGAGCGCGGCGGCTATCTCCTCCACCGCCTCCTTGGGCTGCCGGCCCCTGCCGCGCGCGACCGCGTCCCCGATTCCGTGGATCGCCTCCGCCTCGGCGGGGATCGGCACCCCGGGGTCGATCAGCCAGTGGGCGGCCTCCACCCGGACGGCACCGACGGTGTCCACGAGTGCCGCCGTGACGATGCGGTCCACGGCCGGGTCGGTGCCCGTGGTCTCCAGGTCGAAGCCGACCAGTGGCTGCTGCCACCAGCTCATCAGGTCTGTCCTTCCGTCCTCCAGCGAAACAGCCCCTATCATCACCCGCCCCACCGACAATCCGACCGCCAGGGCGGCCGGGCCGGCTGCCCCGCGGCGGGTGTCCGGGGGCGGAGCGGCGTGGGTGACGGCCTGGACCGGGGCCCGCTGGAGGGTCCAACTCCGTTTTCACGGAGAGCTGTTGGGGCGCGGCCAGCTCGGGCCGTGAGGAGGGTGCGGCCGAGCCGGTCGGTGGTGTCGCGGGCGCCGGGGAGGACGTAGAAGCAGCCGCCGTCGATGGGGCGGAGGTGGTGGGCGAGGGGTTCGACGTCGAGGCGGGACCGGGCGCCATGGCCGCTCGGCCCCGGCGCGCTGACGAGCACGCCGGGGCCGAGCGGTCCTGTCGAAGGACTACCGGTGGGTCACCAGCCGTACAGCCTGCCGGCGCCGGACCTACCGTCCCGCCGCCCGACCCGCCAGCGCGAGCCGGCTGGGCAGCACGCTGGCCGCCACGGCGAGCAGCAGGCACAGGGCCGCGCCCGCGCCCAGCGGCAGCCAGGGCAGTCGCAGCGCGACGCTCGCCTGCCCGGCGAGGATGCGGTGGTTGAGCAGCGCGGTGGTGCCGTACTGGGTGAGGGCGGTGACGGCGAGGGCCAGCGCGGCGGCGGTGACCACCACCAGCACGGCCTCCAGGGCGACCATCTGCAGCACCTGGCGGCGCACCGTCCCGGCGAGGCGCAGCACGGTGAAGTCGCGGCGGCGGTCGGCGGCGCTCATCACCATGGTGTTGACGATGGCGATCAGCGCGTAGAGCAGTGCCGGGCCGAGGATCGTCGTGGTGGCGATCCAGGCGTAGTGGGCGTTGGGGTCGGGCCCGGGGTCGTGGGCGTCGGTGAGGGCGCCGCCGAGCCGGTCGGCGGGTTCGGCGCTGAGGTGGACGGCGCCCGGGTGGGCCTCGCCCAGGTGGCCGGCGACGGCCTCGCCGCTGAGCAGGATCTCGTCCAGGCCGAGCTGGGTGCGGTAGACCAGGGCGAGCCGCAGGCCGGTGACGGTGCCGTCGGCGAGGCGCAGGTTGACCTGGTCGCCGAGCTTCCAGCCGTGGCCGCGGGCCTGGTCGGTGGAGGCGGCGAGGGTGGCGCCGTGCAGGTCGGCGGCGGTGCCTTCGGCGGCGGGCAGGGTCCAGGCGGTGGCGAGGTCGCCGTCGACGACGGTGGCGGCGGACGGCACGCTGGCGGGCGAGTCCTCGCTGGGGTCGTCGAAGGCGGGCCGCTCCGCGCCGAGGCCCATGACCACGGTGGAGGTGGTGGCGGTGGCGCGCAGGCCGGGCTGGGCGGCGGTGAGCCGGCGGGCCGCGTCGGCGGGCAGCGGCTGGCCGCCCGGGCGCAGCACGTACCGGGCGGCGGCGGTGGACCGGCCCTGGGCGGTCATGGCGTCGGCGAAGGCCGCGGTGGAGCCGACCATGGTGCCGGTGAGCGCGATGGTGAGGAAGGCCGGGGTGGCGGTGGAGACGGTGCGGCGCACCGCGGTGAGCGCGTTCTGCCGGGCGAGCAGCGGGGCGGCGGCGGTGAGCCGGGCCAGCGGGGCGCTGAGCAGCCGGACCAGCACCGGGACGACGACGGGCGCGAACAGGGCGATCGTGGTGATGGCGGCCAGGTCGGCGCCCATCACCCACTGGGAGGCGAGCTGCGGGTCGTCCGGCTGGTCGCCGGGGGCGGGCGGCAGGCTCGCCGCGGACAGGTAGTAGGAGACGACGCCGACCAGGGACAGCAGCCCGAGCGCGGCGCAGGCCCAGCGCGGTCCGGTCATGACCTTGCGGTCGACGGCGGCGTCGCCGAGTGCCTCGACGGCCCGTACCCGCCCGGCCCGGACGGCCGCGGTGACGGCGCCGAGCAGGGCGACCAGCAGGCCGACGGCGGCGGCGAGCAGCATCGGGCCGACGGCGGGCCGGGCGCTGAACCCCTCGGGGGCGGCGCCGCGGGCGACCAGCCAGGCGGCCAGCGCGGGTGCGCCGGGCAGCGAGAGCAGGCAGCCGCTGACGGCGGAGACCAGGGCGACGGCGGCGGCCTCACCGGTGATCAGCCAGACGATCTGGCGGGGCGTGGCGCCGACGGCGCGCAGCATCGCGATCTCCTGGCGGCGCTGGGCGACGGCGAAGGCGAAGGTGCCGGCGACGACGAAGACGGCGACGAACGCGGCCATCGCCGAGGTGAACTGGAGCACCTTGTGCAGCGAGGGCGCGCCGAGCGGGGAGTCGTCCCCGGCGGTGTCGTTCAGCAGGCTGCCGGTGGTGGCGACCAGGGTGACGCCGAGGGTGAGGGCGACGTAGGAGCCGGCGAAGGCGGCCTTGCGGCGGCGCAGGCTCGCGGCGGCGACGGGCAGCAGGGTGCCGAGCGAGGTCATGCGACGGTCTCCAGGGCGGTCATCCGCTCGGCGATCCGCTGGGCGCTCGAGTGCGGCAGGTCGTCGACGATCCGGCCGTCGGCGAGGAAGAGCACCCGGTCGGCGTAGGAGGCGGCGACCGGGTCGTGGGTGACCATGATGGTGCTCTGGCCCTCGCGGTCGACCAGTTCGCGCAGCAGGGCGAGCACGTCGCGGCTGCTGGAGCTGTCCAGGGCGCCGGTCGGCTCGTCGGCGAACAGCACCCGGGGCCGGGTGATCAGGGCCCGGGCGATGGCGACGCGCTGCTGCTGGCCGCCGGAGAGCTGGGACGGCAGGTGGCCGGTGCGCTCGCCGAGGCCGACCTGGGCGAGCGCGCGGTGGACCTCGGCGCGGTCGGGCCGGCGCCCGGCCAGGCGCAGCGGCAGGCCGACGTTCTGCTCGGCGGTGAGCGAGCCGACCAGGTTGAACGCCTGGAAGACGAAGCCGAGTTGCTGCCGGCGCAGGACGGTCAGCTGGGTCTCGGTCAGCCCGGCGAGGTCGGTGTCGTCCAGGACGACCCGGCCGCTGTCGGGACGGTCGAGGCCGGCGCCGCACTGCAGCAGGGTGCTCTTGCCCGAGCCGGAGGGGCCCATCACGGCGGTGAAGGTGCCCCGGTCGAAGGTGACGTCCACCCCCCGCAGTGCCCGCACGGCCTCCGGGCCGGTGCCGTAGGTGCGCTGTACGTTCTCCAGGCGCAGCACAGCGGCCGCGCCCTCCCCCATGATCTTCACGAGGGCTACACCTACCACGGGCGCAACTGCGCTGACCAGGTCCTTTGGGTGAATCGTTACGGTACCGGGCGGTACATGGCGACGTCGATCGGGCCGTCGGCGACGACGGCGAACCCGTGCCTCGCGTACAGCCGCAGGGCGGCGCTGCCCTGGAGGACGGTCAGGTGGACGGGTTCGGCCGCGGTGTCCGCCTCGGCGAGGAGGTGGCGCAGGACGGCGCTGCCGAGGCCTCGGCCCTGGAGGTGCGGGGCCAGGTAGAACAGCTCCAGGTGGCGCCCGCCCCGTTCGTCGGGGCGGATGGTGACGCACCCCGCGAAGGCTCCGTCGACCAGCAGGACGGAGGTGTGGCGGAGGGAGAAGGACTTCCGCACCCGCGCCCGGGAGCGGTCCGGGTCCCAGCGGCCGAGGCGTTCCAGGTCGGCGCGCATGACCTGGGCCTTGAGGCCGACGATGGGTTCGAGGTGCTCGGGGCCGGCCGGTTTCAGGGTCCAGGCGGGGAGGCTGTTCACGGACCGCAGTGTTCCAGCGTCCGCACGCTCCGACCAGCGGTTATCTCATCATGCGGGCCTCAGGAGACGTTCCGGGCGTCCGCCCAGACCCCTTCGAACTCCTCGCGGTAGACCTCCAGCAGCCCCGGTTCGGTGCCGCCCGGCTGCTGGCCGGCGCCGCCGCGCAGGATCAGCGCGGGGGACTCCATGCCCCGGGAGCGGCGCAGGTAGGGCTGGATGACGCCGAGGTCGCGGCTCTGCCGGCGGCCGGCCGCGGGGCCGGTGGGGCGGGGGCCCTCGACCAGGTAGGCGGTGAAGCGCGGGGTCTCGTCGAAGACCCGGATCTCGAAGCCGCCCTGGTCCCGCAGCCGGGCCCGGACGCGCCGCACGTGCATGATGTTCATCTCGATCGAGCGGGACAACTCGGCTCGGGAGAGCCCGAGTTCGCGCTCTCGGCGGCGCACCGCGCTGCTCGCCGGGTTGAGGAACAGCAGCCGCACCCGGCAGCCCTCGCCGGCGAGGCGGACCAGCCGTTTGCCGGTGTAGTTCTGGCAGAGCATGCCGAGGCCGATGCCGAGCGCGTCGAGGCGCCGGGCGCCGTCCAGCAGGTCCTCCACCGGCAGGTCGCGCTGCAGCCGGACCCGGTCGGCGTGCACCGCGACCACGTCGGCGTAGCGTCCGGCGACCAGCGACTCCACCACGTCGGCGGGCACCCCGCCCGCGCCGCCGTCCAGGACGGCCAGCAGCCGGGCGGCGGCGCGTTCGGTCTGGGCCAGCACGGTCTGGGTGAGCACCCGGTTGCGGGAGACCACGTGCCGGGCCACTTCCAGTTCGTCCAGGGCGAGTTCGATCTCGCGCCGGTCGGCGAGGTAGGGCTCGAAGCAGGGCCAGTGCTGGACCATCAGTTCGCGCAGCTGGGGCAGGGTGAGGAAGACCAGCGGGTCGTCGTCGGCCGGGTCGAGGAGGTAGCCCTTGCGGCGGCTGACCTCGCGCACGGCGCCGGCCCGGTGGGCCCACTCCTCGCCGGCCGGGCCGGCGGCGGCGGTGACCCAGTCCTCGCCGTGGGCGGGGGCGTAGATGGGGTGCAGCACCTCGTCGACCAGGGAGCGCAGCCGCTGTTCGACCAGGTTGAGCCAGACGTACGCGCGGCCGGACAGCCGGACCCGCTGGTAGGCGTCCTCCCATTCGCCGGCCGACCAGGCGAGCGCGGGGACCTCGACCGGGCCGCCCTGGGCGGGGACGAGGGAGCGGCCGGTCATGGTGGGGCGCATGACCACCGTGGGCGCCTCGGCGCGGGCACCGCCCCGGTCGGGGCCGTCGGGCCCGGAGCCACGGCCGCCGGCGGGGAACACCATGCGCCACCTCATCTGGTTGCCACTCGTTCTGCCCCGGGACGTTGACGGACTGTCCGGAGTCCGCGGGGCCGGCCGGGGCGGCCGGACGATCAAGGGTACTGCCCGCCGCGAGGCGCCCGCAGCCGGATGGCCGAGGGGCCTCCCGGGGCACCTTCCGCACCCGTGGCCACAGTCTTCACACGAATACCCGCCGGACACCCGTTCGGACCAACCCCGGCGGTACCTCCCGGCCGCCGGGGAAGGGCTCGGGGAGTATCTCCGGGAGTGTGCGGGCCATGCCGTGCGTCACGGCGCGCGAGTGCCGCACATGCCCGGCCGCCCGGCCGGGAAGAGAGCGTCCGGGTCCGGGCGGATTGTCGGACCACGCGTCGGAGCACGCGTTGGACTACACGTCAGTTTCCGTATGCCATAAGGAAGTTGAGGACTCATGCAGGTCTGGCCCGGTAAGCCCTACCCCCTCGGCGCCACCTACGACGGGGCCGGCACCAACTTCGCGGTGTTCTCGGAGAGTGCCGACCGGATCGAGCTGTGCCTGCTCGACGAGGACGGCTCGGAGACCGCCGTCGAGCTGCGCGAGACGGACGCCTTCGTCCGGCACGCCTACCTCCCCGGCGTCCAGCCCGGCCAGCGCTACGGCTTCCGGGTGCACGGCCCGTACAACCCGGGCCTGGGCCAGCGGCACAACAGCGCCAAACTGCTGCTGGACCCGTACGCCAAGGCGATGAGCGGCCACATCGACTGGGACGAGTCCGTCTACGGCTACCACTTCGGCGCGCCCGAGCGCCGCAACGACCTCGACTCCGCCCCGCACACCATGCACTCGGTGCTGATCAACCCGTACTTCGACTGGGGTACCGACCACCCGCCGCGCACCGACTACCACCGCACCGTCATCTACGAGGCCCACGTCAAGGGCCTCACGCGGCTGCACCCCGGCATCCCCGAGGAGATCCGGGGCAGCTACGCGGCGCTGGCCCACCCGGCCGTGATCGAGCACCTGGCCAAGCTGGGCGTCACCGCGATCGAGCTGATGCCGGTGCACCAGTTCGTCCGGGACCACCGGCTGCGCGACCTCGGCCTGGCCAACTACTGGGGCTACAACACCATCGGCTTCTTCGCCCCGCACTCCTCCTACTCCTCCACCGGCGACCGCGGCCAGCAGGTGCAGGAGTTCAAGTCCATGGTCAAGGCGCTGCACGCGGCCGGGATCGAGGTGATCCTGGACGTCGTCTACAACCACACCGCCGAGGGCAACCACCTCGGGCCGACGCTGTCGATGCGCGGCCTGGACAACGTCTCCTACTACCGCCTCGCCCAGGACCAGCGCTTCTACGAGGACACCACCGGCACCGGCAACAGCCTGCTGATGCGCAGCCCGCACGTGCTCCAGCTGATCATGGACTCGCTGCGCTACTGGGTCACCGAGATGCACGTGGACGGCTTCCGCTTCGACCTCGCCGCCACCCTGGCCCGGCAGTTCCACGAGGTCGACCGGCTGTCCTCGTTCTTCGACCTGGTCCAGCAGGACCCGGTGGTCTCCCAGGCCAAGCTGATCGCCGAACCCTGGGACCTCGGCGAGGGCGGCTACCAGGTCGGCAACTTCCCGCCGCTGTGGACGGAGTGGAACGGCATGTACCGGGACACCGTGCGCGACCTGTGGCGCGGCGAGAACGCCGCCCTCGCCGAGTTCGGCTCCCGGCTCACCGGCTCCTCCGACCTCTACCAGGACGACGGCCGCCGCCCCATCGCCTCCATCAACTTCGTCACCTGCCACGACGGCTTCACCCTGCGCGACCTGGTCTCCTACAACGACAAGCACAACCAGGCCAACGGCGAGGACAACCGGGACGGCGAATCCTTCAACCGCTCCTGGAACTGCGGCGTCGAGGGCCCCAGCACCGACCCGGCCGTCGAGGAACTGCGCGCCCGCCAGCAGCGCAACTTCATCGCCACCCTGATGCTCTCCCAGGGCGTGCCGATGCTCTCCCACGGCGACGAGCTCGGCCGCACCCAGCTCGGCAACAACAACACCTACTGCCAGGACAACGAACTCGCCTGGGTGCACTGGCCCGAGGACGACGGACCGGCCGCGCGGCTGCTGGAGTTCACCCAGGGGATGATCTGGCTGCGCCGCGACCACCCGGTGTTCCGGCGGCGCCGGTTCTTCCACGGCCGGGCGGTGAGCGGCTACGACGACCTCACCGACATCGCCTGGTTCACCCCCGCCGGGGAGGAGATGACCAAGCGCAACTGGGGCGCCAGCTACGCCAAGTCGCTGACCGTCTTCCTCAACGGCTACGCCATCTCCGAACCGGACCGGCGCGGCGGGCGGATCGTCGACGACTCCTTCCTGCTGATGTTCAACGCCCACTTCGAGCCGCTGGAGTTCACCGTGCCCGCCGACCACGGGCAGGAGTGGCAGGTCGTGGTCGACACCGCCCAGCCCCGACTGCCCGCCCCCGGCACCGGCGCCCGGGTCAAGGCCGGGGACGCGCTGTGCCTCACCGACCGCTCGCTGATGGTGCTGCAGCGGCCCGCCTGATCCGCCGGGGGCGTGCGCGGTGGATGTGCCCGCCGGGGGCGTGCGCAGGAGCGCGCTCGGGGCCGTACCCGGAGCCGCACCAGGAGCCGTGCGCTCACCTGTTCGGATCAGCAGCGGGTCTTGGCGGCGGCCCCGGCCGGGTACCTATGGACCTATGACCTCCGCCGCCGAGCCCGCGCAGCCCCGCCCGGCCGCTACCCACCCCACCGCCAGCTACCGCCTCCAGCTCCAGCCCGGCTTCACCCTCCGCGACGCCACCGCCGCCGTCCCCTACCTGGCCGCCCTCGGCGTCTCCCACCTGCACCTCTCCCCGCTGCTGGAGGCCGTCCCCGGCTCCACCCACGGCTACGACACCGTCGACCACACCCGGATCAGCGAACAGCTCGGCGGCGAGACCGCGCTGCGCGCCCTGGCCGCCGAGGCCCGCCGGCACGGCCTGCGGCTGATCGCCGACGTGGTGCCCAACCACATGGCCGTGCCCGTCCCCGAACGGCTCAACCGGCCGCTCTGGCAGGTGCTGCGCGACGGGCCCGACTCCCCGTACGCGCGCTGGTTCGACATCGACTGGACGGCCCAGCCCGGCCCCGCCGACGCCCCCGGACGCGGGCGGGTGCTGCTGCCGCTGCTCGGCGACCGGCTCGGCGCCGTCCTCGACCAGCTGGTGGTGGACGGCGAGGTGCTGCGCTACCACCGGCACGAGCTGCCGCTGCGCCCCGGAACGGCCGGGCTGCCGCTCACCGAGCTGCTCGCCCGGCAGTGGTACCGGCTGGCCTGGTGGCGGCTGGCCCGCACCGAGCTCAACTACCGGCGGTTCTTCACCGTCAACGAGCTGATCGCCGTCCGGGTCGAGGACCCGGAGGTCTTCGCCGCCACCCACGCCGTGCTGCTGCGGCTGCACGCCGACGGCGTCCTGGACGGCTTCCGGATCGACCACCCCGACGGGCTCGCCGACCCGCGCGGCTACCTGCGCCGCCTCGCGGCGGCCACCGGCGGCGGGGCGCCGGGCACCACCGGCGGCGCCTACACCGTGGTCGAGAAGATCCTCACCGGCGCGGAGCGCCTGCCCGAGGACTGGCCGGTGGCCGGCACCACCGGCTACGACGCGCTGCGCCGGATCGACGGCGTGCTCACCGACCACGCGGGCGCCTGCCGGCTCGCCGGGGCGTACGAGGCCTTCCTGCACGGCGGGCCCGCCGCCGTGCTGTGCGCCGACCCGCACCCGGCGATCGCGGCCGCCCGGCGCGGCCGGGCCGACATGACCGGCCCCGGCGGCGAGCTGGCCGCCGAGATCGAGCGGCTGGTCCGGATCGCGCTGCGGATCGGCGCCGCCGAGCCCGCCCACGCCGACCACGCGCCCTGGCAGCTGCGCGCCGCGCTGCGGCGGCTGCTCACCGACTACCCGGTGTACCGGCCGTACGCACGGCCCGGGGAGGCGGCGCTGGACTTCGGCGGAGTCCTGGGGGCGGCCTCCGAGGACCCGACCGAACGGCTGGTCGCCGCCCTCGCCCTCGGCGAGCTGGGGCCCGGCGCCGACCAGGAGGAGTTCTGCGCCCGCTTCGCCCAGACTGCCGCCGCCGTGGCCGCCAAGGGCGTCGAGGACACCGCCTTCTACCGCTGGAACGCGCTGCCCGGCCTCAACGAGGTCGGCGGCGAGCCCGCCCGGCCTGGACTGCACCCGGCCGAGTTCCACGACTGGTGCCGCTACCTGGAGCGCAGCTGGCCGCACAGCATGACGGTGCTCTCCACCCACGACACCAAGCGCAGCGCCGACGCCCGGGCCCGGCTCGCCGTCCTCGCCGAACAGCCGGAGGCCTGGGCCGCCGAGGCCGCCGCCTGGTCCGACGCCGCCGGGCCCCCGGCTCCCGGTCTCGACCGGGACGCCGACTGGCTGCTCTGGCACACCCTGGTCGCCGCCTGGCCGATCGGCCCCGACCGGCTGGTCGCCGCCCTGCTCAAGGCCGTCCGCGAGGCCAAGCTGCACACCTCCTGGACCACCCCCGACGCCCGGTACGAGCAGGCCCTGGAGCAGCGGGCCCGCGCCGTCTTCGGCAACGCCGGGCTGCTCCCCCGGATCGAGGGCCTGGTGCACGCGCTCGCCCCGTACGCCCGCGCCAACACCCTGGCCGCCGCCCTGCTCCACCTGACCATTCCGGGCGTGCCCGACCTCTACCAGGGCAGCGAGGAGCCGCTGTACACCCTGGTGGACCCGGACAACCGGGGCGTGGTCGACTTCGGCGCGCTCGCCGTGCGGCTCACCGACGCGGCCACCCCGCGCCCCGGCGACCTCGCCCGGGAGAAGCTCCACCTGACCGCCACCGCCCTGCACCTGCGCCGCTCCGGCCCGCTCGGCGCCTACCGGCCGCTGGCCGCCCCGGACCACCTGCTGGCCTTCGCCCGGGGCGAGGACGTGGTCACCGCCGTCACCCGGCTGCCGTACGGGCTGGCGAAGGCGGGCGGCTGGCGGGGCGCCGTGCTGGAACTGCCGCCCGGCGGCCCCTGGACGGACCAGCTGTCGCTGCGCGACTTCCCGGCGGGGGCGGTACCGGTGGCGGAGCTGCTGGCGACCTGCCCGGTGGCGCTGCTGACGAGGAGGGGTTGAGGGTGTCGCGTTACGAGGTGTGGGCGCCGAACGCCGCCGCCCAGGTCCTGGTCGAAGTCGACGGCGTGGCCCATGCGTTGGCCCGCTGCGCCGACCGGCACGGCTGGTGGTCCGGCGAGGCCCCGGAAGGCGACTACGCCTTCCGGCTCGACGGCGGCCCGCCGCTGCCCGACCCGCGCTCGCCCCGGCAGCCGTACGGCCCGGACGGCCCCAGCCGGGCGGTGGACCACGCCGCCTTCCGCTGGTCGCGGACCGGCTGGCACGGCCGCGCGCTGCCCGGCGCGGTGCTCTACGAGCTGCACATCGGCACCTTCACCGCGCGCGGCACCTTCGACGCGGCCGCCGAACAGCTCGACCACCTGGTCGAGTTGGGCGTGGACTTCGTCGAGCTGATGCCGGTCTGCCCGTTCCCCGGCCGACACGGCTGGGGCTACGACGGGGTGTCCCCGTGGGCCGTGCACGAGCCCTACGGCGGGCCGGAGGGCCTCAAGCGCTTCGTGGACACCGCGCACCGCAAGGGCCTCGGGGTGGTGCTCGACGTGGTGCACAACCACCTCGGCCCGTCCGGCAACCACCTCCCCGCGTACGGCCCGTACTTCACCGACCGGCACCACACCCCGTGGGGCTCGGCGGTCAACCTGGACGCGCCCGGCTCGGACGAGGTGCGCGCCTACCTGATCGGCAGCGCACTGGCCTGGCTGCGCGACTACCGGCTCGACGGCCTGCGGCTGGACGCCGTGCACGCCCTCGCGGACGACCGGGCGACCCACTTCCTGGAGGAACTGTCCTGCCAGGTCGACAAGTTGGCGGTGTCCGTGAACCGTCCGCTGTTCCTGGTCGCCGAGTCCGACCTCAACTCCCCGCGCACCACCGCCGCCCGGGAGGCCGGCGGCCAGGGCCTCACCGCCCAGTGGAGCGACGACTTCCACCACGCCCTGCACTGCGCGCTCACCGGCGAATCCCAGGGCTACTACGGCGACTTCGCGCGCCGGCCGCTCGCCGCCCTGACCAAGACGCTGCGGCGCGGCTTCTTCCACGACGGCACCTGGTCCTCCTTCCGGGGCCGCAGCCACGGACGGCCGTTCGACTCGGACGAGGGCCACCGGCTGCTCGGCTACCTGCAGACCCACGACCAGGTCGGCAACCGGGCGCTCGGCGACCGGATCTCCACCTCGCTGACCCCCGGCCGACTGGCCTGCGGCGCCGCCCTGGTGCTCACCTCGCCGTTCACCCCGATGCTGTTCATGGGCGAGGAGTGGGGCGCCGCCACCCCCTGGCAGTACTTCACCGACCACACCGACCCCGCCCTCGCGGAGGCCGTCCGGCAGGGCCGGCGGCGGGAGTTCGCCGAGCACGGCTGGGCCGCCGAGGCCGTCCCGGACCCGCAGGAGCCGGCCACCGTGCTGCGCTCGGTGCTCGACTGGACCGAGCTGCGGCGCGCCCCGCACCGCGAACTCCTCGACTGGCACCGGACGTTGATCCAGCTGCGACGCGACCGGCCGGAACTCTCCGACCCGGACCTCGGCGCGGTGCGGGTCGAGTACGACGAGGCGGCGGGCTGGCTGGTGGTGCACCGGGGGCCGTACCGGGTCGCGGTCAATCTCGGCCCCGCCGAGGCGGTGCTGCCGTTGGCGGGCGACGGGCGGGAGGTGGTGGCGGCCTTCGGGGCGGCCGCCCTGGAAGGTGCGACCGTACGGCTGGCGGTGGACTCGGTGGCGGTCGTGCTGGCCTCCTGAGGGCTCACCCTCACCGACGACTCACGACGACTCGCGACGACTCACCGGCGGCTCACCGGCGGCTCACCAGAGGAAGGCGCCGATCCGCTCCTTGAGCGAGGAGGCGTCCAGGCCGTAGGCGGCCAGGTGCTCGGCCATCGAGCCGTACTGCCGGTGCTCACCGCGCGGCACGCCCAGGGCCAGCACCCGGTGCGGGCGGTCGGCCAGCGCCGCGTGCGCCTCGTTCGCCGAGGTGCCCGCCAGGTACGGCTCCACCAGCACCACATCCGCCTTGTCGCCCGGCGCGGCGCGCAGCCCGGCGGCGTCGAAGGGGCGCACCGTCGCCGCGTACAGCACCGTCACGTCCAGGCCCTCGGTGGCCGCCAGCACCGCGTCCAGCATCGGGCCGACGGCCAGCACCACGCCGCGCCTGCCGGTGCGCACGGTGGTGAAGCGGCCCGGCTCGACGGCGACCGGGGTGGCGTTCTGGTGGTTGGAGAGCCGGACGTACACATTGCGGTCGCCGTCGGCGACGGCGTGGCGCAGCAGCTGCTCGGCCTCGTCCGGGTGGCCGGGGACGTGCACCGTCCAGTCCGGGAGGGTGTCCAGCAGGGCGACGTCGCCCGGGGACATGTGGGTGCGGCCGGCCGCCGGGTTGTCGTAGGAGCCGCCCGCGCTCACCAGGACGGCACCGACGCCCTGGTGGACCAGGCTCAACTTGATCTGCTCGAAGGGTCGTTCGACCAGGAAGCTGGCGAAGGTGTGGGCGATCGGGCGCATCCCGCTGAGTGCCAGCCCACCGGCCGCGCCGACCAGCAGCTGCTCGCGGATGCCGACGTTGACCACCCGGTCGGGGTGGCGCTCGTGGGCGGGCTCGAAGGCGGCGGCGGAGATGTCCGCGAGCACCACGGCCAGCCGGGGGTCCTCGTCCAGGAGGCGGGAGGTGACGTCGATGAAGCGCTCGCGCATGGTGTCCATCGGTGAAGTGCCTTTCGCTGTGGATGACTTGGCGTACGGGGGTGATCGGGCGCTCTTCGGGGCGGCGAGGAGTGCTCGGGGCGGTCGGGAGTGCTCGGCGCGGCCAGGAGTGCTCGGCGCGGTCAGGAGTTCTTCGGCTCGACCCGGGCGACCACCACGTGCGGGCGGCCCGGGTGGGCGGTGGTGTACGCGCGGTGCAGCGCCTCGTGGTCGCGGCCGTCCACCGTCGCGGTCGACCAGCCGGCGGAGGCGAAGCGCTGGGCGATCCCGCCGTGCCAGCCGTGGGTGGCCGAGGAGTTGTCGATCACCACCGCGTGCAGCCGGTCCAGGCCGTAGGCGCCGGCGAAGGCCACCGCCTCGTGGTTGGAGCCCTCGTCGAACTCGGCGTCACCGACCAGCACCCACACCGCCGGGTCGGTCAGCCCCTGGGCCCGCAGGCCGAGCGCGGTGCCGACGGCCAGCGGCAGGCCGTGTCCGAGTGAACCGGAGGAGATCTCCACGCCGGAGAGCAGGGTGCGGTCCGGGTGGTAGCCGAGCGGCGAGTCGTAGCCGCCGAAGCTCGGCAGCACGGCGGGGTCGATGAAGCCCTTGGCGGCGAGTACGGCGTAGTAGGCCATCGGGCCGTGGCCCTTGGAGAGCAGGAAGCGGTCGCGGTCCTGGGCCTCGGCGGTGTCCGGGGCGACCCGCAGCACCCGGTCGTACAGCACCCAGAGCGCGTCCAGGGTGGAGGTGGCCGCGACGTCGTGCTTCTCGTCGCCGGTCATCAGGGCCATCAGCGGCTGGAGGTCCTCGAAGCGGGCCCCGTTCACGGATTCCGTGCCGGTGTTCACGGTCGTCTGCGTCGTCATGCGTCGATCGTGCAACTTAAAGCGAACTTGAGGTCAAGCGGCTACAGTGAGTCCCCATGACCGCGACACCCGACGCCGGCCACACCGCCGTCCCGCGCCCCGGCGACCTGCTCACCATCGGGCAGCTGTCCGCCCGCAGCGGGCTGGCCGCCTCCGCGCTGCGCTACTACGAGGGCCTCGGCCTGATCCACGCCACCCGCACCGCCGGTGGCCAGCGCCGCTACCCGCGCGGCACGCTGCGCCGGATCGCCTTCGTCCGGGCCGCCCAGCGGGTCGGCCTCTCGCTGGACGAGGCCCGGGTCGCCCTCGACCGGCTGCCCGAGCGCCCGGCCCCCAGCGGCACCGAGTGGGACGGCGTCGCCGCGTCCTGGCAGACCCGGATCGACGAGCAGATCGCCGAACTGGAGCGGCTCAAGGCCAAGCTCACCGGCTGCATCGGCTGCGGCTGCCTCTCGCTCACCCGCTGCGCCCTCTACAACGCCGACGACCGCGCTGCCCAGGCCGGCCCCGGCGCCCGCTACCTGCTCACCCGCGACCCGGACACCGGCCCGGAGCCGGAGCCGGCGGCCGCCGCGGCCTGCGGCACCCGGCGCGACGCGGCGCACTGAAAAGCCCTTGCCGCACGACCGTCGGCATGCCTACGGTGCGGGCATGCTGCCCCTGGTGGAGACGGACGAGCAGTGGGACGCGGTCATCCCCGACGAGTCGGTGATGCGCCCGGGCGCCGAGGCGCTGTGCGCGCGCCTCGGCGTCGGCGGGCAGCCGTTGGAGCGCTTCGCGGAGGGGTCCGTCCCGGTCTACGCGGTCGGCGGGGAGCACGTGCTCAAGCTGTTCCCGGCCGCCAGTGCCCGCGACGGCCTCGCCGAGGGACGCGTCCTCGCCCGGCTGCGGGGTGCGCTGCCGATCCCCACCCCGGCGGTCCGGGCGGTGGGCGAGTACGTCAACGGCTGGCGCTACGTGCTGATGTCCCGTCTGCACGGCGAGGGCCTCGCCCCCGCCTGGCCGGGCATCCCCCGGGCCGACCGCGAGCGGATCGCCCGCGACTGCGGCGAGGCACTCGCCGCCCTGCACGCCCTGGACGCCGAACCGCTCGCCGACGTGCTGCGCCCCGGCGACTGGCCCGCCTTCCTCGACGGGCAGCGGGCCGGCGCCGTCGCCCGCCAGCGCGAACGCGGCCTGCCCGAGGCCTGGTGGGAGCAGATCCCGGACTTCCTCGCCGCCGCCCCGCTCCCCCGCACCCCGCAACGCGCCCTGCTGCACACCGAGTTCATGCGCGAGCACCTGATCACCGACCCGGCCGGCGGCTGGCGGCTCACCGGCCTGATCGACTTCGAACCCGCGATGATCGGCGACCCGGCCTACGACCTGGTCGCCGTCGGCCTGTTCACCACCCGCGCCGACCCGCAGCTGCTCGGACAGCTGCTCACCGCCTACGGCCGCCCCTTCGAGCCTCGCCTGCTGATGGCGTACACCCTGCTGCACGTGTACAGCGATCTGCCTTGGTACCTCAGGGAGTTGAAGCCATCGGCGCGGACGCTGGACGATCTCGCCGAGGAGTGGTTCGGGGTCGGCTGACCGGTCACCACGGGCGCGGGTCGGTGCGCAGCAGGCTGTAGTAGACCATGTCGCGCCACTCCCCGCCCCGGAAGGCCATCGCCCGGTGCACCCCCTCGCGGGTGAAGCCCAGCTTCTCCAGCACGCGCTGCTCGGCGAGGTTGTCGGCCTCGGTGTCCGCCTCCAGCCGCATCACCGGGGTGTGCGCGAACAGGTAATCCACCAGCAGCCGTTGGGCCTCGGTGCCGATGCCCCGCCCCCGGGCCCGCGGCAGCAGTTGAGCGCCGAGGCTCCAGTACGGGGCGGTCGGCCGGGCGCCCTTGCGGGTGGCGGCGACGAAGCCGAGGAACTCGCCCTCGGTGGCGACGGCGAAGATCCACTGCTCCTCGCCGAGCAGCCCGTTCTCGGCCCAGCGGCGGCGGAAGCGCTCGGGGTCGGACCAGCCGTACCACTGGAACTCGCCCAGCGCTTCAGGGTCGTTCAGCATCCCGCCCAGGGCGGGGAGGTCGGCTTCGGCCATCGGGCGGAGGACGATCTTCTCTGGGTTCACGAGGGCGCCAACGCGCCGGTTCGCCCGACCGTTCCTCAGGCCGCGGTCGACCGGGCGAGCCGGAAGCCGACGTCGTCGATCCGCAGGGTCGGGTGGCTGCGGCGGCGCACGGAGGCGCGGCAGCTCCAGTGCTCGTCGAACCAGCCGCCGCCGCGCAGGACGCGGTAACTGCCGTACACCTCGGGGTCGTAGCGCTCCCAGCACCACTCCCACACGTTGCCGAGCAGGTCGTACAGCCCGTACGCGTTGGGCCGCAGCTCGCCGACGGGGTGCGGGCGCTCGCCCGAGTTACCGCGGTGCCAGGCGATCTCGTCCAGCGGGCCGTAGCGCGGGCCGTCCGTTCCGGCGCGGCAGGCGTGCTCCCATTCGGCTTCGGTGGGCAGCCGGTAGCCGTCGGCGGTGCCGTCCCAGGCCACGTCCTCGCCGTCGAGTCGGTAGGCGGGCGTGAGGCCCTCGCGCCGGGACAGCTCGTTGCAGTACCGGACGGCGTCCAGCCAGGAGACGCTGTGCGCGGGGCGGCGGTCACCGGCGGCGCCCTCGTACTGCTCGCGGGTGACCGGACACGGCGCCAGCTCGAACGCGGCCACCTCGACGCTCCAACTGCGCTGGGTGCGACGGTCGGAGAGGGTGACGAGGCCGGGCGGAACGGCGATCAGTCCGGTACGGGGGTCCATGATCGTCGATCCTACGACCCGCCGCCGCACGGCCTGCCCGCCGGCACCGGGAGCTGACGTACCGTCGGGGTGATCCCTAAACAGGCGGACGAGAGGCGGCGAGGACCATGGCGGTCATGACGGTCAGCACGGTGGTGGAGGCTCCGGCCGAGCGGGTCTGGGAGCTGGTCGGGGACTTCCACGCTCTCGGCGACTGGCACCCGCACCTGCTGGCGAGCCGGCTCGGCAACGGGCTGACGGGCAACGCGATCGGCACGGTCCGGGTGTTCGACCTCGACGGCGTCGTGCTGACGGAGACGCTGGTCGCCTACGACAACGAGGCCCGCAGCTACACCTACAGCTTCCCCGACGGCACCTTCCACTTCAACGGCTACCGGGCCACCCTGCGGGTCACCCCGGTGACGGAGCTGGGCGCCGGCTTCGTGGAGTGGGGCGTCACGTACGACATCGGGGCGGAGCACCGCGAGGAGTCCACCGAGCGCGTGCACGGGGTCTTCACCACAGGGCTGGCCGCGCTGCGGGAGCGCTTCGCGGGCTGAGCCTACGCATCCGCCTCCGCTGCCGTCAGGCGGTGGCGGGCGGCGGCGAGGAGTTCGACGGACAGCGCCTCGTCGTCGCTCGCGCGGGCGAGCAGGAGGGCGCCGACCATGGTCGACAGGTCGGCGAGCGCGGCCTCCCGCCCGGCGGGGTCGGGCAGTTGGCGGAAGCCGTCGACCAGGTCGCGCAGTCCGGCCGTGAACGCGGTGCGCAGCGGCGCGCCGGGTTCGGCGCGGGCCGCGTCGGCGGCCAGCGCGGCGGCGGCGCAGCCCTGGCCGGGGTGGTCGCGGTGCAGGGCGGAGAGATAGCGGTCGAGGAACTCGGCGCGGGGGGTGGGCCGTTCGTCGGCATCCCCTCGGTCGTCGGCGAGGCGGTCCATGGCTTCGCGGCGTTCGGCGAAGGCGGCGGTGAGGGCCTGGGCGACGAGGTCGTCCTTGGACGAGAAGTGCCGGTAGAAGCCGCCGTGGGTGAGCCCGGCGGCGGCCATCGCCTGGGGGACGCTGACCTGGTCGGATCCCTTCTCCCGGATCAGCCTGGCGGTGTGGTCGATGACCTCCTGCCGGTGGCGTTCGGCCTCGGCGCGTGAGACGCGGGGCATGTCCGCGCTCCCTTCGTCGTCCTGTGGTGGTGCACCCACTGTCTCGCACCGGGGGCTTCCCTGCCCACTTTAGATGATGGTAATAATCTAAACGAGGCGATCGCCCCGAGCGCGGGGCACCGCCCTTCCCGAGAGCGAGGAACAGACACATGACCGTGATCGAAGGCTCCACCGCCCTGGTCACCGGAGGCCTGCGCGGCCTCGGCCGGGCGTTCGTCGGGGAACTCCTGGCCCGCGGCGCGGCGAAGGTCTACGCCACCGCCCGCACCCCCGCCCCCTCCTCGTTCACCGAGGACCAGCGGGTCGAGGCGCTCGCCCTGGACGTCACCTCCGACGCCTCGGTCGCCGCCCTGGCCGAACGGGTGCAGGACGTCGACCTCGTCTTCAACAACGCCGGCGTCCTGCACCCCGGACCGCTGCTGACCGGTGACCTCCAGGACGTCCGGTCCACCTTCGACACCAACGTCCTCGGCCCGCTGCGCATCGCCCGCGCCTTCGCGCCCGTGCTGGCCGCCCGCGGCGGCGGGGCGCTGGTCGACATCCACTCCGCGCTGTCCTGGGGCGCGGGTTCCGGTGCGTACGGCGCCTCCAAGGCGGCCCTGTGGTCGCTCACCAACTCCCTGCGCCTGGAGCTGGCCGCCCAGCACACCCAGGTCGTCGGCGTGCACCTGGGCTTCGCCGACACCGACATGGTCGCGGCCCTGCCCGTCGACAAGCTCCCGGCGGACGAGGTGGCCCGCATCGTCCTGGACGGCGTCGAGCGCGGGGAGAGCGAAGTCCTCGTCGACGACGTCACCCGGGCGCTCAAGTCCGCGCTCTCCGGCCCGGTCGAGGGCCTCACCATCCCCTTCCGCCGCTGAGCCCCGCCCCACCCCGACACCACCGAGGAGAACACCCATGCCCCTGTGGCACGTCTACCACCCGCGCGACACCTACAGCCCCGAGCAGAAGCAGCGGATGGCCGCCGACATCACCGGGATCTACACCCGCTTCGGGCTACCGGAGTTCTACGTGATGACGCTCTTCCACGAGATCGGCGCCGACTCCTTCCACGTCGGCACCCGGCCCACCCAGAACGCCGTACGGATCGTCGTCGAGCACATCGCCCGGCACGCCGAGGAACCCGACCTGCGCCGCCGCACCCGGGAGGCCCTCGCCGCCGTCCTCGCGCCCCACACCACCGAGCGCGGCCTGTACTGCGAGTTCCACATCGACGAGACACCCCGCGACCTGTGGATGATGGACGGCATCTCCCCGCCACCTACCGGGAGCGAGGCCGAACAGCTGTGGGCCCGCGAGAACCGCCCGCTCCCGTACTGACCGAAGGGGGCCTGACCACCGCCTACGAGTCGTCCGGCATCCGGCCGGTGCCGGGCGGCCAGGCGTGGCCGGCCCCGTGCGGCTCCAGCAGCGCCGGATCGTCGTTGTTCTGCATCACCCGGGCCGGCCGCGCCGCCACTGAGACCACGGCGGGCCGGCCCGGCGCAGCCAGGAACACCTCGTCGTGAGGGTCCGGACGATCGCCCGGACCCTCACCCCCACCGACCTGAGCGAACGCGGCGCCGTCGACTGGAGCCGGTCGCCCACCACTTCGGATCCGACCGCATCAGCACCCCAGCCCCTGCCCACATCGGCAACTTCCTGCGCACCCCGCGCCGGCTCCACGCCCCCCGACCGGGGCGTGCAGCCCACGAGCGACCTGCCTGCGGAGCCCCCGCAGCATCGCGAGGCGGTCACGTCCGGCCTCGCCACCGGCCTCGACCGGATCGTCCGGCGCCGAGCGCCGGCTAAACGGCGAGCGGGAACCAGCCGACCGCCGACGCCGTTGCGGCGATCCACCCGAGAGCGACCGCCGCCCGGCCGCACTCGGGCCCACGGGCCCGCTGGAACGCGGCGATCAGCGCGGTGATCGCCGCAACCGGCATGAACAGGAACGCGAGGAACCAGGCCCAGCCACCCAGGGAGAGAACGGCCAGGAGGCCAAGGATCAGCAGCGGCAGCCACACGGCGGCGACCGTGAACCCGGCTGCGGCGCAGGCGACCCGGAACCGGTCCCGGCGGCGGTAGAGGACCGGGACGGCGCAGGCGGCGGCGGTCAGCAGCCCGACTGCGGCCAGGAAGAGCCGCAGGCCGACCCCGTACGCCCCCGCAAGGGGAAGGAGCGGCACCAGGAAGACGGCACTCGCCGCCCCGGCCAGCCAGCGCGCACTCGCGGGCACCACGGTCATCTCTCCCCCACTCATTTGAACACGTTCAAACTTAGCACGCGGGGGCGGGGGCGATCAGGTGGACTCACCTTCCCCGAGCCCGGCGAGCACCCGCCGCCGGACGGCGGCGGAGGCGGCGGGCAGGCGACGGGCCAACTCGGCTTCGAGGCGCCGCCGTTCAGCCCGGAGGAGGCGAGCGACGGGAGCGCGGGAGCAGTGGTGGAACCACCAGCCCCGGAGGCGGTCGATCACGCGGACTCCTCGTCGGGGTTCGCCCAGCTGATGCGCAGCTCGCAGTCCCCGAAGGGGAGGGCGAGGGCGGGGTTCGCGGCCAGGTGACGGATGACGCGACGCTCCACGCCGGGGCCGGTCAGGGCGAGTTCGCAGAACTCGCGCTGCGGCCGGGACATCGGGCGGAAGCAGATCGAGTTCCAGAGGGCTTCGAGGGCCTCGGGGGTCAGGGTGCGGATGGCCGGCGGCCGGAGGCCCGGGAGTTCGATGCGGATCTCGTGATCGGCCCTCACGCCGCCACCTCGTCCCAGACGATCTTGCCGATGGGCCGTCGCGGGCTGCAGCCCCAGCGGTCGGCGAGCGAGTCGACGAGCTGGAGGCCGCGCCCGCTCTCGCCGTCGAGACCGGGCGCGGCGAGGGCGGGGAGGCGGTCACCCCGGGCGTCGTGCACCTCGATGCGGAGCCGGGAGGGGTCGACGTCGAGCGAGAAGAGATGAGGTGCCCGATGGGGGTGCCGTGCAGGACGGCGTTGGTGACGAACTCGGTGGTGACCACGAGCCCGGAGTCGAGGAGCCGGCTCCCGTGGGAGGTGGAGGAGAGGAGGACGGCGAGCCCCTGGCGCGCGATGGCGGGCGAGCGGCGGCTGCGCGGGAGCCAGACGGTGGAGGAGGTTCGAGACATGGCGAAGTCACCTTCCAGGGAGAGGGGTTGAAGCCATGCGACGACCGGGCGGAGACAAAGGAATGCCCGGCGGTAGACCAGTCGTGATCACTCAGGCGACCCGAAGGACTACTCCCTGTAGCATGCCCTGGCGAAGCAATTGCATGCAACTGCTCGCGCCAAGCAATTGCTTGATCATGAGCCGCGATTGGACTCCGGGAGTGATGGCAAACTATGCAAGGAAGCGACCAGCCAGGGAGTGTGACGCATGAGCAGTCCAACCGTGCTGCGGCGTAGGCTCGGCAGCGAGCTCGGCAAGTTGCGCGCGTCGTGCGAGATGAACGCCAAGGACGTCGCCGCCGTGCTGGGTTGGTCCGCTTCGAAGCTGAGCCGCATCGAGAGCGGGCTCGTACCACTACAAGAGCGCGACGCCACGAAGCTCTTGGCCCACTACGGCGTCACTTCACCCGATGAGGTGAAGCGCTTCCTCAACCTGACTCGCCAGAGCCGGCAACAGGGTTGGTGGCACGCCTACGGCGATGCCTTGCCGGATTGGTTCCGCGCTTATGTGGGCTTCGAGTCGGATGCCGCAAAGATCGAGACCTACCAGTGCGAATTGGTCCCGGGGCTGCTGCAAACCGAGGCTTACGCGCGGCATGTGATCCGGGCGATGAACCCAACCGAGTCCACCGAAGAGGTCGAACGGCGCGTCGCCCTACGAATGGATCGCCAGCAGATTCTCGATCGCCATGAGCCTCCGCAACTGTGGGCGATCATCGGCGAAGCCGTCATACGGCGACCGGTCGGTGGCAGTCAGAACATGGCTGAGCAACTGCGCCATCTCGCCGCCATGGCGGACGAGCGACCCAACGTCACGATCCAGGTTCTGCCGTTCTCCGCTGGTGCACACGCGGCGATGGGCGCCTCGTTCTCCATCCTCTCGTTCAATGACATCCCCGGCAGCGTGGCGTATTCCGAGGCGACCACCAGCAGCATCTACTCGGAGCGGCCTCACGAGATCGCCCGCCATGAGGATGCCTTCCACCGTCTTATGGCGTCATCGGTCCAACCCGAGAGGTCCATCGCATGGTTGAGGGAAGTCGCAGAGGAGTACTCCCCGTGAATCAAGATCTCCATGAAGCCAACTGGCGCAAGAGTACGTATAGCAATGGCCAGGGTGACTGTGTCGAGATCGCCGACGGCTTCGCCAACATAGTCCCGGTCCGTGACAGCAAGGATCTCCACGGTCCGGCCCTCCGCTTTTCAGCCGAGGCCTGGCAGGCGTTCATGGCCGGTATACGCGCGGGCGAGTTCCCGACCACCAGCTGAGTCAGTACCGTGGGCTGCCCCGCGCCGCGCGGGGCAGCCCACTCCCAACTCGCAGCCTCAGGGGGTCCTCCACGTGTCAGCCGACCTGAATTGGCGCAAGAGCAGCTACAGCAATCCCTCGGGGGCGACTGCATCGAAGTCGCCTCGACGCTCCCCATCGCCTGGCGTAAGTCCAGCGCCAGCAACCCGAACGACAACTGCGTCGAGTTCGGCCAACTGGTCAGCGCCATCGCCGTCCGCGACAGCAAGGACCCGCACGGCCCCGCACTCACCTTCGACCCCTCCAGCTGGCAATCCTTCATCGCCGGCATCCGCTCCGACGACTTCCCCACCGCCCTCTGAACCACCACACGGGCGGCCCCGCATATCACGCGGGGCCGCCCGTTCCAGACCGGCTCCCGCCCGCGCGGTGCCGACGCTGACGGAGGCTTGTGATGTCGCAGGGCGTTCCGAAGATCGATGAGTTGCTGCGGCACGCCCAGTACTCGGCGCTTCACCTTGAGATGCGCGACGGCTACATGCAGGACGCCCCGGCCCTCCACGGGTGGCGGGCCGGCCACCGCCTGGACCCGGACAGTCGGGCCTCCTGGTGGCGGCCCTGGCTGGACGTGATCGCCGAGACCGTCGGCCGTCGTGTGGAGATCCGCCGTGCCCGCATCGTCTCCGAGCCGGTGAGCGAGTACACGTCCACCTCCGCAGCTCATGCCTGCCCCCGACCGGCAACCCGGCGGGGTTCGAGGACACTGTTTGGCGCCGCCTCGGCCGTCGGCGGGCGTGGGCTCATCATCAGAGGCGGGCCGGTCGGGGGACGATCAGCAGGCGCGGCAAGGGCAGCACGAAGGCGGCGAAGCCGATCTGGAACAGAATGCCGATCAGCGCCCACCCGCCGACGAACGGCACCCAGAACATCGGCGGTCCGCACCACAGGACAGTGACGACGGGCCGATGGAGTTCGCTCTCCCTCTTCGGCGCGGAGAGGAGGAGCAACAGCAGCGACGGCACGCCGAACCACCCGAACAGGAACAGCCCCAGCTCGATGAAGCCGGTCAGGAACTCCGGTCCGGAGAGCTCACCGGTATGTGCCAGCCAGAGCGCGCAACCACCGGCCGCGACACTCCATCCACAGCCGAGGGCGAACAGATAGCGGACGGCCGCCCGAAGGAACCACGCCAGGGCGCTCTCGGTTCTCAGCACGGCACCCATGGCCACTCCGCCCCTTCGGCAGCTCCAACAGGAGCATCATCCTCGCAGTATATTTGAACGCGTTCAATAGCGAATCCTTCATCGCCAGCATCCGCTCCGACGACTTCCCCACCGCCCCCTGAAGCACCACACGGGCGGCCCCGCGCAGTGCGCGGGGCCGCCCGTCGTCACTCCTGCACACCGCCGGTCAGCTGGCCTGGCCGGTCGGCATCACCGTGACCTGCTGGAGGTTGACCCGGGGCGGGAGGGTGGCGATGAAGCCGACCGTCTCCGCGACGTCCTCCGGCGTGAGCCACTCCATGGTCTCCTTCGAGCCCTCCAGCCACTCCAGCGCGCCCCGATCCGTCACGTGGCTCTGCAGTTCCGTCGCCACGATGCCCGGCTCGACCGCCGAGACCCGCACCTTCTTCGCGCCCAGCTCCGCCCGCAGGGTCCGCGACAGGTGGCTGACGTACGCCTTCGTCCCCGCGTACACCGCGAACGTGGGGAAGATGTTCTGCGCCGCGATCGACGACGTATTGATCAGGTCCGCCACCCCGCGCTCGGCCGCAGCCTTCACCAACTGCGGGGTGAACACACCGATCGCGTTCATCAGCCCGGTGATGTTCAGATCGATCTGCTGCTTCCACTGGTCCGTCGCCAGCTCCTCGATCGGGGCGGGCAGCATGACCCCCGCGTTGTTCAGCAGCAGGTCGGCCCCGCCGAACTCCTGCTCCACCCGCTCGGCGACGGCCTTCAGTGCCTCGACATCGGTCACGTCGGCGGCGATCGCCACCGCCCGTCCACCGTTCTTCTCGATCCGCTCGACCAGCTCCGCCAGCCGGTCGGCGCGCCGCGCCAGGACGACGACCCGGGCGCCCAGCGCCGCCAGCTTCTCCGCAGACGCCGCACCGATGCCGCTCGAAGCCCCGGTGACGACGGCGACGCGACCGGCAAGCGACTGGGACGTGGTGTTCGTGGACATGTTGCTTACCCTCCAAGGGCTTTGGGAGTTCCGCCGGCCGCTCTCCGTCGACCGCAGATCCAGTACAACCCCCGGACGGGCATCGCAGGACGCCATAACTGGCCCTGCCCTGACTGGTACCGCCAGGACCACCCACGCCCGCCCGCACCACCACCGCCCCACCGACAATGGACCCATGGACCGCACCAAGGAAATCGCCGGCTTCCTCCGCTCACGCCGCGCCCGCGTCACCCCCGAGGAGGCCGGACTGCCCGCCGACGGCCGCGTGCGGCGCGTGCCCGGCCTGCGCCGGGACGAGGTGGCCCGGCTAGCGGGCGTCAGCTCCGAGTACTACACCCGCCTGGAGCAGGGCCGGGCCCTCAACCCCTCCGCCGAAGTCCTGGACGCGATCAGCCGCGCCCTGCGCCTGGACGACACCGAACGCGAGCACCTCACCGACCTCCTCCACTCCGACACCCGGCCCACCACCCGCCGCACACCGGCGAGAGCCCAACGGGTGCGCCCCGGGCTGCACTTGATGCTGGAGACCCTCAACCACGTACCGGCGTTCATCCTCGGCCGACGCACCGACGTGCTGGCCTCCAACCGGCTCGCCCGGGAGGTCCTCACCGACTTCGACGCGCTGCCCGCGAACCGCCGCAACCTGGCCCGCTACTACCTCCTGGACCCCAAGGCCCGCGAGAGCGTGGGCGATTGGGAGCGGATCGCCGCCGAGACGGTGGCCGTCCTCCGCCTCGAAGCGGGGCGCTACCCCAACGACCGCCAGCTCGCCGACCTGGTCGGCGAACTCATGCTCCAGGCACCGGAGTTCACCGGCTGGTGGAACGACCACCGGGTGCTGCGCCGCACCCACGGCGCCAAGCACTACCTCCATCCCCTGGTCGGGGACCTGCACTTCTCCTACGAGTCCTTCCAGACGCCCGGCGACAGCGAGCAGACCCTCTGCGTCTACAACGTCGAGCCGAACTCCCCGACCGCCCAGTCCCTCCAGGTCCTGGCCAGCTGGACGGCCCCCACCGCCCCCGAGATCCCGGCCCCCGACACCCCGCGCCCCAACTGACCCGCACCCGACCCCCGCGCGCCAAACGACCCGCACCCAACACCCCCCACCGCAACTGACCCACACCCGACCCCGCCCCCAACTACCCTTCCCCTCATGCCCCGTACCGAGATCGAGATCACCGCAGACCTGGTCCGGCAACTCCTCCGAGACCAGCACCCCGATCTCGCCGCTCTCCCCCTGCGCCTCGGCGCGCGCGGCTGGGACAACCAGATGTGGCGCCTCGGCGAGGACCTCGCCGTCCGGCTGCCCTGGGCCACCGAGTCGGCAGGTGCTTTGCTGCGCAAGGAACATGCCTGGCTACCCGCCCTCCCGCCGGATCTGCCCCTGCCGATCCCGGCACCCCGACGCCTCGGCGCGCCCTCCGACCCTCTGGATCCACGGCGACCTCCACCCGGCCAACGTCCTCACGGCCGACGGCACGCTCTGCGGCGTCATCGACTTCGGCGAACTCTGCGCGGGTGACCCGGCCGGCGACCTCGCCGCCGCCTGGTCCCTGCTCCCGGACGGCGCCGCCGCCCTCTTCCACCAGGCCTACCGCCCCACCCGCGACCCCGCCACCCTGCGCCGCGCCCGCGGCTGGGCCGTCCTGCGCGCCCTCGGCGGCATCCACATCGGCGAGGCGGGCCTGAGCGGCCGCCCGGGCGGCAAGCCCACCTGGGGCCCGCCCGCCCACGCCGCCCTCCGCCGCCTCACGGCCGGCGCCCACACCTACCTGCCACCCGATCCCGCGAAAGGCCTCCGATGACCGAGATCGTGCCCGACTACTCCGCCCTGCTGAGGAGCGCCCGCCGTACGGCCGTCCACCTGGAAATGCGCGACGCCTACGGAGTCGCCCAGGAAGCCGCCGAGTTCGAGGAGTTCAAGCGCTCCGGCACGGCCGACACGGACCCGGACTCCGCCTGGTGGGCCGGCTGGGTGCCGCTGGTCCGGGAGACCGTCGGCCGCGGCGTCGAGTTGCGCCGCGCGAGGATCGTCTCCGAGCCCGTCACCGACTACATCCGCTGGGAGCACGCGCTCACCCCGGTGAACCTCGCCGCCGGCGAGCAGGTCCGCTGGCTGCCCCGACGGCTGGCGTCCGACATCCCGCTGCCCGGCAACGACCTCTGGCTGGTCGACGACCGCCAGGTGCTGTTCCACTGGTTCACCGGCGACGGCGACTGGGCCGGCCACGAGTACTCGGAGGACCCGGCGGTGGTGAAGCTCGTCTCCGCCGCCTTCGAGACCGTCTGGGAGCGCGGCACCCCGCACGCCGACTTCACCGTCTGACCACGCCCGGCGCCCCGGTGCTGGGGCACCCGGACACCCGAACCGGTCCGGCCCCGGCGCTGCCCGCCCCGCCGAGGCCCGGCCGCTTCTCCGGTGCGCTCCCGTGCGCTCCGGTGCGCACCGGAGCGGTCAGCCGCCGCTCTTGCGGCGGAAGTTGCGCTTGCCGCCCGCCGCGGCGTGCGCGCCATGGATCTTCGAATCGCCGTTCGGACCGCCGGCCGTGCTCCCGCCCTTGGCGCCGTGCTTGCGCTCCAGCGCGGCGAGGAACTGGGCCTTGACGTCGTCCTGGGCGGCGGCCGCGGGGACCTCGGTGGCCTGGCCGGCCTCCGACCTCTCGGGGCTCTCGGTGTTCTCGGTGTTCTCCGGGTTCTCGGGTGACGCTGCGCCGCTGCTCATACGGGACCTCCTGGTGGATGGTGTCGGGTTGATGCCTTCACGGGACACCATGTCACGTCCCGAAACCGGCCCGGCCCACCAGACCACCCCGAGGGCCTCCAGCCGGCCGACCTGCTCGATGGTGGAGCGCCCTCAGGGCGAGGGCCGGGGCGGCTACGGACCGGGGGCCGCCGCCGGGGCCCAGGGCGCGGTCGACGAGGCTACGGAGCCTCCGTGAACGCGGTGGCGTGGTCGGCGGCCCACTGACGAAACGCTCGCGGCGCCGTCCCGAGGATGTCGGCCACAGCGGTGGTGATGTACGCGGGCCGTCCGACCGCCGCGCTCCACGCGGCGAGCAGCATGTCGACGACCGAACCGGGCACCGCGCCCTCCGACAGGCGCCGGAACTCGTCCGGCGTCATCTCCTCGAAGGCGATCCGGCGCCCCAGGGCGTCGCCGATGACGTCCACCTGCGTGGCTTGGGTGAGCGATTCGGGGCCCGTGAGGACGTAGTCGCCTCCGACGTATCCGTCCCGACAGAGCGTCCGCGCCGCGACGGCCGCGACGTCGCGGTCGTCGACCGGTGCCGTCTCGGCGGCTCCGTGAGGCCACCGGACGACCTCGCCGGCCCGGATCGCGGGCGCCCACCAGGCCAGCGTGTTCGACGCGAACATCCCCGGCCGGAGGATCGTCGACTCGAGTCCGGTGCCGGCGATGAGCCGCTCGATGTCGGCGTGCAGCGCCGCCATGGGATTGGGCTGCTGGAAGAAGGGGTGCGGCGTCCGGTGCGGGGAGGAGAGGAAGACGACCCGCCGGACGTGGGCCGCCAGCCGCTCGACGACTGCCGCGGCGGTCTGCGGCGGGGCGGTCCAGACCAGGAAGACCGCTCCGGCGCCCTGCAAGGCCGGGCCGAGCGACTCGGGCACGGTGAGGTCGCCGATGAAGACCTCGGCCTTCGCCGGCAGCGTCGCCGCCGCCTCGGGGCGATGGGTGAGGGCGCGGACCGGTACGCCCGCGTCGAGGAGTTGGTCGACGACGATGCGGCCGACCCGGCCCGTCGCCCCGGTCACGAGCACGGGAGGGATGTCTTTCTGTTCCATGCCACCCATAGAAACTTTACTTGGTTAAAAAAGCAACCCGGTCATGACTGTTGCGTGGTCAGATGAGCGCGGGACGGCCCGGCTCCCAGCCGGCTCCCAGGCCACCTCCAGCGGACGGTCAGGCTCTAAGCCTCCTCTCATCCGCCGCCCCTAGCCTCCGCGCATGAACGTCTCCCTGCTCGACGGCTGGTTCCCCTGGACGGTCCAGGCCGCCGCCCTCGCCCTGTTCGTGACCGCGGTGGGCTGGCGGGACCGGACCTGGCAGCGCAAGTGGGGACCGATCGCGCTCGGCACGGCGCTGGCGATCACCGCGGTCGTCGCCGTCGCCGTGCTCACCCTGGCCGGGATCACCGATCCGATCCCGTTCGGGGTGTGGCTGTGGAGCGGGGTGGCGGTCGGGGCGTTGGCCGTGCTCGGCTTCGGCTGGCGGGGCGCGCGGTGGTGGCGGCGGGCGCTGGTGGCGCCGACGGTGCTGCTGGCCCTGTTCTGCGCCGCGAACAGCGTGAACATCGCGACCGGCTACTACCCGACGGTGGACGACGCGATCGGCGAGCTCAGCGGCCAGCCGCTGCCCGACCAGATCACCCTGGCCGAGGTGTCGTCGATCCACGGCAAGACCAGGACCGGCCGCATCGTCCAGGTCGACATCCCGGACACCGCGAGCGGTTTCACCCACCGTCAGGAGCTGGTCTACCTGCCGCCCGCCTGGTTCCGCAGCCAGAGTCGGCCGAAGCTGCCGGTGCTGGAGATGATCGGCGGCGAGTTCGCGGCGCCGGACAACTGGATCCGCTCCGGCAACGCGGTGAAGACCGCCGACGAGTTCGCCGCGAAGCACAACGGCTTCGCCCCGATCCTGGTCTTCGTGGACGCCACCGGCGGCTTCCGGGTGGACACCGAGTGCGTGGACGGCCCGCACGGCAACTCCGAGAGCCACCTGCTCAAGGACGTCCCGCCGTACATCGAGAAGACCTTCAACGCGGCCACCGACCCGCACAAGTGGGGCGTGGCCGGCTGGTCGATGGGCGGCACCTGCGCCTTCGACATGGTCGTCGAGCACCCCGGCCGCTTCACCCACTTCGGCGACTTCTCCGGCGACAAGGGCCCGTACATCGGCGACAAGGACCACACCGTCCAGGAGCTGTACGGCGGCGACGCGGCAGCCTGGGCCGCCCACGACCCGCTGACGGTGCTCGCCCACCACCCCAAGTACCAGGGCGTCTCCGGCTACTTCGGCCAGGGCGACGAGGAGCACGGCCAGATCGAGTCCGCCAAGGCCCTGGACACGGCCGCCAGGAAGGACGGCATCCGCACCACCAGCGCCGTCGGCTCCGGCAAGCACACCTGGCAGACCGGCGCCGCCACCTTCGCCCAGGCCCTCCCCTGGCTCGCCGCCCAGCTCGGCGTCCCGGGCACCCACGCGTAGCCGTCACAGGCCCGTCCCGGTCCGGTCCGGATTCGGTACGGATCCGGGCCCCCCGACCCGGCCGTACCCGAACCGCACCCCCCGCGCGGACCGTCCGGAGCGCGACCGTGGGTGGGATCACACCCGCCCGCCACCGGGGGAAAGCCTTGGTGTCGGCCACCCCGCCGCACCCGGCCGGCGCCGCCCCGAACGCGCACGATCCACCGCCGAACGGCCCGCGCGGCAAGGAGATCCCCTGCGCCCGACGGGTGCCGGGCACCGGCCGGTACGCCCGGCCCGGCGTCCGCGCCGCCCATCGCTTACTCCGCGCCCGCACACATGTTCACCACCAGCCCGCTGCAACTGCCGCACTCGCCCGGCGCCCGGGAGAAAACCCGCTTTGCTCCGGGCGCCGCCGTGTCATAGGTTTCGTCCGCCGTCGACGCAGCAACCGCTCTGACCACGCCTCAGACCAGCGGTGAGCCGCGGAGCCAGGGGGCCTGACGGCAGCACCAACGGGGGAGGAACAGCCATGCCGAGCGCCCGCAGCCACGGGTCGACCGGCCGGCGAGGACGGGCGGCCGACGGGCCACCGGCCCCCGCCCCGGCCAAGATCCACGACACCGGATACCCGAGGAATCGTCAGTTGCGCAGCAGCACCCGCCTGGTCACCGCCACCGCCGCCGCCCTGCTCTGCGTGGGCACCCTGAGCGCCTGCGGCCCGGACGACAGCGGCCAGGACGGCGGCAAGTCCGCCGCCCCGGCGGCGCCGACCACCGCCGCACCCGCCGGGGGCGGCACCGCCACCGGCACCGGCACCGGCAAGCCCACCGCCGGCGCCGACAAGGACAAGGGCGTTCCGGCCAAGGCCTGGATGGACACCAAGAGCATCCCGATGGACGAGGCCTACCACTTCGCCCCGCTGGCGGCCAACGCCAAGCCGGTCACCGGGTCGGTCGACTTCAAGGGCATGGAGCTGTGCCACGCCGCGCCCCCCAAGGGCGAGGAGTACATGTACACCGACGGCGCGGCGCGGGCCAAGGCCGCGGTCGGCTTCGGCGGGGACCGCTGGACGGCCCAGCAGACCGTGGACTTCTGGGGCGACCCGACCCACAGCAGCGGCAACGCCCAGACCGCGAGCGCGATCAAGCGCGGCCTGGCCGACGCCGTGACGAACTGCGCCAAGACCGCGCCGGGCGCCACGGTGAAGGTGACCAGCGCGACCGACGCACCGTACTTCGCCGCCACCGTGACGGCCCCCCAGCCCGACGGTTCCACCGCCACCCTGCACGAGTACGTCGTGGTGAGCGGCGGGACGGTCACCGAACTGTCCGTCTGGGCGACCACCAAGGGGGGCGCCCAGCCGAAGGACGCCTGGAAGGCGCCCGAGGACAAGTTCGTCGCCACCGGCATGACGGCCCCGCTCTGCGAGGCCTTCCCGGGCTGCGGCTGACGCACCGCCCGCGGCCGACGTCCCACTCGTCACCGACCGCACCACCCGTCACCGACCGCACCACCCGCGGCTGACGCACCCACAGACGGCCGCCAGGCCCGTCCGGAACAGGGGACCGGACGGGCCTGGCGGCACCATTTCAGCCGCTCACCTCACCTGCTCACAGCCCCAGGCGGCTGAGCGCCGTCGTCCAGTCGCTGGCGATCGCGCTACGGGCGGCGTCCAGGGTCACCTTGTGGCCGCACACCGCGTTCTTCAGTCTGGTCTCGACCGAGTCCTTGCTCTGCGCCGGCTCGTTGCCGTAGCGCGGCTCGGGCCACAGGTTGTGCGGGTCGCGCGGCGCGCCGCCGAGTTCCAGCGGGACGAAGTGGTCCTCCTCGTAGTCCGAGAGGTTGGTGTCCGAGTACCCGTACTGGGTGATCTGCTGGGCCTTCAGCGCGTTGGTGTAGCTGGTCGGCGGGCGCACGGTGGCGGTCCATCCGGAGACGCAGATGGTCTGGCCGATGGTGGCCTGGGTGACCGCCGGGTTGTACGCGCCGGGGGTGCAGGACGGGTCGGGCAGCGGCAGGTAGGCCTGCGAACAACTCGCCGCGAACGAGCCGGACTTGACCGGCTTGTGGGTCGCCGGGGCGGCGGCCTGCGCGGTGCCGGCGGCGAGCCCGGCGACGGTGAGGGTGGCCGCCGCGGCGACGACGGTGAGACGCTGACGGAGCATCATGGTGGCGCTCTCCTGGGCCGGCCCGGCCGATCGCCGGGCGACTGTGCCCATGACAGCACCGTTCGCGCTGCCACCGTCAGGCCCGGGACGTGAACGAGTGGTGACCACCCCTCCACATCCGTACGGTCCGCAGACGTCCGGCCCGCGACGGCGGAGCCCTCGGCAACCGGCGACCGGACACGCCCTACACCACCAGCAGCCGCGCCAGCAGCGCCGCCGGCCCCTCCGGCAGGCTGCCGTGGACGAGTTCGGTGCGGTGCACCAACCGCGGTGCGGCGATGGGCGCGTGGGCGACGCCGGAGGCCCGGGCCACCGCCGGTTCCGGCAGCAGGGTGAGCCCGTGCCCGGTGGCGACCAGGGCGAGTAGGCCGTTCAGGTCGGTGCCCCGGTAGCGGGTGGCGGCCCGGAAGCCGTCGGTGCCGGCGGCGGCGCGCAGCCGGGCGGCGGTCGGGGTGAGGTCGGGGGCGTCCAGCCAGCGTGCGGCCGAGAGGTCGGCGAGGGCGATGCCGGCGCGGCCGGCCAGCGGGTGTCCGGCGGGCAGGGCGACGGCGACGGGCTGTTCGTCGACGGCGACGGTGGTCAGCGGGCCGACCTCGGGCAGCGGCAGCGGATCGCTGGGCGCGGCCAGGCCGTCGATCAGCGCGAGGTCGACCTCGCCGGTGGCGACCTGGGCGGGCAGGACGTCCTGGGCGAGCACCCGGACGACCGGTTCGACCTGCGGGTACGCCCGGCGCACTTCGCCGAGCGCGCGCCCCAGTGCCGCCCCGACCGCCAGTGGGGTGGCGCCGAGCACCAGTCGGGCGCTCGGGGCGCCGGCCAGGCGTGCCACGTCGGCGCGCGCCGCCTCCAGCCGGACCAGCAGCGGTGCGGCGTGCTCCAGCAACCGCCGCCCGGCCACCGTCGGCCCGACCGGGCGGCGGACCAGCAGCGCGGTGCCGAGGTCCGCCTCCAGCGCGGCGATCTGCTGGGAGACCGCGGACTGGGTGTAGCCGAGGTCCCGGGCCGCCTCGGAGAAGGAGGCGAGCCGGGCGACGGTGACGAAGGTGCGCAGCTGCTGCGGATCCACGGCGGTCATCAACCGATCTGATCGAGATGTAAGAAATCATCGTTGGCGCTGATCTCGGGTGCGGGGTCAGGATAGCCGCATGACCTACCTGACCCCACGGATCGCCCTGGTCGGCGACCGCTCCCCCGCCGTCCGCTCGCACGCCCGCATCCCCGGCCTGCTCGACTCCCTCGCCGAACGCGACCAGCTCGTCCTGGACGCCTACTGGATCCCCACCGAGGACGCCGGGGCGCCCGGCGCGCTCGACGGCTTCGACGCGGTCTGGCTGCTGCCCGGCAGCCCGTACCGCAGCGAGGCGGGCGCCCTGGCCGCGATCCGGACCGCCCGCGAGCGGGGCATCCCCTTCCTCGGCACCTGCGCCGGGTTCCAGCACGCCGTGCTGGAGTACGCCCGCGACGTCTGCGGCCTCGCCGACACCGTCCACGGCGAGCAGGACCCGGAGCGCGAGCAGCAGGTGATCGTGCCGCTCGCCTGCTCGCTGGTCGGCCACGAGGGCGCCGTCGTGATCACCCCCGGCACCCTGGCCGAGCGCGCCCTCGGCGCCACCCGCACCCTGGAGCGCTACCACTGCAACTACGGCCTCAACGCCGACTACCTGGACCGGCTGCGCGCCCACGGACTGCGCTTCACCGGCGCGGACGAGTCCGGCCAGGTCCGCGTCCTGGAGCTGCCGGAGCACCCGTTCTTCCTGGCCTCGCTGTTCCAGCCCGAGTTGTCCGGCGACGGCACCCGGGCCCACCCGATGATCCGCGCCCTGGCCGCGGCCGCCGTCGCCCACGCGGCGCAGGGCGAGCCGGCGACCGCCTGACCGACGGTCACCCGGGAGCGGCCGTCACATCGGCAGCGAGCGCAGCCGCACCGGCCCCTCCGGCCATCCGGCGCCCTCCGCCAACGGCCGCCACATGGTGCGCAGCGGCATCACCGCGAGCCGCCCCTCCGGCTGTTCGACCGTCACCTCCTCGGCCACCTCGCGGAACCCGAGCCCCCGGTAGAACGCGGCCAGCGGCGGGCGGCAGAACAGCAGCGCGTACCGGAGGCCGAGCGCGCGCCCGTGGTCGAGAGCGGTCCCGACCACGGCGTGCGCCAGGCCTTCGCCGCGCCGGTCGGCGGCGACGCAGACGCCGCCGACACCCGCCGCCTCCAGGTCGGTGCCGCCGACGGTGAGCGGAATCGGGAGCAGCCCGGTGTGGGCGACGAGCCGGCCGTCGGCGGCCCGGATGCCGAAGTGCACGTCCTTGGAGCGGAAGGTCAGCCCGGTGTAGGCGACGCCGTACGGGTCCTCGCCGGGGCCGAGGATCTGCGCCTGCTCGGCGCGGGTGTAGCTCTCCAAGCGCTCGACGGTCAGCGGTTCAACGGAAAAACGATCATTCATCACTCCATGCTCCCTTCCCCGCCGACCGGCCTCCAAGTCCCCTTCCGGCCACCGGATCGGTCACATGATCCGACGGTCATCCCCCGATCCGTCGGCCTGTGGAAGCACGCCCCTCATGCTCCGGCCCACCGACCGGCCGGCCGACGACCTCGCCGCACCACTGCCCGGCCCACTGCCGCGCCCGCCCCGACCGGTCCGGACCCTCGTGCCGACCGCCGTGGTGCTGCTGGTGCCCGTCCTGGACGGCATGCGCACCCGCGCCGACGGCCTCGGCGGCACCCTGCACGCCGGGCCGACGCCCGAGGGCGGCTTCGCCGTCCGGGCCCGGCTACCGCTCGGCGCCGCCCGAGGCCCGCCGGCTGAGGTCCGCCGGCCAAGCGCGCAGCCTGAAACCAGGCCATGCGTCAGGCTGCGGGCTTGGAGCCACGCGTCAGGCGGCAGGCTTGGAGCCACGCGTCAGGCCGCGGCCCGCTTCACCAGCTCCGCCCACACCTCGTCGACCCGCGCCGCCAGCGTCTCCAGCGCCCCGCCGTTGTCGATCACCAGGTCGGCGATCGCCAGCCGGTCCGCCCGCGAGGCCTGCGCGGCCATCCGGGCCCGGGCTTCCTCCGCCGCCATCCCGCGCAGCCGCACCAGCCGGTCCAGCCGCACCTCGTCGTCCGCGTCGATGACCACGACCAGGTCGAACAGCGGCGCCAGCCCGTTCTCGGCGAGCAGCGGCACGTCGTGCACCACCACCGCGTCCGGCGCGGCCGCCGCCTCCAGTTCGGCGGAGCGGGCCCGCACCAGCGGGTGGACGATCGCGTTCAGCGCCCGGAGCTTCTCCGGGTCGGCGAACACGATCGCCCCGAGGGCCGGGCGGTCCAGCGTGCCGTCCTCCCGCAGCACCTGCGGGCCGAACTCGGCGACCACGGCCGCCAGGCCGTCCGTCCCGGGGGCGACCACCTCGCGGGCGATCAGGTCGGAGTCCACGATCACCGCGCCGCGCGCGGCGAACAGCCGGGACACCTCGCTCTTGCCCGCGCCGATACCGCCCGTCAGTCCGATCTTCAGCATGGCGTCAGGCTACCGGCGCGACACCACGGGCGTCAGTCCGGGCCGGTCGGCGCGAGCCCGTCCACCCGGGCCGGTCGGCGCGAGCCCGTCCACCACGACCCGTCAGTCCAGGTCCAGTCCCTCGCCCTCGCCCAGCACCACCAGCTCGGAGCCGGTGCCCGGCCCGTCCGGCCCGAGCAGCCGGGTCTGCACGGCGTGCCCGATCGGGCTGAGCGTAGCGTCGTGCACCGGGACGGCCCGGCGCGAGCCCGCCTCCCGGACGTAGTCGATCACCTCGGAGGCCTTGCTCCAGGGCGCGGCGAGCGGCAGCAGCAGGGTGTCCACGGTGTGCGGCGGCACGGTGAAGGCGTCGCCGGGGTGGAAGAGCCGGCCGTCCAGCAGGAAGCCGATGTTCTTCACCTGCGGGATGTCGGGGTGGATCACCGCGTGCCACTCGCCGTGCACCGAGACGCCGATCCCGCCGATCTCGAAGGCGTCGCCCTCGCCGACTGCGGTGACCCGCCGCCCGACGCCCTCCAGCTGGGCGGCGACGTCGCCGTTGGTCCACACCCGCAGCGCCGGGTCGGCGTCCAGGGCAGCGCGCAGCCGGGACTGCTCGAAGTGGTCCATGTGCTCGTGGGTGATCAGGACGGCGTCGGCCCCGGCCAGGGCGGCGGGGTCGGTGAAGGCCCCGGGGTCGATGACGAAGGTGGTTCCGTCGTGCTCGACGCGTACGCAGGCGTGTCCGAACTTGGTGATTCGCATATCCAAAACCATACAGCATGACTGTACAGTTTTGCTGCATATCTTCCGGATAGACTTCTCCCATGACCAGCAACGCCCCGCACCAGGACACCCTGGACCTCGCCGCCGACCTGCGCGCCGCCCTCGGCAGCCTGGTCCGCACTCTGCGCGACAACGACGACCTGCCGCCCAACCAGGCCGCCGTGCTCGGCCTGCTGGTCCGTGACGAACGCTCCTACACCGTCGCCGAACTCGCCGACCGCCGCCGGGTGCGCCACCAGTCGATGGCCCGCACCGTCGCCCTGATGTCCGAGGCCGGCCTGGTCGCCCAGCAGCCCCACCCCACCGACGGCCGCAAGCAGCTGATCGCCGCCACCGAGGCCGGCCGGTTCGCCCTGCTGGAACAGCGCGCCCGCCGCGAGCACCACATCGCCACCGCCATCGAGTCCCGCCTCAGCACCGCCGAACGGGAGCACCTGCGCGCGAGCGTCGAACTGCTCCAGCGCCTGAGCTGACCCGAGCGCGCTACCCGGCCTGAGCCGACCCGACCGGCTCCGGCCGCTGCGCCGGGATCACCGCTGTCACGGGCCGCTCGATCTCCGGCAGGTCGACGTGCTCGCTCAGCCCGAACCGCCGGTGCAGCCGCCGCAGCGGAGCCGGCGCCCACCAGTTGAACTCGCCGAACAGGCTCATCGCGGCGGGCACCAGCAGGCAGCGCACCAGGGTGGCGTCCACCGCGACCGCCACCGCCAGCGCGATGCCCATCTGCTTGACCATGAGCATGTCCCCGAGCGCGAAGCCCGCGAAGACGATCACCATCAGCAGCGCCGCCGAGGTGATGATCCGACCACTGCGCTGGACGCCCAGCTCCACCGCCCGGACGCAGCCGTGCCCGCGCTCGGTCAGCTCCTTGATCCGGGAGAGCAGGAACACCTCGTAGTCCATCGACAGCCCGAAGGCGAAGGCGAAGACCAGCACCGGGATGAAGGTCTCCAGCCCGCCGGTCGGGCTGAACCCGAGCAGCCCGCTGAACCAGCCGTCCTGGAACACCAGGGTCAGCGCGCCGAGCGAGGCGCCCAGCGACAGCAGGTTCATCAGCAGCGCCTTGACCGGCATCACCACCGAGCCGGTCATCAGGAACAGCAGTACCAGCGTCCCGGCCGCGACCAGGCCCAGCGCCCACGGCCCGCGCGACATCAGCTCGTCCTGGAAGTCCACCACCGAGGCCGCACCGCCGGTGACGTACGTCTTCAGGCCGCCCCGGTCGGCCCGCAGTTCGTCCACCACCCGCTTGGCCGTGGCGCCCTGCGGGTCCCCGTGCACCAGCACGTCCACCGTCGACACCGCGTCGCCGACCGGCGTCACCGCCCGTACCCCGCTCACCCCGGGCAGCTTGGCGACGACCTCGTCCGCGTACGCCTGCGCCACCGGCGCCCCGCCCTCGACCACCACTGTGATCGGCGCGGACGCGACCTGCGGGAAGCGCTGGTCGATCGTCTCGGCGACCTGCCGCCCGGCCGAGGAGACGGGCAGTACGGCGGCGCCGGAGCTGCGCATCTCGGCGTGCAGGAAGGGGGCCCCGGCCGCCATCAGCAGCGCCACCGAGGCGAGCGTCACCGCCACCGCCCGCTTGCGGACCCGGCGGACGGTCCGGCTGAAGAAGCCCTCGTCCGGGACGGGCGAGGTCGGTGTCCTGATCCGGCCGCCGGCGAAGCCGAGCAGCGCGGGGATCAGGGTGAGGGCTGCCGCGACCGCGATCACCACCACGCTCACACCGGCCGCGGCGACCGCGCCCAGGACCGGGCTGGTGAAGACGAACAGGCCGGACAGCGCGACGGCCACGGTCAGTCCGGAGAAGGCGACGGTGCGCCCGGCGGTCGCAGCCGTGCGCTCGACGGCGGCGGCGATGCCCGCGCCGTGGCCCCGTTCCTCGCGGAAACGATTCACCATCAGCAGCGCGTAGTCGATCGACAGCCCCAGCCCCAGCACGGTGGCGATCGGCAGCACGCTGGTGTCGATGTCCATGATCCGGCTGAAACCGAACATGGCCAGCAGCGCTCCACCCACCGAGGCGACGGCCCCGATCACCGGCAGCGAGGCGGCGGCCAGGCCGCCGAAGACCAGCACCATGACGACCAGGGTCAGCGGCAGGGTCACCATCTCGCCGAAGCGGGTGTCCTGCTCGGTCTGCTTCTTGACCTCCTGCTGGAGCACGAGGTCCCCGCCGACGGTCACGTGCGCCCCGCCCGCACCGTCCAGCGCGGCGAGCCGGTGGGTGACGGCGTCGGTCTGCGCGGAGGTCGCGGTGCCGGCCATCCGTACGCTGACCAGGCCCGCCGTCCCGTCGGCGGCCCTCAGCGCGGCCGGGCCCGGCCCGGCACCGTACGCGTCCTGCGCGCCGGCGACCCCGGGCAGGGCGGTGATCTCGGCGGTGGCCCGCTGGACGGCGGCGCGCACCGCCGGGTCGTCCACCGGCTTGCCGTCCACCACCGCGGTCACGGTGCCCTTGACCGGATCGGCCGCGGCGACCACGGCGCTGCCCCGGTCCGCCTCGGCGGTGGCGGAGGAGGCCCCGGCCACCGAGCCCTCGAAGACCCGCCCGCCGATCAGCACCCCGGCCACCAGGACGACGGCCCAGAAGCCGAGCACCCAGCGGCGGTGGCGGAAGCAGAACCGGCCGAGAGCGGCGAGCCGGCCGCCGACCACAGCGGTGGGGGCGGCGGAGGTGGGGTTGCGCATGAGGAGCCTTTCGGGCAGTTCCACTCAATGTAGGTGCAACCCGAACTCCGTCCTATAGCAGGGTAATGAGCCTCATCTCACATTTCCCTTCACATAAACCACACATAAGTCAAACCGGAAAACGAAGGCCCGCGGACAGCCTGCGGACAGCCCGCGAACAGGTGGGGGAAACACGAAACGGGCCCCACCCGGACGAATCCGGGTGGGGCCCGTTCCCTAGCTGTCAGCTAGCGGGGGGCGAGAGCCTCAGCTCTGGCCGCCGGCCAGCTTCTCGCGCAGGGCGGCCAGGGCCTCGTCGGAGGCCAGGGCGCCCGAGCCCTCGTCGCTGCTGGACGAGTACGAGCCACCGGCGGCAGCGGCGACGGCGTCGCCACCCTCCGCAGCGGCCTCGGCGTCGGCCTCGCGGCTCTTGATGACCTGGGCCTGGTGCTGCTCGAAGCGGGACTGCGCCTCGGCGTACTGGCGCTCCCACTCCTCGCGCTGCTTCTCGAAGCCGGGCAGCCAGTCGTTCGCCTCGGGGTCGAAGCCCTCCGGGTAGATGTAGTTGCCCTGGTCGTCGTACGAGGCGGCCATGCCGTACAGGGTCGGGTCGAACTCGACCTCGGCCGGGTTGGCACCCAGGGCCTCGTTGGCCTGCTTCAGCGAGAGGCTGATGCGGCGACGCTCGAGGTCGATGTCGATGACCTTGACGAAGATCTCGTCGCCGACCTGGACGACCTGCTCCGGGATCTCGACGTGGCGCTCGGCCAGCTCGGAGATGTGGACCAGACCCTCGATGCCCTCGTCCACGCGGACGAACGCACCGAACGGAACCAGCTTGGTGACCTTACCCGGAACGACCTGGCCGATCTGGTGGGTACGGGCGAACTGCTGCCACGGGTCCTCCTGGGTCGCCTTCAGCGACAGGGAGACGCGCTCGCGGTCCATGTCAACGTCGAGAACCTCGACGGTGACCTCCTGGCCGACCTCGACAACCTCGGACGGGTGGTCGATGTGCTTCCAGGACAGCTCGGAGACGTGCACCAGGCCGTCGACGCCACCCAGGTCCACGAAGGCACCGAAGTTGACGATCGAGGAGACGACGCCGGAGCGCACCTGGCCCTTCTGCAGGGTGGTGAGGAAGGTCTGGCGGACCTCGCTCTGGGTCTGCTCCAGCCAGGCACGGCGGGACAGGACCACGTTGTTGCGGTTCTTGTCCAGCTCGATGATCTTGGCCTCGAGCTCCTTGCCCACGTAGGGCTGGAGGTCGCGGACGCGACGCATCTCGACGAGCGAGGCCGGGAGGAAGCCACGGAGGCCGATGTCGAGGATGAGACCACCCTTGACGACCTCGATGACGGTACCGGTGACGATGCCGTCCTCTTCCTTGATCTTCTCGATCGTGCCCCAGGCGCGCTCGTACTGAGCACGCTTCTTGGACAGGATGAGACGACCCTCCTTGTCCTCCTTCTGGAGAACCAGGGCCTCGATGTTGTCACCGACGGCGACGACCTCGTGCGGGTCGACGTCGTGCTTGATCGAGAGCTCGCGGGACGGGATGACGCCTTCGGTCTTGTAACCGATGTCGAGGAGGACCTCGTCACGGTCGACCTTCACGATGACGCCCTCGACGATGTCGCCATCGTTGAAGTACTTGATGGTCTCGTCGATGGCGGCGAGGAAGGCCTCCGCGTCGCCGATGTCGTTGACCGCGACCTGCGGGGTGGTGCTGAGGGAGGAGTCGGTGGGGCTCGTCATTAGGAAAAGGGCTCCGGTACGGACATGAAAGTCGTAGGTAATGCCACGCGGAGGGCCCGTATCGCTCCCACCGAAAGCCGGACAGCCAAGAACACGGCACACCGGTGCTCCCTGAACAACGAGAAACCGGCGTCCGTCTTGCGACCGTGGGGTCTTCGACAGATGCGAGCGCGACCTGCTCCGTCCGAGGCGCGCAGGCCCGCAGCGCAACTTGTAGCATACGGGGACGGCCAGGCACGGTCAACGCCAGAAGAGGCAAGACGGTGGAGCCCGGTACGGATCAGGCCATATCCTCCGATTGCGCACCTCGCGGTGGCGCCCGAAGGGGCCCTTCCCCGGATGCCACCGCCAGGACCCGGCCCTGAAAGGGCCGGCTCGCGGCAGCGGCGCTTCCGCGACTCCATACCCTACGCGATGGGCATTGTCACCGTGGCCACCACCCCCCAGTCCTCCCTTCACGATCTTGACGCATCCGTCGGCGAGGACGGCATCGAGGACGACACCGGCGACGACGCGGTGCGCCGCGCGGCCGGCGTCGGGGAGAGCAGCCGGGCCAGCCGGCACTGGTGGGACCGCAACGCCGACGAGTACCAGGACGAGCACGGCGAGTTCCTCGGCGACGACCGCTTCACCTGGTGCCCCGAGGGCCTGGACGAGGCCGACGCCCGCCTCCTCGGCTCCGTCGAGGGCAAGGACGTGCTGGAGATCGGCGCCGGCGCCGCCCAGTGCTCCCGCTGGCTCGCCGCCCGCGGCGCCCGCCCCGTCGCCCTCGACATCTCCTACCGCCAGCTCCAGCACTCCCGCCGGATCGACCTCGGCCGGGGCGTCGAGCCCGTCGCCGTCGTCCAGGCCGACGCCGCCGTGCTGCCCTTCGCCGACGCCTCCTTCGACCTCGCCTGCTCCGCCTACGGCGCCGTCCCGTTCAGCGCCGACACCGAGCGGCTGATGCGCGAGGTGCACCGGGTGCTGCGGCCCGGCGGGCGCTGGGTGTTCTCGGTCACCCACCCGATCCGCTGGGCCTTCCCCGACGAGCCCGGCGTCGAGGGCCTCACCGCGGTCTCGTCCTACTTCGACCGCACCCCGTACGTCGAGCAGGACGAGAACGGCGCCGCCACCTACGTCGAGCACCACCGCACCCTGGGCGACCGGGTCCGCGAACTCGTCGCCGCCGGCTTCCGCCTGGTCGACCTGGTCGAGCCCGAGTGGCCGGCCGGACTGGAGCAGGAGTGGGGCGGCTGGTCCCCGCTGCGCGGGCGGCTGATCCCCGGCACGGCGATCTTCGTCACCGAGCGGGGCTGATCGCTTGAACCCCGCGTGGCGCTCATTGCCGGTCCGCAGTGCCCTGCCCGCCCTGCACGAGGCGCTGGACGGGCACGGCACCGCCGTGCTCGCCGCCCCGCCCGGTACCGGCAAGACCACGCTGGTGCCGCTCGCCCTGGCGGGACTGCTCTCCGACGGCCGGCCCGTACGCCGGGTGCTGGTCGCCGAACCGCGCCGGCTCGCCGTCCGGGCCGCCGCCCGGCGGATGGCCTGGCTGCTCGGCGAGGCCGTCGGCGGGCGGGTCGGCTACACCGTGCGCGGGGACCGCAAGGTCGGGCCTTCGACCGTCGTCGAGGTGGTCACCACCGGCGTGCTGCTGCAACGGCTGCAGCGCGACCAGGAGTTGCCCGGCGTGGACGTCGTCGTCCTGGACGAATGCCACGAACGGCACCTGGACGCCGACACCGCCCTCGCCTTCCTCCTCGACGTCCGGGCGGCACTGCGGCCCGAACTGCGGCTGGTCTGCGCCTCCGCCACCTCCGACACCGCGGCCTGGGCCGAACTCCTCGGCGGCGCACCCGTGGTGGAGGCCCACGGGGTGTCCCACCCGGTGGACGTGGTCTGGGCACCACCGCCGCGCGCCGTCCGGCCCGCGCACGGGACCCGGGTCGACCGGGCGCTGCTCGACCACGTCGCGGCCGTCGTACGACGGGCGTTGGGCGAGCAGGACGGGGACGTGCTCTGCTTCCTGCCCGGCGTCGGCGAAATCTCCCGCGTGGCCGGGCAGTTGAACGGCGTTCCCGCCGAAGTCCTGCAACTCCACGGCCGCGCCCCGCAGTCCGTCCAGGACGCCGCCCTCACGCCGTCCGCTGCGCGGCGGGTCGTCCTCGCCACCGCCGTCGCCGAGTCCTCCCTCACCGTCCCCGGCGTACGGATCGTCGTCGACGCCGGGCTCGCCCGCGAGCCACGCACCGACCACGCCCGCGGCCTCGCCGGGCTGGTCACCGTCCGCGCCTCGCTCGCCGCCGCCCGCCAGCGCGCGGGCCGCGCCGGGCGCGAGGCGCCGGGCACCGTCTACCGCTGCTGGCACGAGGCCGAGGACGCCCGCGCCGCCCGCTTCCCGACCCCCGAGATCGCCCTCGCCGACCTCACCTCCTTCGCCCTCCAGGCCGCCTGCTGGGGCGACCCGAACGCCACCGGCCTCGCCCTGCCCGACGCACCCCCGGCGGGGGCGATGGCGGCTGCCCGGCAGACCCTTGTGGCCCTGGGCGCCGTCTCCTCCGACGGCCGGGCCACGGCGCGCGGCGTCCGCCTCGCTCGGACGGGGCTGCACCCCCGCCTGGGCCGCGCCCTCGTCGACGGCGCCCCCGCCGTCGGTGCGCGCCGGGCCGCCGAGATCGTCGCGCTGCTCTCCGAGGAACCCCCGCGCGCCCTCGGCGACGACCTCAACGCGGTCTGGCGCAGCGTCCGTTCCGCCGGCGACCCCTACGCCGGACGCTGGCGCGACGAAGTCCGCCGCCTCCTCCGCGCCACCGACTCCGAGCCCGCCACCCAGCTCCCCGACACCACCGCCGCCGGCCTGGTCGTCGCCCTCGCCTTCCCCGAACGCATCGCCCGCGCCCGGGTGGAGCGGCCCGCCCCCGGCGAGCGCAGCCCGTACCTGATGGCCTCCGGGACGGCTGCCGAACTCGCCCCGGACACCCGGCTCGGCGCCCTGCCCTGGCTCGCCGTCGCGGTCGCCGACCGCCCGGCCGGCTCGCACTCCGCCCGCGTCCTGCACGCTGCGGCGCTGGACGAGGACACCGCCCGCCTCGCGGGCGCGGCCCTCCTCACCTCCCGCGAGGAGGTCCACTGGGACACCCGGCGAGGCGAAGTCGTCTCCCGCCGGGTCGACTCCCTCGGCGCCGTCGAACTCGCGGAGAAGCCCCTCCACCGCCCCGACCCCACCCTCGTCCGCGCGGCTCTGGTCGAAGGCCTCACCCGCGAGGGCATCAGCACCGTCCTGACCTGGCCCTCCCCCGGCCTCCGCGAGCGCCTCGCCTTCCTCCGTACCGCCATCGGAGACCCCTGGCCCGACGTCAGCGACGAGGCACTTCTCGACCGCGCCGAAGAGTGGCTGGAACCCGAACTCTCCCGCGCCCGCCGCCGCACCGACCTCGCCCGCATCGACACCACATCGGCCCTGCAACGCCTCCTCCCCTGGGCCACCGGCGAGGCCGGCCGCCTGGACGAGTTGGCCCCCGAGCGCATCACCGTCCCGTCCGGCTCCAAGATCCGCGTCGACTACACCACCGAACGCCCGGTGCTGGCCGTCAAGTTGCAGGAACTCTTCGGCTGGACAGCGGCTCCCGCCCTGGCCGGCGGCCGCATACCGCTCACCATCCACCTGCTCTCCCCCGCCGGCCGCCCCGCCGCCGTCACCGGAGACCTGGCGTCCTTCTGGCGCGACGGCTACCGCGCCGTCCGCGCAGACCTCAGGGGCCGCTACCCCCGCCACCCCTGGCCCGAGGACCCCACGACGGCCGAGCCCACCCGCCGCACCAACAGCCGAAAGTGACGTCGGGAAGAGGTCCGGAGTAGCGGACGCCCCTGTGGCCGCGGACGCGGGCGCGTGCGCGGCGTCGGGCCCGGGTCCGGAAAACCGGGTGACGGCGTGGCGATGAGTTTTCCGGCCCCGGCCGGTCTACATCTCGACCGGAACAACCGGAACGACCGGAACCACCGGACGACCACCTCATCGGGAGACAGCCATGGGCCTCATCCAGATCGAACTGTTCGCAACCCTCGACCTCGTCGGGCAGGCGCCCGGCGGCCCCGACGAAGACCCGGAGGGGTTCCCGTTCGGCGGCTGGCAGGCGCCCCTGCTGAACGAGGCCACCGGGGCGCAGATCCTCGCCGCGTACGAGGGCACCGACGCCCTGCTGCTCGGCCGGCGCACCTACGACCTCTTCGCCTCCTACTGGCCGCACCAGAAGGAGGGCGAGATCGCCGAGCTCTTCAACCGCGTCCCCAAGTACGTGGCCTCCCGAGGCACGGCCGCGCTCCCGTGGGCCGGGTCCACCCAGCTCGGCCCGGACCTGGCCGCCGCGGTGCGCGAGATCCGCGACCGGCACGGGAACGTGAAGGTCGTCGGCAGCCTGAACCTGGTGCAGACCCTGCTGCGGGAGAAGCTGTTCGACCGGCTCGACCTCTGGGTGCACCCGATCGTGCTCGGCGTCGGGAAGAAGGTCTTCGACGGCGGCGCGGTGCCCACGAACCTCACGCTCCTCGAACCGCCGGTGGCCGACCCGCAGGGCACCGTGTACCTGCGCTACGGGCTCGCCGAGGGCACGCCCCGGACGGGAGACATGAGCCTGCCCGACCGCGGCCTCGGGCAGGACGAGTCCCGGTGATCCGATGACCACCCTCCACGCCAACGGGGTCGCCCTGGGCGTCGGGTCGTTCGGCGACGAGGGCGCGCCGCCGGTCCTGCTCGCGGGCGGGCCGACGATGCTCTCCTGGCCCGACGCGCTGTGCCGGCGCCTCGCCGCCGGCGGGCGCCGGGTGGTGCGCCAGGACCTGCGCGACAGCGGGGAGTCGACGACGAAGGACCCGGAGGCGCCCGCCTGCACCCTGCGCGACCTCGCCACCGACGCGGCGGCCGACGAGGTCGCGGAGGCGACGCTCACGCTCGGACAGGGGGGGTTGAGACCGGGGAGGCCCGCACGTTGAGGCACGGCGTACGCACCGGAAGTCGGCCCGTCCGACTTCCGGTGCGGGGCCTCGCACCCCCGCCACGCCGTCACCGAGTCCACGCCGACACCATCACCTCGGCGCCACCCGCGGCCGGATCCCCCTGCACGGGCCGTGATCTCCCCCGGCGAGGGGACGGCCCCGGCCCTCCAGGAAGATGTGACACCGCTTCACCCCGCCACGTCCGAACGCATGACCAGGAGCACTGACATGAGATTCGACGACCACCGGGTGGTCATCACCGCCGCCGGCCGCGACTTCGGGCGCACCCTGGCCATCCGTCTCGCGGACCTCGGCGCCGAGGTCTACCTCTCCGCGCGCTCCCTGACCGCCGCGCAGCGGGTCCGGGACGAGATCCGCGACCGGGGGCACCAGCGCGTCCACGCCTTCGCCTGCGATCTGACGGACCCCGCCTCGATCCGCGACTTCGCCGCCGACGTCGGCCGGCACACCGGCCACATCGACGTGCTGATCAACAACGGCTCCCGCTACCTCGAAGGCCCGGACCTCCTCGCCGCCTCCGACGCCGACGTCATCGACACCATCACCTCCGGCGCCACCGGCACCGTGCTGACCGTGAAGGCCTTCCTCCCCCTGCTGCTCGACTCGGACAAGCCGGACGTGCTGACCATGGTCTCCGCGTGCGGAACGGCCGGGCACCACCGGTCGGACGCGCACGACGCCTTCTACGCGGCCAAGAGCGCCCAGGCGGGATTCGTCGACATCCTCTCCAAGCGCCTGCGGCCGCGGGGAGTCCGGGTGATCTCCCTCTACCCGCCCGACTTCGACAACCCCGACCCGCTCACCGAGGAGTGGGAGACCACACCGCGCGGGGCCCAGGACGCCCTCACCGCGCAGTCACTCGTGGACTGCGTCCTCTTCGCCGTCGCCCAGCCCCGCGACTGCTTCATCAAGGCCTTCCACTTCGAGCAGGTCTGAGCCCCATGCCCTACGCCATACGCCGACTGGCCGCCACGGAGTACCGGGAACTCCGCACGATCAGGCTGGAGGCCCTGCGCGACTCCCCCACCGCCTTCAGCTCCTCCCATGCCGACACCGCCGCCCTCCCCGAGGACGCCTGGCAGCGGCAGGCCGCCGTCGAAGCCACCTCCGAGGAGTCCGCCACCTTCATCGCCCTCGACGCCGCCAGCAACTGGATCGGCATCGCCGGCGTCGGCCCCCTCCCGGACATCCCGGACCACGTTCACATCCACTCGGTCTACGTCTCCCCGCACCACCGCGGACCCGCCGGCCCCGCCGCCGACCTGGTGCGGGCGAGCATCCGCCACGCCCAAGAGCACACCGACGTACGGTGGTTGACCCTGGGCGTGCACGAGGGCAACGGGCGGGCCCTGGCCTTCTACCGGCGACTCGGGTTCCAGCCCACCGGCAAGCTGGTCCCGTACGGCCCCAACCCGTCCGAGCAGCTCCTCATCCTGGGCTACCCGGACTTCCGACCCACTCCCGGACCGAGGACCAGCCCATGCCCGACCGCACCGGCATCCGCCTGATCAAGCCGACCGACGCCGCCCCGATCGCCGCGCATCGCGCACGGGACGTCGAGGCCTTCCGGCCGTGGGAACCGGCCCAGCCGGCCGAGTTCTTCACCCCGGAGGGCCAGGCCGAGCGGATCGACAGACTGCTGGCCGGACACCGGGCCGGCACCGTCTGGCCGGGCGTGGTGCTCGCCGGCGACCAGGTCATCGGGCAGGTCACCGTCGGGGGCATCCTGCCGCAGCCGCACCTGCGCCGCGGCTCCCTCGGCTACTGGATCGCCGGCGCCGCCCAGCAGCAGGGGCACGCCGGGCGGGCCGTCGGGCTCGTCCTCCGGGTGATGGCGGACGAACTCGGACTGCACCGGGCCGAGGCGTCCACCCGAGTGGAGAACCTGCCGTCCCACCGGGTGCTGCGCCGCAACGGGTTCAGCCCGTACGGCGTCGCCCACTCCGCGATCCTCCTCGACGGGCACTGGCGGGACGGGCTGCTGTGGGAGCGGATCCTCGGCGAGTAGCCCGGGAACGCCGAGCCCCGGCGCGGGGCGACAGCGGTGACACGGCCGCCTCCGGTCCCGTCACCGCTCTCCGGTCCCGTCACCGCCCTCCGGTCCCGTCACCGCCCTCCGGTCCCGTTACCGCCTTCCGGGCCCGCCACCGCCCTCCGGGCCCACCCGGCGCCGCGGGACCCCACACCCCGGGTTCCGGCGGCTCACCGGCGACCGGACTGGCCCGGGGACGTACGTCCCCGGGCCAATGGGCCGCCGAGGAGGATGCATCGCCGAGCCGATGTCGCGCGGGCGCGGGCGCGACAGGGTGAGCACATGACCACACGTCACCTCCCCTCCCGGCCCAGGAGATTCGCCACCGGCCTGGCCGCGCTCGCGCTGGCCTCGGTCACCGCCGCACTGCTGCCCGGCTCGGCCGTCGCCGCCGCCGCCGACTCCGAACTCGCCGGCCCGGACGGCTACTCGGCACAGATCCGGCGCACCGAGTACGGCATCCCGCACGTCCTCGCGCACGACTTCCGCGGTCTCGGCTACGGGTACGGCTACGCCTTCGCCCAGGACAACCTGTGCCAACTCGCCGACCAGGTCGTGACGCTGCGCGGGGAGCGGTCGCGCTGGTTCGGCCCGGACGCGAAGACCCCGGGCGGCGGGGCGAACCTCGCCAGCGACACCTACCACCAGGGCCTGGCGCGTTCCGGCACCGTCCGGAAGCTGCTCGACCAGGCGGCCCCGATCGGCCCCACCGACGACCTGCGCAGGATCGTCGAGGGCTACGCGGCCGGCTACAACCGCTACCTGCACGACACCGGTGTGAACGACCTGCCCGACGCGAGCTGCCGGGGCCAGAAGTGGGTGGGGGCGATCACCACCGAGGACATCTGGAACCTGATCTACGAGGTCAACGGAAACGCCGGCATCGGTGACGCCCAGGACGCCATCGCCACCGCCACCCCACCGGGCACCACCCCGGGCACCACCCCGGGCGCCACCCCAGCAAGCCCTGCAAGCCCAGCAAGCCCGGCAAGCCCAGCGCCGGCCGCCGCGCGCACCGTGAAGCTCTCGCCCGACGGTACCGAGAACGGCCGCGACCTCGGCAGCAACGCCTGGGCCCTCGGCCGCGACGCCACCGCCGACGGGCACGGCATGCTGCTGGCCAACCCGCACCTCCCATGGGTCGGCGACCACCGCTTCTACCAGGTGCAGCTCACCATCCCGGGCGTGCTGGACGTCTCCGGCGCCGCGCTCTACGGCACCCCGGTCGTGGAGATCGGCCACACCCGCGACCTGGCCTTCACCGCGACGACGAGCTACGCCGACCACGCGTCCGTCTACCGGCTCACGCTCGCGCCCGGCGACCCGACCAGCTACCTGGTCGACGGCAAGGCCGAGAAGATGGGCCGCCAGGAGGTCCCGGTCACCGTCCGGGGCGCCGACGGGAGCCTGTCCACCGTCACCCGTACGATCCACACCTCCCGCTACGGCCCGGTGCTGGCCGACCAGGAGGCGGGCCTCCCCTGGACGGACACGTACGCCTACGCCTTCCGCGACGCCAACGCCGACAACCTTCGCTCGATGAGCGAGTGGCTGGCGATGGACCGCTCGCAGAGCCTGGCCGAGCTGAAGCGGGCGCAGGACACCTACCAGGGCGTGCCGTGGAGCTACACCTTCGCCTCGGACGTCAGCGGCGGGACGTACTTCACCGACTCCTCCGCCGTCCCCCACCTCACGGACGCGCAGCTCGCGCGGTGCACGGTCGTCCCGGCCCACGACCTGCCGGCGATCCTGGACGGCTCCACCACCTCCTGCGACTGGGGCACCGACCCGGACGCCGTCGTCCCCGGCCTGTTCGGCCCGGCCGCTCACCCGAAGCTCAGCCGGACCGACTACGTCGCCAACTCCAACAACAACCCGCACCTCACCAACACCGCGGCCCCGCTGGCCGGTTACCCGGGCATCTACGGCACGGACCCCCGGCTGGGCTCCCGCGCCCAGCTCGGCCTGCGGATGATCGCCGATCGCCGGGACGGCACGGACGGGCTCGGCACGCCGGGCTTCACCCTGTCCACCCTGCAGGCCACGATGTTCGGCGACCGCGACCAGGACGCCGAGCTCGGCCGGGACGACGCCGTCGCGATGTGCCGGGCCAACCCGGTGCTCACCGCCGGGGACGGCACCCGGGTGGACGTGAGCCGGGCCTGCGACGTCCTGGCGGCCTGGAACACCCGGACCGACGGCACCGGCCACGGCGCCGTGCTGTGGCAGGCGTTCGACTTCGGCCTGCACGGCCGGAACCCCGTCTGGCGGGTCCCGTTCGACCCGGCCCAGCCGCTCACCACCCCGCGCGGCCTCAACGGTGACAGCCCCGACGTCCGACGGGCCCTGGCGGACGCGGTACGGAAGCTCGGCACGGACGGCACCAGGCTGGACGCCACCATGGGCGACGTCCAGCGCTGGGCGGGCATCCCGCTGCACGGCTGCGACGGCGGCGTCGGCTGCTTCAACGTCGTGACCGCAGGCCCGAATTCGGGCACCACCGGCGGTAGCCTGCCGCAGGCCGGCACCGGCGCGCGCGGCTCCAGCTTCATCATGGCCACCGAGCTGACCCCGCAGGGCCCGCGCACCCGGACGGTGCTCACCTACGGCGAGTCCGTCAACCCCGCGTCGCCGCACTACACCGACCAGACCGAGCTGTTCTCGCGCAAGCAGTGGGTGACGGAACGCTTCACCGAGGCCGAGATCAAGGCCTCCCCGGCACTCCGGACCACCCGCCTGCGCGGCTGACACCCGCGGGCGGCCGGACCCTGCCGCTGGTCCGGCCCCCGGCCACGCGTGGGTCCGGGCCCGTCGAGGACGGACCGCCGGATCGTAGCGGCGGGCCCGGACACCCCACGTGCCCGGGCCCGCCGCCGTCAGCAGCCCGTCGTCGTCAGCGGCGCACCGCGTCAGTGCGCGGCGGCCTCCCAGTCGGCCCCGACGCCGACGGAGACGTCCAGCGGGGCGCGCAGCGGGTAGGCGCCGGCCATCTGCTCGCGGACGATCGCCTCGACCGGTTCGCGCTCGCCGGGGGCCAGTTCCAGCACGATTTCGTCGTGCACCTGGAGCAGCATCCGGGAGGCGAGCCCGGCGGCGCGCAGCGCGTCGTCGACCCGCAGCATGGCGATCTTGACGATGTCGGCGGCCGAGCCCTGGATCGGCGCGTTGAGCGCCATCCGCTCGGCCATCTCGCGGCGCTGGCGGTTGTCGCTGTTGAGGTCCGGGAGGTAGCGGCGGCGGCCGAGCAGGGTCTCGGTGTAGCCGGTGGCGCGGGCTTCCTCGACGACCCGGTGCAGGTAGTCGCGGACGCCGCCGAAGCGCTCGAAGTAGGTGTCCATCAGGCCCTGGGCCTCGGCGGGCTTGATGTTGAGCTGCTGCGAGAGCCCGTACGCGGAGAGACCGTAGGCGAGGCCGTAGGACATCGCCTTGATCTTGCGCCGCATCTCGGCGTCGACGGCGGCGCCGGGGACCTCGAAGACCTGGGAGGCGACGGTGGTGTGGAGGTCCTCGCCGGAGGCGAAGGCCTCGAGCAGGGCCTCGTCCTCGGACAGGTGCGCCATGATCCGCAGTTCGATCTGCGAGTAGTCGGCGGTGAGCAGCGACTCGTAGCCGGCGCCGACGACGAAGGCGCGGCGGATGGCGCGGCCCTCTTCCGTCCGGACCGGGATGTTCTGCAGGTTGGGGTCCTGCGAGGAGAGCCGGCCGGTGGCGGCGACCATCTGGTTGAAGGTGGTGTGGATCCGGCCCTGCGGCGAGACGGTCTTGAGCAGGCCTTCGACGGTGGTGCGCAGCTTGGCCTGGTCGCGGTGGCGCAGCAGGATGACCGGCAGTTCGTTGTCGGTCTGGGTGGCGAGCCAGGTCAGGGCGTCGGCATCCGTCGTGTAACCGGTCTTGATCTTCTTGGTCTTGGGGAGGGCGAGTTCGCCGAAGAGGATCTCCTGGAGCTGCTTGGGCGAGCCGAGGTTGAACTCGCGCCCGGCGGCGGCGTGGGCCTCCTCGACGCAGCGCTGGATCTCGGCGGCGAACTGGGCTTCGAGCCGGGTGAGCCAGTCGCGGTCGGCGGCGATGCCGTAGCGCTCCATCCGGGCGAGCAGCGCGGCGATGGGCAGTTCCATGTCGTGCAGCAGCCCGGCGGCGCCGACTTCGGCGAGGCGGGTGTCGAAGAGCGCGGCGAGGTCGAGCACGGCGCGGGCCTGGAGCATGAGCGCCTGGGCGCGCGCGGCCTCGGCGTCGACGCCGTCCTCCTCGGGGGCGTCGAAGGCGAGTTGGCCGCTCTCGGCGGCCGGGGCGGCGGGGGTGAGGGAGCGGGCCAGGTACTCCTCGGCGAGCACCTCCAGGGTGAAGGTGCGGCGGCCGGGCTTCTCCAGGTAGGCGGCGAGCGCGGTGTCGGCGACGACTCCGGCGATGGTCCAGCCGCGCTCGGCGAAGGCGCGCATGACCTGCTTGGCGATGTGCAGGGCCTTGGGGGCGGCCGGGTCGGCGAGCCAGCCGGCGAAGGCCTGCTCGTCCTGCTCGGCGAGCAGCGCCGGGTCGAACCAGGCGGCCGACTCCCCGGCGGCCAGGGCGACTTCGGTGACCTCACCGGCACCGAGGGCCCACTGGTAGACGGCGGCCAGCGCGACCGGCGCCTTGCCGTCGGCGGCGTGCTCGCGCAGCCAGGCGGCCAGCGTGCCCGGGTCGGTGAGCAGTTCGCCGTCGACCTCGACGCCGGGGGCGAGTTCGGCCTCGGCGGCCTCCGAGTCCGACGGATCGATGCCGAAGACCCGGTCGCGGAAGTTGGCGTTGCGGAACTCCAGCGACTCCATCAGGGTGCCGACGGCCGCCTTGTCGAAGGACTGGCGGGCCAGGTCGGGGACGCCCAGCGGGAGTTCGACGTCGCGGACCAGCTCGGTGAGCACCCGGTTGCGCTTGACCGAGTCGAGGTTGTCGCGCAGCTTCTCGCCGATCTTGCCCTTCACCTCGTCGGCGCGGGCGACGAGTTCGTCGAAGGAGCCGAACTGGTTGACCCACTTGGCGGCGGTCTTCTCGCCGACGCCGGGGATGCCGGGCAGGTTGTCGGACGGGTCGCCGCGCAGGGCCGCGAGGTCGGGGTACTGGCGCGGGGTGACGCCGTACTTCTCGGCGACCTTCTCCGGGGTGAAGCGGGTGAGTTCGGAGACGCCCTTGGTCGGGTAGAGCACGGTGACGTGGTCGGTGACCAGCTGGAGCGAGTCGCGGTCGCCGGTGACGATGTCGACGTCGTAGCCGGCCGCCTCGGCGGCGGTGGCCAGGGTGGCGATGATGTCGTCGGCCTCGAAGCCCTCGACCGTCATCCGGGGGATGTTCATGGCGTCGAGCAGTTCGCCGATCAGGCCGATCTGGCTGCGGAACTCGTCCGGCGTCTTGGCGCGGTTGGCCTTGTAGTCGGGGAACTCGGCGGAGCGGAAGGTCTGCCGGGAGAGGTCGAAGGCGACGGCGAGGTGGGTGGGCTGTTCGTCCCGGACGGTGTTGGCGAGCATCGAGGCGAAGCCGTAGACCGCGTTGGTGGGCTGGCCGGTGGAGGTGTTGAAGTTCTCCACGGGCAGGGCGTAGAAGGCCCGGTAGGCCATCGAGTGCCCGTCGAGCAGCATCAGCCGGGGCCGCGGGCCGGCCCCGCCGCCACCCGTCGCGCCCTTGTCCGTACTCTGCGTAGCCACGTCAACGTCCGTTCCTGCCGATTCCACTACCGGTCCCCGATCCTATGGCCCGGCACCGACAAAAGGGGCGCCGCGCCGGTCCCGCGGGGCCTGCTACCAGCGAGTAGGACGGTCGTACGATCACAGGCAGCACGACGACGTGACACCCCCGAGCGGCAGGAGTTCCCCCGATGACCGACGCGGCCCCCGACACCGCCCCCACCGCCCCCGGCACCGCCCCCGACGAGGCTGCCGTCCTGAAGGTCCCGCAGGACGTACTGGACCACTTCGCCAAGCTCGGGGTGAACCCGGAGACCTTCTCCGGCGGCCACCTCGGCGAGAAGCTCGGCATCCGGATCGTCGAGGCCTCCGGCGACCGCGTGGTCGGCACCATGCCGGTGGACGGCAACCAGCAGCCGTACGGACTGCTGCACGGCGGCGCGTCGGCGGCGCTGGCCGAGACGCTCGGCTCGATCGGCGCGATGCTGCACGCCGGTCCGGGCCGGTACGCGGTGGGCGTGGACCTCAACGCCACCCACCACCGCTCGGCCACCTCCGGCCTGGTCACCGGGGTGGCGACGGCGGTGTTCAAGGGCCGTACGGCCGCCACGTACGAGATCGCGATCACCGACGACACCGGCAAGCGGGTCACCAGCTGCCGGCTGACCTGCATGCTGCGCGACCTGTAACGGACGCCCCGATAGGGCCAGTTCACCGACAGGGACATCAAGTCCCTTTTCCGCCCCCTTGTTTGACCTTCCGCCACCCTGGGCAGGCGTTGGTCTGGACAAGGGGGCGTCGACATGCCCGGGTGCGATCGGCACGCCCCTCGCGCCTGTAACGCTGCGTAACAGGCAGGAAATCCACGCAAGCGGCGGTTCCGCGCCCCAGAGCGCCCCGGAGCCCCTTCGCCGCGCCCTCCGCGTCCGAAATGCGGACGTTCACGGTCGAAAGCAGCGCACCGGACGACAGTGTCCGATTATCGACCGCGCCAGCTGCAACCCGCATTTCTGGCCCTTACATCCTCCTACCAGCAAGTAAACGCAGGGGAGTTCAGGATCGGTCGAGCCAGAACTTCCACATGCTGAGACAATTGCTCCGTGTGCTCATAACAAGAGAATCACAGCCTGCTCGCACCACTGCCCGAGCCGCCCAACGGCATCTAGAGTCACGGCCAGTCACCGCGCCATCCGGATTGGGCCAGGCCCTCCGCGCACCCCGGCTCCCGCCACTCAGGCGCGGGCGCCTCCTGAACCGAAGGGGACCCTCGTGCGTCATCGTTCAGCCGTTGTCGTGAGCATTGCCGTGATCGGCGCCCTCAGCCTCACCGCCTGCGGCTCCCGCGGCGGGAAGTCCGGCGACAACGCCGGCAACAACAACAACGCCTCCACCACCGTCGTCATCGGCGTCGACGCCCCGCTCACCGGCGACCTCTCCGCCCTCGGCCTCGGCATCCGCAACTCCGTCGACCTCGCCGTCAAGAACGCCAACGCCAACAACGAGGTCCCCGGCGTCAAGTTCGAGGTCAAGGCCCTCGACGACACCGCCAAGCCCGCCCCCGGCCAGCAGAACGCCACCCAGTTGGTCAGCGACTCCAAGGTGCTCGGCGTCGTCGGCCCGCTCAACTCCAGCGTGGCGCAGTCGATGCAGCAGATCTTCGACGACGCCGCCCTGACCGAGATCTCCCCCGCCAACACCGGCGTCGCCCTCAGCCAGGGCGAGAAGTGGGCCAGCGGCGACAAGAAGCGCCCGTTCCAGTCCTACTTCCGCACCGCCACCACCGACGCCGTCCAGGGCCCCTTCGCCGCCCAGTTCCTCTACAACGACGCCAAGAAGACCAAGGTCTTCCTGATCGACGACCAGAAGACCTACGGCGCCGGCCTCGCCTCCACCTTCAAGGGCGAGTTCACCAAGCTCGGCGGCACCCTGGCCGGCGAGGAGCACGTCAACCCGGACGACCGCGACTTCTCCGCCATCGTCACCAAGGTCAAGGCCTCCGGCGCCGACGCCGTCTACTACGGCGGCGAGTACCCGGCCGCCGGCCCGCTCTCCCTCCAGCTCAAGGACGCCGGCGTCGCCATCCCCCTGATGGGCGGCGACGGCATCCAGAGCGCCGACTTCATCAAGCTCAACCCCAAGAGCCAGGGCGACTTCGCCACCGCCGTCGGCCTGCCCGTCGAGTCCCTCGACACCGCCAAGAAGTACATCGCCGACTACAAGGCCGCCGGCTACAAGGACGCCTACGAGACCTACGGCGGCTACTCCTACGACAGCGCCTGGGCCATCATCCAGGCCGTCAAGAACGTCGCGAAGGACAACAACGGCAAGCTCCCCACCGGCGACGGCCTCCGCAAGACCGTCCGCGACGCCGTCCAGAAGGTCTCCTTCGACGGGGTCACCGGCAAGGTCTCCTTCGACGAGTTCGGCGACACCACCAACAAGCAGCTCACCGTCTACACCGTCAAGGACGGCAAGTGGGCCGTGGAGAAGTCCGGCACCTTCAACGGCTGACCCCTCCGACGGCCGACGCCCTCCACGGCTGACCCCTCCGACGGCTGACGCCCTCCACGGCGGACGCCCTCCAGGACCGGCGAGTTCAGCGGCCGACGCCCTCGACAGCTGATCCCACAGCCGCGGTCCCGACCCACCACAGCACGCGCGCGGGGGCGCCACGAGTGCCCCCGCGCGCCCCCACATCCACCACCCACGCGGACACCCCCGAACGCACTACGGAGGCCCAGCGGTGCACGACCTACCGCAGCAGCTGGCCAACGGCCTGATCCTCGGCGCCCTCTACGGACTCGTCGCGATCGGCTACACGATGGTCTACGGCATCGTCCAGCTCATCAACTTCGCCCACGGCGAGATCGTCATGGTCGGCGGCTTCGGCGCCCTGACCGCCTACCTCGCCCTCCCCGGCGGCACCACCCTGTGGCTGGCCCTACCCCTCATGCTGGTCGCCGGCATCCTGGTCTCCACCCTCACCGCCGTCGCCGCCGAGCGCTTCGCCTACCGGCCGCTGCGCAACGCCCCCCGGCTCGCCCCGCTGATCACCGCGATCGGGCTGTCCATCTTCCTCCAGCAACTCGTCTTCTCCTTCTACCCCGACGCCAAGAAGGCCCGGGTCTTCCCCAAGATCCCCGGCGACCCCTTCAGCCTCGGCTCCGTCACCATCCAGCGCAGCGACATCTTCCTGATCATCGCCGCCCCGCTGTGCATGCTCGCCCTCGGCTGGTTCGTCACCCGCACCCGCTCCGGCCGCGCCATGCAGGCCACCAGCCAGGACCCCGACACCGCCAAGCTGATGGGCATCGACACCGACCGCATCATCGTCCTGGCCTTCGCCATCGGCGCCGCGTTCGCCGCCGTCGCCGCCATCGCCTACGGACTGCGCACCGGCCAGATCGACTTCCGGATGGGCTTCATCCTCGGCCTCAAGGCCTTCACCGCCGCCGTCCTCGGCGGCATCGGCAACATCTACGGCGCCATGCTCGGCGGCCTCGCCCTCGGCCTCGCCGAAACCCTCGCCACCGCGTACATCCAGCACCTGCCCGGCATGCACCTCTTCGGGGGCGGCGCCTGGAAGGACGTCTGGGCCTTCGTACTCCTCATCCTCGTGCTCCTCGTCCGGCCACAGGGCCTGCTCGGCGAGCGCGTCGCGGACAGGGCGTGACCACCATGACCACCACCAGCACCGAGACCACGCCGGTCATCCCGCTGCCCGCCACCGCCGCCACCGCCCTCACCGGCCTCGGCGCCCTCCTCACCGCCGGCTCCGCCGCCATGTCCTGGACCTGGACCAGCGACTTCCCCGGCGACCTCACCTACGCCGGCTCCCCGGCCGGCCTCCAGTGGCTGGCGATCGTCGCCGGCGTCGTCACCCTCGTCCTGCTGCTCGCCGGTCGCGGCGTCCCCGGCCTGCGCTGGGCCGCCCCCAGCCGCAGCGACAACGCCGTCCTGTACGCCGCCACCGGCGCCCTCGCCGTCGCCGCCTACTCCGTCGCCGCCATCTCGGTCGAACTCGGCGGCCTCGCCAACCTCGAACCCGGCGGCTGGGTGCTCGCCGCCGGCGGCCTGCTCGGCGTGCTCGGCGCCCTCGGCCTCCCGCTCGACCGGCGCACCGCCGTCCCGCTGCGGATCCTCGACAAGCGGCTCTTCCTGCTCGTCCCCGCCGCCCCCATCGGCTGGTTCGGCGCCCACGCCATCCCCGGCGACCAGCCCGTCGCCCCGGTGATGACCGCCCTGTCCGGGGCCATCGCCATCGCCGCCGGCGCCGTCCTGCTGCTCCAGCTCGGCCACCTCGCCAACAGCGGGCTGCGGCTCGGGAAGATCGACCGCCCGCTGCCCGCGCCGCGCGAACTCCCGTCCTGGGCCGAGGTCCTGCTCATCGTGCTGGCCTTCGGGCTCGGCCTGTACGCGATCACCTTCGGCATCGACACCGAGTACGGCGAACTCTTCATCGGCTACCTGCTGCTCGCCGGCCCCACCATCGCCGCGTTCGCCAGGTCCGGCCTGCTGGGCCGACTGCGCGCACTGACCGTCAAGTACCGCCCGATCACCACCGGCGCCGCCTTCGCCGCCGCCGCGAGCTTCCCGTTCACCCAGAACGGCGACCAGTACACCTCGGTCGCCACCAACATCCTGATCTTCGCCACCGTCGCCCTCGGCCTCAACATCGTCGTCGGCCTGGCCGGCCTGCTCGACCTCGGGTACGTCGCCTTCCTCGGCGTCGGCGCCTACGCGGCCGCCCTGGTCTCCGGCTCCCCCGCCTCGCCGATCCACGTCCAGTTCCCGTTCTGGGCCGCGATGCTCACCGGCGCCGCCGCCTCCATGGTCTTCGGCGTGCTGATCGGCGCCCCCACCCTGCGGCTGCGCGGCGACTACCTCGCCATCGTCACCCTCGGCTTCGGCGAGATCTTCCGCATCACCATGCAGAGCCTCAACGGCACCACCGGCCCCAACGTCACCAACGGCTCCAACGGCATCCCGCGCATCCCCGACCTGGAGATCCTCGGCTTCAACCTCGGCAAGCCGCACACCATCGGCGGCATCGAACTCGGCCGCTTCTCCAACTACTACCTGCTGATGCTGCTGGTCACCGCCGTGGTCGTGCTGATCTTCGCCCGGGTCGGCAACTCCCGCATCGGCCGCGCCTGGGTCGCCATCCGCGAGGACGAGACCGCCGCCGAGGCCATGGGCATCAACGGCTTCCGGCTCAAGCTGCTCGCCTTCGCCCTCGGCGCCTGCCTGGCCGGCCTGGCCGGCACCGTCCAGGCCCACGTCAGCTACACCGTCACCCCCGACCAGTACACCTTCGCCGAGGCCCTGCCGCCCAACTCCGCCTTCCTGCTCGCCGCCGTCATCCTCGGCGGCATGGGCACCATCAGCGGCCCGCTGGCCGGCGCCACCCTGCTCTTCCTCATCCCGAAGAAGCTCGAATTCCTCTCCGACTACCAGCTCCTCGCCTTCGGCGCCGCCCTCATCGTCCTGATGCGCGTGCGCCCCGAGGGCCTCATCCCCAACCGGCGCCGGCAGCTGGAGTTCCACGAAGCCACCGTCCCCGCCCAGTCCACCGGCGAACCGAGCGCACTCACCAAGGCAGGGGCGTGACCGACCAGATGACCACCGCAACGCCACTGCTCGACGTCACCGGCGTCACCATGCGCTTCGGCGGCCTCACCGCCGTCAACGACGTCTCCCTCACCGTCGGCGAGGGCGAGATCATCGGCCTCATCGGCCCCAACGGCGCCGGCAAGACCACCTTCTTCAACTGCCTCACCGGCCTGTACGTCCCCACCGAGGGCACCGTCCGCTACCGCGGCACCCAACTGCCGCCCAAGCCCCACCTGGTCACCCAGGCCGGCATCGCCCGCACCTTCCAGAACATCCGGCTCTTCGCCAACATGACCGTCCTGGAGAACGTCCTCGTCGGCCGGCACAGCCGCACCAAGGAAGGCATCTTCACCGCCATCCTCCGCGGCCCCCGCTACCACCGCGCCGAGGCCGAGAGCCGCGAGAAGGCCATGGAACTCCTCGCCTTCACCGGCCTCGCCGACAAGGCCGACCACCTCGCCCGCAACCTCCCCTACGGCGAACAGCGCAAGCTGGAGATCGCCCGCGCCCTCGCCTCCGACCCCGGCCTGCTGCTGCTCGACGAACCCACCGCCGGCATGAACCCCCAGGAGACCCGCGCCGCCGAGGAACTCGTCTTCGCCATCCGCGACCAGGGCATCGCCATCCTCGTCATCGAGCACGACATGCGGTTCATCTTCAACCTCTGCGACCGCACCGCCGTCCTCGTCCAGGGCCAGAAGATCGTCGAAGGCGACCGCGAAACCGTCCAGAACGACGAACGCGTCATCACCGCCTACCTCGGCGCCCCGCTCGAAAGCACCACCCCGGCCGCGCCGGAGACCGTTACGGAGACCGACCAGTGACCGCACTACTCGAAGTCGAGGACCTCCGCGTCGCCTACGGCAAGATCGAGGCCGTCAAGGGCATCAGCTTCACCGTCAACCAGGGCGAGGTCACCACCCTCATCGGCACCAACGGCGCCGGCAAGACCACCACCCTGCGCACCCTCTCCGGCCTCCTCAGGCCCACCGCCGGCCGGATCACCTTCGAGGGCCAGGACCTCTCCACCGTCCCCGCCCACAAGATCGTCGCCCTCGGCCTCGCCCACTCCCCCGAAGGCCGGCACATCTTCCCCCGCATGACCATCGAGGAGAACCTCCTCCTCGGCGCCTTCCTGCGCAGCGACACGGCGGGCATCGCCTCGGACGTGGAACGGGCGTACTCGCTGTTCCCCATCCTCGGCGAACGCCGCAAGCAGGCGGCCGGCACCCTCTCCGGCGGCGAACAGCAGATGCTCGCCATGGGGCGGGCACTGATGTCCCAGCCCAAGCTGCTCATGCTGGACGAGCCCTCGATGGGCCTCTCCCCGCTGATGATGCAGAAGATCATGTCCACCATCGTCGAACTCAAGGCCTCCGGCACGACCATCCTCCTGGTCGAGCAGAACGCCCAGGCCGCGCTCTCCCTCTCCGACCACGGCTACGTGATGGAGACCGGCCGCGTCGTCCTCTCCGGCACCGGCGCCGACCTCCTCCACGACGAGTCCGTCCGCAAGGCCTACCTCGGCGAGGACTGACCCGCCCCACGCAGGAAGGGCCCGGCATCCGCCGGGCCCTTCCCCATCGCTTCCCTACTCCGCCTTGTCGGCCTCGTCGGCCTTCTTGCGGTCCTGGGCCTCGCCCTCCTCGATGACCGCCTCGGCCACCGCCGCCATCGTCATCCGACGGTCCATCGAGGTCTTCTGGATCCACCGGAACGCGGCCGGCTCGTTCAGCCCGAACTTGGTCTGCAGCACGCCCTTGGCGCGGTCCACCAGCTTCCGGGTCTCCAGCCGCTGGGTGAGATCCCCGATCTCCTTCTCCAGCTCCCGCATCTCGGTGTACCGCGACACCGCCATCTCGATCGCCGGCACCAGGTCCGACTTGGAGAACGGCTTCACGATGTACGCCATCGCCCCGGCGTCCCGCGCCCGGTCCACCAGCTCCCGCTGCGAGAACGCCGTCAGCATCAGCACCGGCGCCAGGTGCTGCTCGTGGATCTGCTCCGCGGCCGAGAGCCCGTCCAGCACCGGCATCTTCACGTCGAAGATCGCCAGATCCGGCTTCAGCTCCTCCACCAACCGCACCGCCGTCGCCCCGTCCCCCGCTTCCCCGACGACGGTGTACCCCTCCTCCTCGAGCATCTCCTTCAGGTCGAGGCGGATCAGCGCCTCGTCCTCGGCGATCACAATCCGGGTGATCTGGGGCGAATCGGTCTCAAGCGGCTGTGCCTGCTCGTCGGCGGTGCTCACGGGGCTCCTAGTTCCGGCGGGGTACTGCATGCACGAGGGTACCTAGACACGGTATGTTTGAACTCGCAGGGTCGGGGCCACAACCTTCGAAACTGTGGGCGCCCCGGTAGCCCAGCGGAAGAGGCAATGGTCTCAAACACCATACAGCGTGGGTTCGAATCCCACCCGGGGTACTTTTCCTTCGATTCCAAAGTCACTTAGGCCAGCCTGACGCTTGGCGATCTTCATTAGTTCGGGTGAGAACAACCCCGTTCGGCCACGCGTTCGGCGCAAGGTGCCCAAGATCACCCGTATGGCAGTTCGATCCATTCGCGAAGAAGCCGTCCGTCTCCTCCGCCGAGGTGTTGCCAACGCCGAGGTCGCGCGGCGTCTCGGTGTCCCACAAGGCACGGTCGCCTGGTGGAAGCACCGGGACCTCGGCAAGCACAGCAAGCTCCCCGGCCGTAAGCGCTCCACGTGCGCGCAGTGCTTCGGCGACCAGCTGAACCGCCCTGCCTACGCGTATCTCCTGGGCCTCTACCTCGGCGACGGCCACATCCTGATGCCCGATGACACCTCGACCGACATCATCGCCCTATTCACCGCCACCCTCGACGCCGTCGGCGTCCAGTGGAAGGCCTCGATCCCCCGCCCCACCGGCCAGGCCAACATCTCCATCGCCCGCAAGGACTCCGTCGCCCTGATGGACGCCCACATCGGCCCCAAGCACTGACGGCGGCACGGCCCTCCCGTCGGAAGGGCCGCACCGCCCGAAGAGCGTCAGTCGTCCAGGGCCCCCACGTGGTGGACGCGGACGAGGTTGGTGGAGCCGGCCAGGCCGGGGGGTGAGCCGGCGGTGATGACGACGATGTCGCCCTTCTGGCAGCGGCCGAGCGAGAGCAGGGCCGCGTCGACCTGTTCGACCATCTGGTCGGTGGTCGGGGCGAACGGGCCGAGGAAGGTCTCGACGCCCCAGGTGAGGGCGAGTTGGCTGCGCACGGCGGGTTCGTAGGTGAAGGCGAGCACCGGGATGGGTGAGCGGTAGCGGGTGAGCCGGCGGGCGGTGTCGCCGGACTGGGTGAAGGCGACGAGGTACTTGGCGTGCAGGAAGTCGCCGATCTCGGCGGCCGCGCGGGCGACGGCGCCGCCCTGGGTCCGCGGCTTGCTGCCGGTGGTGAGCGGGGGCAGTCCGGCGGCCAGGATGTCGTTCTCGGCGGCTTCGATGATCCGGCCCATGGTCTTGACCGTCTCGACCGGGAACTTGCCGACCGAGGTCTCCCCGGAGAGCATCACCGCGTCCGTCCCGTCGAGCACCGCGTTGGCGACGTCGGAGGCCTCCGCACGCGTGGGCCGGGAGGCGTTGATCATCGAGTCGAGCATCTGGGTCGCCACGATGACCGGTTTGGCGTTGCGCCTGGCCAGTTTGATCGCGCGCTTCTGGACGAGCGGGACCTGTTCGAGGGGCATCTCCACGCCCAGGTCCCCGCGGGCCACCATGATGCCGTCGAAGGCGTCCACGATGGAGTCCAGGTTCTCGACCGCCTGCGGCTTCTCGATCTTGGCGATGACCGGGGCGTACCGTCCTTCCTCGGCCATCACCCGGTGCACGTCCTCGATGTCGCGCCCGGTGCGGACGAAGGAGAGCGCGATCAGGTCGGCCCCGGTGCGCAGCGCCCAGCGCAGGTCGGCGACGTCCTTGTCGCTGAGCGCGGGGACGGAGACGGCGACGCCGGGGAGGTTGAGGCCCTTGTGGTCGGAGACGAGTCCGCCTTCGATGACGAGACATCGCACCCGGGCTCCGTCGACGGAGACGACCTCCAGGGTGACGCGGCCGTCGTCGACGAGGATGCGTTCGCCGCGGCTGACGTCGCCGGCGAGTCCGGCGTAGGTGGTGCCGCAGATGTCCTTGTCCCCCACGACGCCGTTGTCGGTGGAGATGGTGAACTCGTCGCCGCGTTCAAGGAGTACGGGTCCGTGGGCGAAGGTGTCGAGCCGGATCTTCGGGCCTTGAAGGTCGGCGAGGACGCCGACGCTCCGGCCGGTTTCGTCGGCGGCCTTGCGGACGCGACGGTAGCGTTCCTCGTGCTCGGCGTGGGTGCCGTGGCTGAGGTTGAATCGGGCGACGTCCATCCCGGCGTCGACCAGGGTCTTGATCTGGTCGTACGAGTCGGTGGCAGGCCCGAGGGTGCAGACGATTTTTGCTCGGCGCATACTGCTGAGGGTAGGCATTACCGGCGCGTAACCACGACGCGGGTCCGGGCTGCGGGATGACCTTTGTCGTAAGGCGAGTTGAACAATCTGACGCATCCTCGGACCGGTGTGCGAGGGTCGTTCCGGCGGCACGTACGGGATCCCCGGCCGATGCGATTCCGTGAAGCGGTGTTCACCCCTGGTTCACCGTGCCTTCCGTCCGTGCTCCCTCCCCGGCGGGACGCTCGTCACCCCCGGGTGACGCACCCGGGGGTGACGCAGCGACGAGGGGGAGGCGCTCGCGATGAGACGACGCGCTCTGGGGGTACTCGCGGCCCTGGCCCTGCTGGGCGGGGTGACGTACGCGCTGGTCCCGGACGACGAGCCGGACCGGAAGACGGTCACGGTCACCGGGCTGATCGGTTCGGAGAAGCGGGCGTTCTTCGAAAGCCCTGAGGTGAAGGAGGAGTTGGCGAAGCAGGGCCTGGAGGTGCACGCCGACTCCACCGGCTCGTGGACGATGAGCGAGCAGGCGAAGAGTAGTTCCGGCCTGGACTTCGCGTTCCCGGCGAGCACCGCGCCGGCCCGTGAGATCCAGCGCAACTGGGGGCAGCAGGATTCGCCGCTGGTGCCGTTCTACTCGCCGCTGGTGATCGTCACCCACGCGGACGTGGCGAACATCCTCAGGACGAACGACCTGGCCACGAAGGACGGTTCGGACGTCTGGACGTTCAGGATGGACGAGTACGTCAACGCCCTGAAGCAGAACCGCAAGTGGCAGGACCTCAAGGACACCCAGGGCCACGGCGAGCTGGCCGGCCCGCTGTTCGTCACCACCACCGACCCGGAGAGCTCCTCCTCGGGCGCCCTGTACGTCGCCCTGCTGTCGTACATCCTGAACAACCACCTGGTGGTCTCGGACGATGCGGGCGTCGACGCCGCCCGGCAGGTGCTGCACCAGGCGACCGCCCTGCAGGGCGGTCAGAAGAGCAGCAGTGACGAGCCGTTCCGGGACTTCCAGGCGGGCGTCGGCAATCCGCTGATCTTCGGCTACGAGTCCCAGGTCGCCTCGATGGCGGTGCAGGGCCAGTCCACCGGGGACATGGTGGTGATGTACCCGGACACCACGGCGTACTCGGACCACACCATCGTCGCCCGCACCGACAACGGCCGGAAGCTCGCCGGCCTGCTCCAGAACGACGAGACGCTGCGCAACCTGGAGGTCAGGTTCGGCTTCCGTCCGCAGGCCCGCAGCGAGGCCTTCGCCGCGCAGGTGAAGGGCATCAGACAGCCGGTCTTCGCCCAGGACCTGAACGCGGCGAAGGTGAAGCAGGCGACCGTGCCGTCGTTGGACAACCTGCTCAAACTGACCGCCGCGGCCAAGGGGGGCCATCAGTGAACGTCCGGACGAAGTACCGCGGCTGGGCGGCGGCCGGGTTGGCGGCCGTGCTCGCGGCGGCCTCCGCCTGCACCTCCTCGTCCGCCCCGGCACCGCGCCCGAACCCGACCGGGGCGATCGCCGACACCCCCACCCCGGGGGTGCTGCGCGTCCTGGCCGGCAGTGAACTCCAGGACCTCCAACCGGTGCTGGACGACGCCCGGAAGGCGACCGGGGTGACGGTGCAGCTCGCCTTCAGCGGCACCCTGGACGGCGCCGACACCGTCTCCACCGGCCGGGCGGACGGCAAGTACGACGCGATCTGGTTCCCGTCCAACCAGTACCTGCGGCTCGACCAGGCCGGCCGGTCCAAGGTGCTGTCGGAGACCCCGGTGATGGTCTCCCCGGTGGCGGTCGGGGTGCGGTCCTCCGTCCTCAACGACCTCGGCTGGGGCGATGGTTCGAAGGTCACCTGGGCGCAGATCGGCGACGCGGCCGCGGCCGGGAAGCTGTCGTACGGGATGTCCGACCCCTCGCGCTCCAACTCGGGCTTCTCCACCCTGGTCGCGGTGGCCTCGGCGTTCTCCGGGGCGGGGGCGGCGCTGACCGAGGCGGACGTGCAGAAGGCGACGCCGCAGCTGAAGCAGTTCTTCACCGGCCAGAAGCTGACCTCCGGCTCCTCCGGCTGGCTGGCGCAGGCGTACACCCGGGCCGAGCCGGGCAAGGTCGGCGCCCTGGTGAACTACGAGTCGGTGCTGCTGTCGCTGAACAGGACCCTGCCGCCGGAGCAGCGGCTGACGGTGGTGCGCCCGGTGGACGGCGTGGTGTCGGCGGACTACCCGCTGTCGTTGCTGTCCTCGGCACGGCCGAGCGAACGCGACTCCTTCCAGCGGCTGGCCGGCTACCTGCTGAAGGAGGACGTGCAGAAACGCATCTCCGAGCTGACGCTGCGCCGCCCGGTGACGGCGGGCGTGGCCCCGGCCGCGGGCCTGCCCACCGACCGCCGGCGCGAGCTGCCGTCCCCGGGGACCAGGGCGGTGGCGGACGGCCTGCTGGCCTCGTACCAGAACGAACTGCGCCGCCCGTCCCGGACGGTGTACGTGCTGGACACCTCGGGCTCGATGGACGGCAGCCGGCTGAACTCGCTGAAGACGGCGCTGGGCCGGCTGACCGGCGCCGACGACACCCGCGGGCTGCGCCGGTTCCGGGACCGCGAGCAGGTCACGCTGATCTCCTTCGCCTCGCAGGTGAAGTGGACGAAGACCCACGTCGTCCCGGCCTCGGGCAGCCAGCCGGGCCCGGAGGCGGAGCTGGCGTCGATCAACTCCGACGTCCAGTCCCTGCGGGCCGAGGGCGGCACGGCGCTGTACGGCTCGCTGGAGCAGGCGTACCGGGTGATCGAGGACCAGCAGAAGGCGGCCGGTGACGACCGCTTCACCTCGATCGTGCTGATGACCGACGGGGAGAGCAACGAGGGCCCGACCGACGCCGACTTCAAGCGCTTCCACGACGGGCTGCCGTCGGCGGAGAAGACGATCCCGGTGTTCCCGATCAAGTTCGGCGAGGCGGCGGTGAGCCAGCTGCAGGGCATCGCGAACGTGAGCGGCGGCAAGCTGTTCGACGGCGGCGGCTCGCTGGACGGCGTGTTCGAGGAGATCCGTGGCTACCAGTGACGGGTACGGCCGGCGGCTGCTGCGCTACCTGGAGTCGACCCGGAACCTGGTCGGCTGCGGGGGCGGCGCCATCGGACTGGGGCTGCACTTCGCCGGGCTGGGCGGGTCCTGGTGGCCGGGAGTGGTGGCGGGGCTGTACGGCGCCGGCGCACTGCTGACGCCGGACCCGCCGCCGGAGCCGGAGCCGGAGCCGAAGCCGGGAACGCGGACGGGAACGGGAGCGGGAACCGGGGCCCCGGGCCAACCCGAACAGCCGAAACCGGAACCGAAACCGGAACCGGCTCCGAAGCGCCCCGACCCCGACCTGGCCGCACTCGCCGCCTACCTGGGCACCGTCCCGCTCCCCGCCTCCGCCGGCGTGGACGCCCTGCTGGCGGCGCTGCGCGAGGCCGGCCCCGGCCCGGCCGCCGAGGCGATCGTCCGGCACCGCCTGCCGGTCGCGGTGGACGGCTACCTCCGGGCCCGCACCTGGCTGCCCTGGGCGGGCCCGGACGCGCCGGATCCGGCGGCCGAGCTGGGCCGCGAGGTGAAGCAGCTCTCCGCCGAACTCGACTGAACGTCCCACCGGGCACGCCACCGAGCACCCGGCGGGACGGCCGGAAATCAACCGTCCCGCCCCCTTACCACCCCTTTCTCCCCCGCCTCGGTCACGAACGAGTCGCCAAGATCTCACCTGTTGGAAACGTCGGAGGGCTATCCAGCGGCCCGGCCCGCACGGCACACTTCTACGCGCGTCCTTCTACGCGCGTCACCGCATCAGCGGACGCGCCACGCACCTCATCTGCACACAAGTTGACGGCCCATCCGCCGTCGTTCCCCACTCGGGAGAGTCGTCCATGCCGCTGAACCGCCGTGACTTCGTCACCCGGTCCGCCGCCACCGCCGCCGGTGCCGCCCTGGCCGGCGGAGCCGTCGTCGCCGCCGCCCCCGCCGCCGTGGCCGCCGAGCCGGACACGGCGGCCGCCAAGGGCGCCAAGCACCAGCCCCGCCGCCAGGCCTTCACCGTCATGGGCACCACCGACCTGCACGGCCGGGTGCTCAACTGGGACTACTTCACCGACGCCGAGTACGTCGACAAGGCCCACAACGCGGTCGGCCTCGCCAAGATCTCCACCCTGGCCAACCAGGTCCGCGAGGACAAGGGCTGGGACCGCTGCCTGCTGATCGACTCCGGCGACATCATCCAGGGCACCCAGCTGACCTACTTCTACGCCCGGATCGAGCCGATCGCCACCGACGGCGACAACGTGCCGGACCACCCGATGGCCGTCGCCATGAACCTCATGGGCTACGACGCCGCCGCGCTCGGCAACCACGAGTTCAACTACGGCATCCCCACCGTGAAGGCCTTCGAGGACCAGCTGGAGTTCCCGCTGCTGGGCGCCAACGCGCTGCACGCGAAGAACGAGAAGCCGGCCTTCACGCCGTACGTGATCAAGGAGGTGTGGCTGGACGAGGACACCCCGATCAAGGTCGGCATCCTCGGCCTCACCAACCCGGGCATCGCGATCTGGGACAAGGCCAACGTCGCCGGCCAGATGGTCTTCCCGGGCATCGTCGAGACCGCCGCCAAGTACGTGCCCCGGATGAAGGCCGCTGGCGCGGACGTCATCGTGGTCTCCGCCCACTCCGGCATCGACGAGGCCACCACCTACGGCGACCAGCTGCCCTGGCCCGAGGACGCCTCCGGCGAGATGGCCGCGACCGTGCCGGACATCGACGCGGTGCTGGTGGGTCACACCCACAAGGAGGTCGCGCAGCGCCTCATCGTCAACAAGAAGACCGGCAAGACGGTCGTGCTCTCCGAGCCGCTGTGCTGGGGCCAGCGCCTGAGCTGCTTCGACTTCGAGGTCGAGTTCGTCGGCGGCCACTGGAAGGTCGCCTCGGTCTCCTCCCGGGTGCTGAACTCCAACACCGTGCCGGAGAACCCGGAGATCAGCGACGCCATCGTCGGCCAGCACAAGAAGGTCGTGGCGTACGTCAACCAGAACATCGGCACCAGCAAGATCGAGCTGTCGATCGCCGACGCCCGGTTCAAGGCCACCCCGATCATCGACCTGATCGGCAAGGTCCAGGCCGACGCCGTGAAGACCGCGCTGGCGGGCGGACAGTACGCCAACCTCCCGGTCCTGGCCCAGGCCGCCCCGTTCAACCGCACCGCGCTGATCCCGGCCGGCCAGGTCAAGCTGCGCGACGCGGCCGGCCTGTACATCTACGAGAACACCCTGGAGGCCCGGATCCTGACGGGCGCCCAGCTCAAGGACTACCTGGAGTTCTCGGTCAAGTACTACAACCAGCTCGCCGTGGGCGCCCCGGTGAACAAGGACACCCTGACCAACGCCGAGGACACCCCGGACTACAACTACGACTCGATCTACGGCCTGAGCTACGACATCGACGTCGCCCAGCCCAAGGGCAGCCGGATCGTCAACCTCAGCTTCCAGGGCAAGCCGATCGACCCGAACGCCCAGTTCGTCCTCGCGGTCAACAACTACCGCGCCAACGGCGGCGGCAACTTCCCGCACGTCGCCAACGCCAAGGCGGTCTGGACGAACTCCGACGAGATCCGCAACACCATGATCGCCTGGGTCAAGGCCAAGGGCACCATCGACCCCGCCGACTTCTTCACCGACTCCTGGCGCCTCGTCCGCGCCGGCCAGCCGCTGTTCTAGCCGCGCCTTTCCACGAAGGCCGTCTGCCCCCGCGCAGACGGCCTTCGTGCCGTTCCCGGCGGAAGACTGGAGCCATGAGCGAGTTCCAGACTCCCGAGCGTCACGCTCGACTGCTCGAGCACGCGCAGAGCCTGATGCCTCCGGCCGGGTGGAAGATCGAGATCTCCGGCGACGGGATCCCGAACCCTGAGAACGACTTGGTCGGCAAGGTCCGCGACTACCCACTGATGGGCATCCCCTCTACCTCCTGATCGACCCGTACGAGGGCGACATCACCCTCTACTCGGATCTCTCCGACGGCGGCTACCACCAGCACTGGCACGGCAAGTTCGGCGACCGCGTCCCCATCCCGGCCCCCTTCGACTTCGAGCTCGCCACCGACGGCCTGGTTCACTACCCCGCCTGATCCGCTCGCCCCACGAGACGATCGGACATCCGGCGAAGACTTGAGGATATTCATCCGCTCTTCCGATCTCCCTACTGTTGAGCACATCGAGAACGGCCCCACGGGGGGCCGGTGATGAACCGGATGAGGGAGAGTTCGATGCGTGCGATCGTGCAGCAGGAGTTCGGCGGCCCCGAGGTCCTGCGGCCGGCCGAGGTGGAGCGGCCGACGCCGTTGAGCGGCGAGGTGCTGGTGCGGGTGAGGGCGGCCGGAGTGAACCCGGTGGACCTGGCGGTGCGGGCGGGGACGTTCCCGCTGCTGGGCGAGCCGCCGTTCACGGTGGGCTGGGACGTCTCCGGGGTGGTCGAGGAGGTCGGCCCGGGGGCCCGGTACCGGGTGGGCGAGGAGGTGTACGGGATGCCGTTCTTCCCGCGCGCGGCCGGCGCCTACGCCGAGTACGTGGCCGCGCCGTCCCGCCAACTGGCCCGCAAGCCCGCCTCCTTGGACCACACCCAGGCCGCCGCGCTGCCGCTGGCCGCACTGACCGCCTGGCAGGGCCTGGTGGACCTGGCGAAGGTCGGCGAGGGCGACCGGGTGCTGGTCCACCGCGCGGCGGGCGGGGTCGGCCACCTCGCGGTGCAGATCGCCAAGGCCCGTGGCGCGTACGTGATCGCGCTGGCGAGCGAGCCCAAGCACGCCTTCCTCCGGGAGATCGGCGCCGACGAGGTGATCGACTACCGGACCACCGACTACACCGAGGCCGTCAAGGACGTCGACATCGTCTTCGACTCGTCCTCCGAGGGCACCCGCGCCCTGGAGGTGCTCAAGCCGGGCGGCACCCTGGTCAGCATCATGGAGCACTGGAACCAGGAGCTGGCCGCCGGGATCGAGGCCGCCGGCCGGACGTTCGCGGGCGTCTCCGTGGAGCCGGACTACGCCGCGCTGGAGGCGATCGCCGCGCTGGTGGACGAGGGCCGGATCCGCCCGTACGTCGCCGAGGTGTTCCCACTGGCCGAGGCCGGCCGGGCCCACGAGCTGGTCGGCTCGGGTACCGTCCAGGGCAAGGTCGTGCTGACCGTTGAGTGACAAGTGAGCGACGAGACCGCAGGGGGCGGGCGATGGACATCCTGACCGAGGCGCTGGCCTCGATGCGTACGGCGCGCCCCGCGTCCGTCCGCACCGACGGCCGGGCGCCGTGGGCCCTGCGACTGCCCCCGGTGGCCGGGGCGGGCTTCCACGTGGTGCTGTACGGCACCTGCTGGCTGGTGCCGGTCGACCCGGCGATCGGCGGCGGGCCCGTCCCGCTCAGCCCGGGGGACGTCATCTTCCTGCGGGACGCCCACGGCCACGTCCTGGCCGACAGCCCGGACACCCCGCCGGTGGACGCCTCGGCCTGCCGGGTCGAGGAGAGTACGCCGATCGGCACCCTGTCGATCGGCGGGGGCGGCGCCCGCACCAGTCTGCTGTGCGGCAACTACCACCTGGACCAGGCCCGTCCGCACCCGGTGGTGCGCCAGCTGCCGACCCTGATCCACCTGCCGACCCGACACGGCCGCCACCCCGAACTGGCGGCCGCCGTCCAGCTGTTGGGCGCCGAGCTGGAGAACCCGCGGATCGGCTCGACCGGGATCGTCCCGGCACTGATCGACTCGCTGCTGCTGTACATCCTGCGGGCCTGGTTCGAGGACCAGCCCGCCGCGGCCGGCGCCGGCTGGGCGGCGGCGCTGCGGGACACCGCCGTCGCCCCCGCCCTGAACGCCATCCACGAGGCCCCGGCCACCCCGTGGACGGTGGAGTCCCTGGCGGACCGGGCGGGCCTGTCCCGGGCCGCCTTCGCCCGCCGCTTCACCTCGATGGTGGGCGAGCCGCCGATGGCGTACCTGACGCGCTGGCGGATGACCACCGCCGCCCAACTGCTGCGCGAGTCGGAGGCACCGCTGACGACGGTGGCCGCGCGGACCGGGTACGGCTCGGAGTACGCCTTCGCGAAGGCGTTCAAGCGGGAGTTCGGCCTGGCCCCCGGCGGCTACCGCCGGGAGGCCCGCGCCGCGTGATCCGCGAAGGGCCTGAACGGCAGAGCGCCTGAACGACGAAGAGCCTGACCGACGCAGAGCCTGGACGGCACAGGACCTGGACGGCGAGGTCCTAGAACGGGAACGGCGCCCGCCCGTGCTGCACCGAGATCCACTTCAGCGTGGTGAAGGCGTCCACCGTGGACTCCCCGTTGAGCCGCCCGACCCCGGAGTTCTTCTCCCCGCCGAACGGCACCCCGGGCTCGTCCGCGATGGTCCCGCCGTTGACGTGGATCATGCCGGTCTCGATCCGCTGGGCGACCCGCACCCCGCGCTCGATGTCCGCGGTGTGCACGGCGCCGCTGAGCCCGAAGGGCGTGTGGTTGGCCAGCCGGACGGCCTCCTCCTCACCGTCGAAGGGCACCAACAGGGCGACCGGGCCGAAGAGTTCACGCTGCAGGATGGGCGCGTCCTCGGCCAGGCCGGTGAGCACGGTGGGCGCCATCAGGCTGCCGGACGTGACGCCGCGCAGCAGCACGGTGGCGCCGCCGGTGATCGCCTGGTCGACCTGGGCGTTGATGGCGTCGGCCTGGACGGAGTTGATCAGCGGGCCGATGTGGGTGGCCGGGTCCCTGGGGTCGCCGACGGTCAGCGAGGCGACCTTGGCGACGAACTTCTCGGTGAACTCGGCGAGCACGCTGCGGTCGACCAGCACCCGGTTGGCGGCCATGCAGACCTGGCCCTGGTGGACGAAGCGGCTGAACACTGCCGCGTCCACGGCGTAGTCGAGGTCGGCGTCGTCCAGCACGATCAGCGCGCTGTTGCCGCCGAGTTCCAGCACGGACCGCTTGAAGTGCGCGGCGGCGACGGTGGCGACGTGCCGGCCGATCTGGTCGGAGCCGGTGAAGGAGATCACCTTGGGGACCGGGTGCTCCAGGAAGCTGTCGCCGATCTCCGCGATGTCGGTGATGACGACGTTCAGCAGGCCGGGCGGCAGGCCCGCGTCCTCGAAGAGCCGGGCGATCAGGCTGCCGCCGACGATCGGGGTCTCCTGGTGCGGCTTGAGCACGACGCCGTTGCCGAGGGCGAGCGCCGGGGCGATCGCCTTCAGGGCCAGGAACAGCGGGAAGTTGAACGGGCTGATCACGCCGACCACGCCGACCGGCAGCCGGTGGAGGCGGTTCTCCTTGCCGGGCGCGGTCGAGGGCAGCAGCCGCCCCTCGGTGGCCACCGACAGGTGCAGGCACTCCCGCAGCATGTCCTTGACCAGCGAGAGTTCGAAGCCGGCCTTGAGCGCGGTGCCGCCGAGCTCGGCCATGATGGCCCGGACGATCTCGCCCTCGCGCTCCTCGACCAGCCGCAGCATCCGCTCGAAGACCAGCCGGCGCTGGTACGGGTTGGTGGCGGCCCAGGAGCGCTGGGCGCGCTCGGCGGCGCGGTAGGCCCGGTCGACCTCGGCGACGGTGGCCACGGTGATGGTGGCCAGCTTGTCGCCGGAGTACGGGTCGACGTCGACGATGTCCCAGGAGCCGCTGCCGCTGCACCATTCGCCGTCGATGTACTGCAGCGCCAACTCGGAGAAGTACGACATCTGATCCCTCTCGTGCCCGACCTGATGGGACCTCATCGTACTGACGTGTTACAGCTCTTGGCGTACGGAGTGCAGAAGATCGCGGGTCTGTTCGAGCCCGAGACTCTCGGCGATCAGCCCGTCCATCGCCTGCCGGTACGAGGCGACCTCGGCGGGCTTGTCCACGTAGAGCGCGGTGGTGAACAGCTCCAGGTAGACGACGTCGGCGAGTTCGGCCTCGCTGAAGCCCAGCACGCTGAACGCGCCGCTCTCGGCGCTGAGCGCGGCGCCGCCGAGCGGCCGCACCTGCAGCCGTACGTTGGGCAGTTCGGAGAGTTCGAGGAGCCGGTCGAGCTGGCCGCGCATCAGCTCGGGCCCGCCCCAGGGGCGGCGCAGCGCGGCTTCGTCGATGACGGCGAGCAGCTGGGGCGGGTGGTCGGCGGTGAGCAGGTCCTGGCGCTTGCGCCGTACCTCGACCCGGCGTTCGATCTCGCTGTCCTCGACGACGTGGCCGCCGGCGGTGATCACGGCGCGGGCGTAGTCGGCGGTCTGCAGCAGGCCCTGGACGAACTGGACCTCGTAGCTGCGGATCTCGGCGGCGGCCTCTTCCAGTCCGAGGTAGTTCTGGAACCAGGCGGGCAGCACGTCGCCGTAGTCGTGCCACCAGGAGGTGGCGTTGGCCTCCCGGACGAGCCCGAGGATGTTGGCCCGTTCCTGTTCGGCGTCGACGCCGTACAGGGTGAGCAGGTCGGCGACGTCGCGTTCCTTGAAGCCGACCCGGCCGAGTTCCATCCGGCTGATCTTGGACTCGGAGGCGCGGATCGAGTACCCGGCCTCCTCGCGACTGACGCCTCTGGTCTCGCGGAGCTTGCGCAGCTGGCTGCCGAGCAGCAGGCGCCGTACGGTGGCACCTCCGCCTGCCTGAGTCGTGCCCATCGAAGTCACCCTCCGCACTCGTGCAGCCCCCCGGCCGTCGGCGGCAGTCTGCCACCTGGCACCGACGAACAACAGCCCGTCCCGGGGTGCGTTCCGGTCGGGGGGCGAAGCCTGGGAGAACGCTGTGAGCCGACGCTCGGCGCACGGACGGGAGCGCAGGTGGGAGCGCCGGTAAGAGCCAGGTGAGAGCCCTGCCGGGCGGTGCGGGAGGGGCGGGTGGGGCGGCGGGTGAGAACCGCCTGGGAACGCCGTCAGGGCACCCGTCGAGACATCCCGCAGGAACTCGCAGAACCCGCCTGGGAACGCGACGGCGCCCGCCCTCCAACTGGTCGGGGAAGAGGGCAGGCGCCAGGAGACCGCGTTGGCCCGGCGACGCTGGCGGGGGCAGCGGGTTGAGCTCCCGGCGATGCGGCGCCGGGGGTTCGGGGTGGGCCGGTCGGACCGTCGGGACCCGTCAGACCACCAGGGGGCGGTCCGTGGGCCGGATCGGGGCGGGAAGCGGGGTCTTGCCGCCCAGGTACTTGTCCACCGCGGCGGCGGCCGAACGGCCTTCCGCGATGGCCCAGACGATCAGCGACTGGCCTCGGCCGGCGTCTCCGCAGACGTACACGCCATCGACATTGGTGGCGAACCGGCCGTCGCGGGCAATGTTACCGCGCGCGTCGAGGTCCGCTCCCAGCTGCTCGACCAGCCCGTTCTTCACGTCCGTCCCGGTGAAGCCCATGGCCAGGGTGACCAGCTGGGCCGGGAGGGCCCGCTCGGTGCCCGGGACGGGCTCGAACCGGCCGTCCTTGAACTCGACCTCGACCAAGTGCAGTTCCTGGACGTTGCCGTCCTCGTCGCCGGTGAAGTGGGTGGTGTTCACGGAGTAGATCCGCTCGCCGCCCTCCTCGTGCGCGGAGGTGACCTTGTAGGTCATCGGCATGGTGGGCCAGGGCTGGTGTCCGGGCCGCTCCTCGCCGGGGCGCGGCATGATCTCCAGCTGGGTGACGGAGAGGGCGCCCTGGCGGTGGGCGGTGCCGACACAGTCCGCGCCGGTGTCGCCGCCGCCGATGACGACCACGTGCTTGCCCTTGGCGCTGATCGGGGAGTCGACGAGGTCGCCCTCCTGCACCTTGTTGGCCAGCGGCAGGTACTCCATGGCCTGGTGGACGCCCTTGAGTTCGCGCCCGGGCACCGGCAGGTCGCGGGCCGTGGTGGCGCCGGCGGCGACCACGACGGCGTCGAAGCGCTCGCGCAGCTGCTGGCCGGTGATGTCCTCGCCGACGTGCACGCCGGTGCGGAACCGGGTGCCCTCGGCCCGCATCTGCTCGATGCGGCGGTTGATGTGGCGCTTCTCCATCTTGAACTCGGGGATGCCGTAGCGCAGCAGCCCGCCGATGCGGTCGGCGCGCTCGTACACCACCACGGTGTGCCCGGCCCGGGTGAGCTGCTGGGCGGCGGCCAGGCCGGCCGGGCCGGAGCCGACGACGGCGACGGTCTTGCCGGAGAGCCGCTCGGGGACCTGCGGGGTGACCCCGCCGCGGTCCCAGGCCTTGTCGATGATGGTGACCTCGACGTTCTTGATGGTCACCGCGTCCTGGTTGATGCCGAGCACGCAGGCCGACTCGCAGGGCGCCGGGCAGAGCCGCCCGGTGAACTCCGGGAAGTTGTTGGTGGCGTGCAGCCGCTCGATCGCGCCGGTGAAGTCCTCCCGGTAGGCGAGGTCGTTCCACTCGGGGATGAGGTTCCCGAGCGGGCAGCCGTTGTGGCAGAACGGGATGCCGCAGTCCATGCAGCGGCCGGCCTGCTTCGTGATGATCGGCAGCAGGCTGCGCTCGACGTAGACCTCGTTCCAGTCCCGGATCCGGACGTCGACGGGGCGGCGCTCCGCGAGCTGCTTGGGCGTGGTCAGGAAGCCCTTGGGGTCAGCCATTAGCCGCCTCCATCATCTTGCGAGTGGTCTCGGCCTCGGAGAGGCCATCGCGCTCGGCGGCGTCCTTGGCGGCGAGCACTGCCTTGTAGTCGGTCGGCATGATCTTGGAGAAGCGGGAGACCCCGCTGCCCCAGTCGGCCAGGAGTTCGGCGGCCACGGTGGAGCCGGTCTCCTCATAGTGCTGCTGCACGGTCTCGCGCAGCCAGTCGCGGTCGTCGGCGGTGGGGGCCTCGATGCCCACCATGCCGTCGTTGACGTTCGCGGGGCGCAGGTCCAGGACGTACGCGATGCCACCGGACATGCCGGCCGCGAGGTTGCGTCCGGTCTCGCCGAGGACGACGACCCGGCCGCCGGTCATGTACTCCAGGCCGTGGTCGCCGACGCCCTCGACGACGAGGGTGGCGCCGGAGTTGCGGACGGCGAAGCGCTCACCGGCCTTGCCGCGCAGGTGGATCCGGCCGGAGGTGGCGCCGTAGCCGATGGTGTTGCCGGCGATCACGTGGTTCTGGGCGTCGTTGCCGATGGCCGCGGCGTCGCGGGCCGGGCGGACGACGAGCACGCCGCCGGAAAGGCCCTTGCCCACGTAGTCGTTGGCGTCGCCTTCCAGCCGCAGGGTGATCCCCTTGGGCACGAACGCGCCGAAGGACTGCCCGGCCGAGCCGGTGAAGGTGACGTCGATGGTCCCCTCCGGCAGGCCCTCACCGCGGTACCGCTTGGTCACCTGGTGGCCGAGCATGGTGCCGACCGTGCGGTTGACGTTGCGGATCGGCAGCTGGATCCGGACCGACTCGCCGCGCTCCAGGGCGTCCTCGGCCAGCGTGATCAGCTGGTTGTCGAGGGCCTTGTCCAGCGCGTGGTCCTGGGTGGTGGTGCGGTGCCGGGCGGCGCCCTCGGGCAGCGCCGGCACGTGGAACAGCGGGGCCAGGTCGAGCCCGGCGGCCTTCCAGTGGTCGATCGCGGCCTGGGCGTTGATGTGCTCGGCGTGGCCGACGGCCTCCTCTATCGAGCGGAAGCCCAGCGAGGCCAGGATCTCCCGGACCTCCTCGGCGATGAACTCGAAGAAGTTGACCACGAATTCGGGCTTGCCGGTGAAGCGCTCGCGCAGCACCGGGTTCTGGGTGGCGACGCCGACCGGGCAGGTGTCCAGGTGGCAGACCCGCATCATGATGCAGCCGGAGACCACCAGCGGGGCCGTCGCGAAGCCGAACTCCTCGGCGCCGAGCAGCGCGGCGATGACGACGTCGCGCCCGGTCTTCAGCTGGCCGTCGGTCTGGACGACGATCCGGTCGCGCAGCCCGTTCAGCAGCAGGGTCTGCTGGGTCTCGGCGAGGCCCAGCTCCCAGGGGCCGCCGGCGTGCTTCAGCGAGGTGAGCGGCGAGGCTCCGGTGCCACCGTCGTGGCCGGACACCAGCACCACGTCCGCGTGCGCCTTGGACACGCCCGCCGCGACCGTCCCGACGCCGACCTCGGACACCAGCTTCACGTGGATGCGGGCGGCCGGGTTGGCGTTCTTGAGGTCGTGGATCAGCTGGGCGAGGTCCTCGATCGAGTAGATGTCGTGGTGCGGCGGCGGCGAGATCAGGCCGACGCCGGGGGTGGAGTGCCGGGTCCGGGCGACCCACGGGTAGACCTTGTGGCCGGGCAGCTGGCCGCCCTCGCCGGGCTTGGCGCCCTGGGCCATCTTGATCTGGATGTCGTCGGCGTTGACCAGGTACTCGGAGGTGACGCCGAACCGGCCGGAGGCGACCTGCTTGATCGCCGAGCGGCGCTCGGGGTCGTACAGGCGGTCCGGGTCCTCGCCGCCCTCACCGGTGTTGGACTTGCCGCCGAGGCGGTTCATCGCGATGGCGAGGGTCTCGTGCGCCTCGCGGGAGATGGAGCCGTAGGACATCGCGCCGGTGGAGAAGCGCTTGACGATCTCGGAGACCGGCTCGACCTCCGCCACCGGGATCGGCTCCCGGCCGAGGCCGTCCAGCTGGAACAGGCCGCGCAGCGTCATCAGGCGCTCGGACTGCTCGTTCACCCGGTCCGTGTACTGCTTGAAGATGTCGTAGCGGCGGTTGCGGGTGGCGTGCTGCAGCCGGAAGACGGTGTCCGGGTCGAACAGGTGGGGCTCGCCCTCGCGGCGCCACTGGTACTCGCCGCCGATCTCCAGCGCGCGGTGCGCGGCCGGGATGCCGGAGGCCGGGTAGGCCTTGGCGTGCCGGGCGGCCGTCTCGCGGGCGATCTCCTCCAGCCCGATCCCGCCGAGCTTGGTGGTGGTCCCGGCGAAGTACGCGTCGACCAGGTCCTGGGAGAGCCCGATCGCCTCGAAGACCTGCGCGCCGCGGTAGGAGGCGACGGTCGAGATGCCCATCTTGGACATCACCTTGAGCACGCCCTTGCCGAGCGCCTTGATCAGGTTCTTGATCGCCTTCTCGGCCTCGACGCCCTGGATGAAGACGTTCTGGGCGACCAGGTCCTCGACCGTCTCCATCGCCAGGTACGGGTTGACGGCCCCCGCGCCGTAGCCGATCAGCAGCGCGACGTGGTGCACCTCGCGCACGTCGCCGGCCTCGACCAGCAGCGACACCTGGGTGCGCTGCTTGGTGCGGATCAGGTGGTGGTGGATGGCGGAGGTGAGCAGCAGCGAGGGGATCGGGGCGTGCTCGGCGTCGGAGTGCCGGTCGGAGAGCACGATGATCCGGGCGCCGTCGGCGATCGCCGCGTCGGCCTCGGCGGCGATCTCCGCCAGCCGGGCGGCCAGGCCCTCGCCACCGGAGGCGACCTTGTACAGGCCGGACAGCGTGACGGCCTTCAGTCCGGGCTGGTCGCCGTCGGCGTTGACGTGGACCAGCTTGGCCAGCTCGTCGTTGTCGATCACCGGGAAGGTGATCCCGACGGAGCGGCAGGAGGCGGACTCGGCGACCAGCAGGTTGCCCTCGGGCCCGAGGTTGGACAGCAGCGAGGTGACGAGCTCCTCGCGGATGGCGTCCAGCGGCGGGTTGGTGACCTGCGCGAAGAGCTGAACGAAGTAGTCGAAGAGCAGGCGCGGCTTCTCGCTCAGCGCGGCGATCGGCGAGTCGGTGCCCATCGAGCCGAGCGCCTCGCCGCCGGTCTTGGCCATCGGCGCCAGGATGACGCGCAGCTCCTCCTCGGTGTAGCCGAAGGTCTGCTGGCGGCGGGTGACGGAGGCGTGGGTGTGGGCGATGTGCTCGCGCTCGGGCAGCTTGGCGAGCTGGATCTGCCCGGCGCCGACCCACTCCTGGTAGGGGTGCTCGGCGGCGAGGGCGGACTTGATCTCCTCGTCCTCGACGATCCGGCCCTCGACGGTGTCCACCAGGAACATCCGGCCGGGCTGCAGGCGGCCCTTCTTGGTGACCTTCTCCTGGTCGATGTCGAGCACGCCGACCTCGGAGGAGAGGACGACCAGGCCGTCCTCGGTGATCCAGTAGCGGGCCGGGCGCAGGCCGTTGCGGTCGAGCACGGCGCCGACCTGGGTGCCGTCGGTGAAGGTGACGCAGGCCGGGCCGTCCCAGGGCTCCATCAGGTTGGAGTGGTACTGGTAGAAGGCGCGGCGGGCCGGTTCCATGGTGGCGTGGTTCTCCCACGCCTCCGGGATCATCATCAGCACCGAGTGCGGCAGCGAGCGGCCGCCGAGGTGGAGCAGTTCCAGGACCTCGTCGAAGGAGGCCGAGTCGGAGTGCTCCGGCGTGCAGATCGGGAAGATCCTGCTCAAGTCGCCGGGGATCAGATCCGTCGCGAGCTGGGACTCCCGGGCGCGCATCCAGTTGCGGTTGCCCTTGACGGTGTTGATCTCACCGTTGTGCGCGACGAAGCGGTACGGGTGGGCGAGCGGCCAGCTCGGGAAGGTGTTGGTGGAGAACCGCGAGTGCACCAGGCCGATGGCGGACGCGTAGCTGCGGTCCGACAGGTCGGGGAAGAAGGGCTCCAGCTGCCCGGTGGTCAGCATGCCCTTGTAGACGATGGTGCGGGCGGACAGCGACGGGAAGTAGGCGCCGGCCTCGCGCTCGGCCCGCTTGCGGACCACGAAGGCGACCCGGTCCAGCTCGATCCCGGCCCGGCCCTCCTTGCTCAGGAAGAGCTGCCGGAACCGCGGCATCACGCTGCGCGCGGTGGAGCCGAGCAGGTCGGGGGTGACCGGCACGTCGCGCCAGCCCAGGACCGTCAGGTCCTCCTCGGCCGCGATCGCCTCGATCTGCGCGACGGCTGCGTCGGCGGCGGCGTCCTCGTCCGGCAGGAAGGCGATGCCGACGGCGTAGGCACCGGCCGCCGGGAGTTCGAAGTCCACCTTGCCGCGCAGGAAGGCGTCCGGGATCTGGGTGAGGATGCCCGCGCCGTCACCGGAGTCCGGCTCGGCGCCGGTGGCGCCGCGGTGCTCCAGGTTGCGCAGGACGTTCAGCGCCTGCTCGACGATGGTGTGGTCGGCGATGCCGGTCAGCGTGGCGACGAAACCGACGCCACAGGCGTCGTGCTCGTTTCGCGGGTCGTACAGGCCCTGAGCAGCAGGTCGCGCATCCGGCACGAGCGTGTACGGCTGGCGGGCGGCGCCGGCCTGAGGCTCGTTGGCGGAGTGCATGGATGCAGACAGCATCGGCTCTCCCGTCGTCGTCTTTCGGCAAGTTGGTGCAAGTAGGGACGACGTTGGCCCTGATGCGATGGTGCGGTGTGTCGTGCAAGTTACATGATGCCCAGGATCCCGAGAAGCGGAATATCCCGTCCACATGGCGGACGGACACGCAGGTCAGGGGGCTGGGAGAGAGGGCGTGCCACAGTGCACGTCCTGACGATTGTGCCCAAGGACCCTCGGCCTGAAACAGGGGCGAAACCGGATCGCCACACAAGCCGATCATGAGCGCCTGGGAATCCATCCCGAGACCCCCACCGCCGGATGCGAATCCGCGGCTCCAAGGCCCGGATGATGAGACGATGCCGGGCAACCCGCGACGTCCATGTGTGAAACGTCACGCATTGCCCGGCATAGTCATGCAGCGCTGTCGCACGGAGCGGGTTCTATCCGACGTGCCCGCCGATCACCCAACCCAGCAGATACGTCACCCCGGCGGCGGCCCCGCCCAGCACCAGCTGCCGCAGCCCGCTGAACCACCAGCTGCGCTCCGTCACCCGGGCCACCACCGCGCCGCAGGCGAACAGCCCGACCGCCGCCAGCAGCAGCGCGGGCAGCAGCGTGGTCGCCCCCAGCAGGTACGGCAGCAGCGGGAGCAGCGCGCCGAGCGCGAAGCACAGGAAGGACGAGCCGGCCGCGACCAGCGGCGAGGGGAGGTCCGTGGGGTCGATCCCCAGCTCCTCCCGGGCGTGGATCTCCAGGGCCAGCTCCGGATCGCGGGACAGCTGCCGGGCCACCTCGTGGGCCAGCTCCGGCTCCACCCCGCGCGAGACGTACAGCTGCGCCAGCTCGGCCAGCTCGCCCTGCGGGTTGCGGCTCAGCTCCAGCCGCTCGGCCTCGATCTCGGCCTGCACCAGCTCCCGCTGCGAGGCCACCGAGGTGTACTCCCCCGCCGCCATCGAACAGGCCCCGGCCGCCAGGCCGGCCAGCCCGGTCAGGATCACGGTGCCGTTGGACGCCGCGCCGCCGACCACCCCGGTCATCAGCGCGAAGTTGGACACCAGGCCGTCCACCGCACCGAACACCGCGGGCCGCAGCCAGCCGCCGTTGACGTCCCGGTGGTGGTCGGCCGCGGGTATCCGCGGGTGCTGGGCGGGCTCGGCTTCCAGGGTGCTCGCAGTCACGGTCATTCCCCTCAGTCTTCGTTCGTCGCCCCGACCGTAGCCCTCTTGACCTGGGCATTTCCAGCAAAGTAAGGCTGTCCGAACGATGCTGAGGCTGCCCTTCGCAGGTCTCGCGAAGGGCAGCCTCAGTCAGCGAACGTGCCTGCTCAGATCGGGTTCTTGGCGTCCTTGCCGGTCTGCTCCGCCGCCGCGGCGGCCGGCTCCTTGGCCGTCTCCCCGTCCACGATCCGGGACGGCTTCTCCCCGTCCACCGTCTCGCGGGGCCTCTCGGCCGGCTTCTCGCCCTCCGCCCGCTCGGCGTCCCCGTCCGCCTCGACGTGCGCCGCCGGGTCGATGCTCGCCGGGTCCTCACGCCCGGGCCGCTTCTTCCCGACGATCACGAAGTACGCGACGGCGCCGATGAACACCACGATCGACGTCCAGTCATTGAGCCGCAGACCGAAGTAGACGTGCGCCTCGTCGATCCGCAGCCACTCGGTCCAGAACCGGCCCACCGTGTACGCGGCCACGTACAGCGCGAAGGCCCGGCCGTGCCCCAGCTTCCAGCGCCGGTCGGCCCAGATCACCAGCAGCGCGACGGCGATGTCCCAGATCGACTCGTACAGGAAGGTCGGGTGGAAGACGCCGCTCACCACCTCGCCGTCGGGCAGCGTCTTGTGGATCTCCAGGCCCCACGGCAGGGTCGTCGCCCGTCCGTACAGCTCCTGGTTGAAGTAGTTGCCCCAGCGGCCCATCGCCTGCGCGAGCGCGATGCCCGGCGCGATGGCGTCGGCGTACGCGGGCAGCGGCACGCCCCGGCGGCGGCAGCCGATCCAGGCCCCGACCGCGCCCAGCGCGACCGCGCCCCAGATCCCGAGGCCGCCCTCCCAGATCCTGAGGGCGTTCCAGGGGTTCTTCCCCTCACCGAAGTACAGCTGGTGGTCGGTGATCACGTGGTAGAGCCGGCCGCCGACCAGGCCGAAGGGCACGGCCCAGACGGCGATGTCACCGACGGTGTGCTTGGCACCGCCCCGGGCGACCCAGCGCTTGCTGCCGAGCCAGACGGCCGCGACGACCCCGAGGATGATGCAGAAGGCGTAGGCGCGCAGCGGGATCGGTCCGAGGTAGAGGACGCCCCGCGACGGGCTGGGAATGTAGGCGATATCCATGGCGGTTCCGACGCTACAGGGTCCGACGTCCCCATCGGACACCCCCGGGGTCACAGAAACCGAACAACGAACGGCGCCGCCCCCTCCCACCGGAGGGGGCGGCGCCGCGACGGGACGTCTCAGCCGGCCGTCGGCGAAGGGTTGTTGGCCTCCGAAGCGGCCGCGGTGGGCGCCGGGCTCTGCCCGTGCGGGCCGGTCGTCCCCAGCTGCTTGCCCTGGTTCGCGGCGTCGACCCACTTCTCCAGGTTCGCCGGAGTGATCTCCTCGTCGCCGTTCTTCGGGTAGATCGGCTTGCCGTTGAGCAGCACGGTCGGGGTGGACTTGTAGCTGGACTTGTCGAAGTCCTGCTGCACCGCGGACACCCACCCGCCGAACTTGTTGTCATTGACGCAGGCCTGGAACTCCGGCGTGTCCAGCCCGTTCACCTGCTTCGCCAGGTTCAACAGGACGGCCTTGTTGCCGAAGGCGTCATTGGTCTCGTCCGGCTGGTTGCGGTACAGCACGTCGTGGAAGTCCCGGAAGTGCCCGGCGTCCTGGGCGCAGGCCAGGGCGTTGGCACCGTTCTTCGACCCCTTGCCCGGCACCGCCCGGTCGATGAAGGAGACGACATGGGCGTTGGTGTAGATCTTCCCGGCGTCTTCGAGCTGATCGATGGTCGACGAGAACTCCCGCTCGAAGATCCCGCAGGCCGGACACCGGGGGTCCTCGTACACCGTGAGCACCGACGGCGCGTTGCTCGCGCCGACCGGGACCACCAGGTTCTTGTCGCCGATCGTCCCGGCCGGGGCGGCGGTCGGGGTCTCCGGCTTGGAGCGCTGGTTCTGCACCACCACGCCGGTGACCACCGCGGCGGCGATCACCGCGAGCACGGCCCCGCCGACGATCAGCTTCTTCCTGCGCCGCGAGCCGGCCTCCTCGGCCGCCCGCTGCTCCAGCATCCGCTCACGGGCGGTGCGCTTGCCTTCTCGGTTCTTCTCGCTCATTGCCTTGACATCCACGGTCGGGGGGCCTTCGTCGGGTGCGGGGATGGGAATGGCCGGACAGGTCAGCTCGCCAGCCAGCCGTCGGCCGAGAGCCGGGTACGGGGCCGCCACAGCAGGAACCCGGCCAGCAGCAGGAAGCCGGTGTCGCGGAGGATCTCCTGCAGGTACTCGGTCTGCGAGGCGTCGACGTGCCCGCCCCCGCCGAAGCAGCCGCAGTCGATCGAGATGCCGCGCGCCCAGGCCGAGGCGATCCCGGCGATGAAGGCGAGCAGCAGCAGCGCGGAGACCCCGGCGACCAGCCGGACCCCGATGCCGATCACCAGCAGCAGGGCGAGCGCCAGCTCCAGGAAGGGCAGCCCGTAGCCGATCGGCTTGACCAGGCCCTCGGGCAGGATCTCGTACGCCCGGACCGCCTGCGCGGCCTCCGCCGGATCGGCGATCTTCGCCAGCCCGGCCCACCCCCAGACCACCGCCAGGCCGAGCCGTACGGCCGTGCCCGGCCACTCGCTCCAGACCGGCACCGGCCGCCGCGCCGCCGGCGTGGGCGCGGAATCACCGGGCTGCACTGCCGGGCCGGCCATCAGGGAACCCCCCTCGGGAAACTCATTCACTTCCTGACGAACCGTAAGGGATGAACGCCGGTTCCTCCGGATTCACGAATTAAGCCGGACGAGTGACGTTCCGTCCGAATTCCTCGAACACCGCTCCGTCACCGGCACCCCGACATCCACCCCGGATCGAACACCTCCGGCCGCCCCTCGTGCTGCCCCCGGGCAGCCCGCTCCGCCGCATCCCACCGCGCCGCCTCCGCGCAGGCGACCGCCTCCCGCTCCGCCCGCTCGGCCCCCCGCTTGGCCAACGCCTGCCCCACCTCCGTGTGCGCGCCGACCGCCGCCCCCAGGGCCAGCGCGGCAGCCGCCGCCCGCAGCAGCACGGCTCGATGCAGACCCGCCACCGGCTCACCCCTTCGCTAGCTCGGCCACCCCGTACACGTCGTTCGTGCACTCGTCCCTCCACTCAACGCCGGTCAACCCCGCCTGATGCGTGTCGCCGCCGCTGTTCACCCGTTCGGGGCCGCCCCCACGCTGACGCCACCCCCTCCTCCCCTCCCCCACGGGCGCGCGGGCTTTCGCCTCCCCACCCCAGCGGACGCGCAGGGCGAAAGCCCGCGCGCCCACAACACCCCTCACCCCCCACCCACCCCCACCCACCCCGGCACCCCCAACCCGCACCCACCCACCCCCAGCACCCCCAACCCGCACCCACCCGCCCACCCACCCACCCCCGCACCCCTCCCCCCACCTCCCCCACCCACCCACCCCCTCCCCACCAGGCGAGAGGGACGCGCTGCGGAAGGGGGCGGCGC
>NZ_JBVHIP010000023.1:0-154033 GCF_055560495.1 Kitasatospora sp. NPDC023176 | reverse complement strand
CCCTCCCCGACTACATGATCCCCGCCCTGTTCGTGCCCCTCGACACCCTCCCCCTCACCCCCAGCGGCAAGATCGACCGCCGCGCCCTCCCCAACCCCGAACACCACACCACCCACACCCAGACCCCCCACACCGCCCCCCGCAACCACACCGAACAACAACTCACCACCATCTGGACCGAAGTCCTCGGCACCGAACACATCGGCATCCACGACAACTTCTTCGAACTCGGCGGCGACTCCATCCTCACCATCCAGGTCATCTCCCGCGCCCGGCAGAAGGGCCTGCGCCTCACCTCCAAGCTGATGTTCGTCCACCAGACCGTCGCCGAACTGGCCACCGCCATCGAACAGTTCGAGCAGTCCGACCCCGCCGGCCCGGCGGCGGACCGGGCCGAGGGGACCGGAGCGGTCGAACTCACCCCGATCCAGCGCTGGTTCTTCGCCGAGCACACCGTCGACCCCGACCACTACGCCATGTCGGTCCACGTCGGCCTGGCCCCCGACACCGACCCGGCGCTCCTGGAAGCGGCCCTGCTCGCCGTGGTGGACCAGCACGACGCGCTGCGCCTGCGCTTCACTCGCACCGCCACCGGCGACTGGACCCAGGAGTACGGCGAGCGGCCCACCGACCTGCTGGCCGTACGCGACCTCACCGGGGCCGCGGACGTGTCGGCGGCACTGCACCTGGCCGCCGCCGAGGCTCAGCAGTCCCTGGACCTGCACCACGGCGACCTGCTGCGGGGCGTCTTCCTCCGGCTCCCGGACGGCGCCGCGCCGCGGCTGTTCCTGGCGGTGCACCACGCTGTGATGGACGGGGTCTCCTGGCGGATCCTGCTGGAGGACCTGGCCACCGCCTACACCCAACTCACCGGATCCGGCGGCCCGGTGGACCTCGGCCCCCGCACCACCAGCTACCGCCGCTGGGCGGAGCGCCTCACCGAGCACGTCCGCGCCGGCGGATTCGGCCAGGAACTCGACTACTGGCGGCAGGCGGCGGCAGTCGAGCTGCCCCAGGACGGCACCGGCCCCACCCCGCACTCCGACACCTACGGCGAACTCGTCGTCGAGTCCGTCCAGTTGGACCGCGCCGAGACCCAGGCGCTGCTCCAGCGGGTGCCCGCCGTGCACCGCACCCAGATCAACGACGTGCTGCTGGCGGCCCTCGGCCGCACCCTCCAGGCCTGGGCCGGCGCGCCGGTCACGATCGCCCTGGAGGGGCACGGCCGCGAGGAGCTCTTTGAGGACGTGGACCTCACCCGCACCATCGGCTGGTTCACCTCGCTCTACCCGGTCACCCTCGACGTGCCGGCCGGCGACTGGGCGCCCGCTCTGAAGGCGGTCAAGCGCCACCTGCGCAAACTGCCCGGACGCGGCATCGGCTACGGCGCCCTGCGCTACCTGTCCGAGCCGGGCAGCCCGGCGCACACCGCGCTCGCAGCCGCCGCGCACCCCCGGATCAGCTTCAACTACCTCGGGCAGTGGGACGGCGCCACGGACGCGACCGGCCTGGTCCGGGAGCAGTTCGGGGCCCTGGGCGCCGACCAGGCTCCTGAGCAGCCCCGCCCGCACCGGATCGACGTCGTGGCCGCCGTCAGCGACGGCCGGCTGCGGGTCGACTGGATGCACTCCCCCACCACCCATTCGCCCGTCACCGTACGCCGCCTCGCGGACGACTACCTGGCCGCCCTGCGCCAGATCGTCGCCGCCACCGGCGCCTGACCGACCGAAAGGTTCCCGCTGTGGCTCGCTACGTACTGAACGAGGACGAGAAGAAGCAGGTGGCCGCGCTCGCCGACGGCTACCTCGACCGGCACCCGGTCTGGGCGCCGCTGGAGCAGGCCGACGCCATCCGGATCGAGGCGGAGCGGCTGCCCGTCGGCGTCCGGCAGTTCCTGGTCACCTCGCGCGGCGCCGAGGAGGCGCTGATCCGGGTCGCCAACCTGCCGCTGGACGACGCGTTGGTGCCCACGCCCGCGAGTTGGCAGATCGCCCAGAAGGAGGGGGCGGCCGTCCGCGAGGAGCTGGTGCTGCTGCTGATCGCCTCCGTGCTGGGCGACCCGTTCGCCTGGACCCACCAGCAGGGCGGCCGCCTGGTCCACGACGTCTGCCCGGCCAAGGGCCAGGAGAACTCGCTGACCAGCGCCAGCAGCGAGCAGCAGCTGACGCTGCACACCGAGGACGTCTTCCACGCCTGCCGCGGCGACTACGTGGCCCTGATGTGCCTGCGCAACCCGGACGGGGTCGGCACCACGGTGTCCACGCTCGAGGCGGTGGACTTCGCCGAACCGCTGCGCACCGTCCTGCGGGAGGACCGCTTCCGCTTCTTCCCGGACGACTCCCACCACGTGGTGCCCACCCACACCGCCGAGCACCCGTCCGCACTGGAGGAACGCCCGCACGAGGTGGCGTCCGTGCTCTTCGGTCCCGCCGACTCGCCCTACCTCCGGATCGACGCCGACTTCACCGACTCGGTGCCGGAGGACGCCGAGGCCCGGCGGTCGCTGGAGGCCGCGGCCGGCCTGCTGGCCCAGGCCGCCGACCGGGTGGTGCTGATCCCGGGCGAGGCCGTCTTCATCGACAACTACCTGACGGTGCACGGCCGGGACACCTTCACCCCGCGCTACGACGGCACGGACCGCTGGCTCAAGCGCACCAGCGTCGTCCGGGACCTGCGGCGCACCTATGTGCACACCAAGTCCCGCTCCCGGCTGCTCGCCTGATGGCCGGCACGTCCGAAGGCGCTCCCGAAGGCACGACCGCGCGCACGACCGCAGTCACGACCACGGGCACGGCCACGGGCGCGACCACGGGCGCGACCACGGGCGCGACCGGCAGCCGAGGGGCGGGACGCGGCTTCACCCTGCTGTGGGCGAGCCAGGCGTTCAGCGAGTTCGCCTACAGCACCTCACTGATCGTGCTCCCGCTCCTCGTCCTGGCCCTCACCGGTTCGCCGTCCCAGGCCGGCGTGATCGGCTTCGTCGACGCGGCGGCGATGCTCCTGGCGGGCCTGCCCGCCGGGGTCGTCGCCGACCGGTACGACCGGCGGCGGGTCATGCTGTGGTGCGAGGGCGCGATGGCGGCGGTGTACGGCGGGCTGGTCCTGCTGTTCTGGGCCGGCCCGGTGTCGCCGGCGCCGCTGGTGTTGCTCGCCCTGGTCAACGGCGCGGCCACGGCGGTAGTGCTGGCGGCGGGCGAGGCGATGATCCCGGGGCTGGTGCCGGAGGAGCGGCTGTCCAACGCCGTCGCGATGAACTCGGCCCGCACCTACGCGGGCCAGCTCGCCGGGACCTCGGCCGGCGGCTTCCTGCTCGCGGCGAAACAGGCCCTGCCGTTCGCCGTCGGGTTCCTGGCCCACCTCGGCGGGCTGGTGCTGCTGCTGTTCCTCAAGCCCCCGCCGCCCACCCCGGGGAGCGCCGAACCACCGCGCGGCAGGCGGGAGTTGCTGGAGGGTGTGCGCTGGATCGCCCGACACCCGTTCCTGCGGCTCGGGCTGCTGTGCGCCACCGCGGTGAACTTCTTCTTCGGCCTGGTCTACTTCGTGGTGATCGCCTCCGCCCGGACCGGCGGGGTGGGCACCGGGCCGATCGGCGTGCTGGCCGCCCTGCTCGGGGTCGGCGGCCTGCTGGGGGCGCTGGCCGCCCCGCTGCTCCAGCGGGTGCTGACCGGCGCCCGGCCGATCTTCACCGTGCTGTGGCTGTCCGTGCTGTTCACCGTGGGCATCGCGGCGCTCCCCGGCACGTACACCCCGGGGGTCCTGCTCGGCCTGATCGCCTTCGCCGCCCCCACCTCGAACGCCTACTTCACCACCGCCCAGCTGCGGTTGACCCCGGACAGCCACCGCGGCCGGGTGATCAGCGTGGCGGCGATCTGCAGCGGCGCGGGCGGCGCCGTCGCCCCGCTGGCCGGCGGTCTGCTGCTCGACCACGCCGGGCGGACGGCCGGACTGCTGGGCTGCGCCGCCGCGCTGGGCGTCCTCGCGCTGGGCGCCGTGCTCAGCCCCGCCCTGCGGCACGCGCCGGAACCGGCGACGGCCCCGCAGTCGGAGCCGGAGCCCGCCGAACTCCCGGTGTGAGACCCCCCGTTCCCCGACCCCATCCCCGGAATCCCCCGACAGACGAGGACAGAGCGGCATGACCATTGATCTGGGCGACCCCGACCTCTACACCACGGACACCAGGTTCGCGATGTGGCAGGACTACGCCGCGGCGAACGCCGTGGTCTGGAGCGAACCGGGCGCCTCCCCCGGCGGGTTCTGGTCGGTCTTCTCCCACCAGGACGTCTCCGCCGTCCTCTCCCCCAAAGCCCCGCTCACCTCCGAGTACGGCATGATGATCGGCTTCGACGCCGACCACACCGACAGCTCCGGCGGGCGGATGCTGGTGGCCAGCGAGGGCGAGTGGCACGCGCTCCTCAAGCGCGCGATCGGTCCCTTCCTGTCCCGGCTGCGCGCGCCCGAGCTCGAATCGGTGCTGCGCCGGGAGGTGCAGGAGATCGTCGACCGCCTCCGGTCGGGCGGCTCCACCGACGTGGCCCTGGACATCGGTCCGCGGCTTCCCGCGGCGATCGTCTGCGAGATCATCGGCGTGCCGCTGGCCGAACGCGAGCAGCTGATCGAGCTGACCAACCATGCCTTCGGCGGCGCGGAGAGCGCGTTCAGCAAGATGACGCCCGCCCAGGCACATACCGAGATCCTGTTCTACTTCGACGAGCTGATCGAGCAGCGCCGGCGCAGGCCCGGTTCGGACCTGGTCAGCGCGCTGCTCGCAGACGACCGGCTGAGCACCGAGGACGTCCTGGTGAACTGCGACAACGTGCTGATCGGCGGCAACGAGACCACCCGGCACTCGGTCACCGGTGCCTTCCACGTCCTCCAGGCGTTCCCGGAGGTACTGGGCGTGCTGGCCGAGGACCCGGGGCTGATCGACCGCGCCGTGGAGGAGCTGGTCCGCTGGACCTCCCCGGCCGCGCATGTGCTGCGGGTGGCCACCGAGGACTGGGAGGTCGGCGGGCAGCGGATCCGCAAGGGCGAGGCGGTGGTGGCCTGGCTGGCCGCGGCCAACCGGGACGAGCGGCTGTTCGCCGACCCGGACCGGTTCCTCGCGGACCGCGCGCCCAACCGCCACCTGGGCTTCGGCAACGGCCCGCACCACTGCCTGGGTGCCGCGCTGGCCCGGGTCGAGCTGCGGGAACTGCTGAGTCGGCTGGTCACCGAGGTGCGGTCGGTGGAATCGGCGGGAAATGTGAATTGGATGCGATCCAATCTGGTCCAGGGATACAGTAGCCTGCCGGTCGCGATCAGCTATCGCTGACCTGCGCTTTTGACTGTCATGAATCAAACGGGGGAATTCATATGCTGGAGCTGCGGCTCAGTGTCGACGATTTATCCCGCATTCGCGTCATCGACACCCTCGGCCTGGCCTTCGAGGCGCACCTGGCCTGGAACCGGCTGACCGAGCAGAGACGGGACGTGTTCTCCGAGTGGCGCCGGACGGTCCGCGGCCGCTCCCGCAGATCCCCGCTCGCCCCGGGCCCGGACGGATCGCGCGGCACCCTGCTGGAGGCGCTGACCTCCGGCCGGCCGCCGGAGGGGGATCCGTTCCCCACCGAGGCGGTCGAGCCGTTCTGGGGCCGGATCCACCAGTTCCTGCGGGCCGAGCGCGACGCCTGCGGCCGCGAGGTGGTGACGGCCGGCATGGAGCACGTGCTCAACAACCGGCACCCGTCCATCGTCTGGCGCTCGCCGGTACTGCGCATCGACAACGTCCAGCCCTCCCGCGAGATCGCCCTGGTCGGCCAGGGCCTGACGCTGGTGCCCTCGCTGTTCGCGCCCCGCCCGTTCCTGATCGACCGGGAGATGGGGTGGCACGGCCTGCCGATCCTCGTCTACAACGTCGTCCCGTCGGTCGAGGACGCCGCCGCGCTCTGGACCGGGCAGAGCGCCCAGGCGGCCCTCCAGGACCTGCTCGGACGCACCCGGGCGGACGTCCTGGGCACCCTGCGGGAGTCGCAGTCCACCGGGCAGGTCGCGGACCGGCTGCACATCTCCACCCCCTCCGCCAGCAAGCACATCACCGTGCTGCGCCGCGCCGGGTTCGTGACCACCGAGCGGCGCCACAACTCCACCGTCCACGCCCTGACCCCCCTGGGCGAGACCCTCCTCGGCTGACGAGCTGCCGAGCCGGCCGTCCAGCCGGCCGCCGGCTGCGGGCCGGCACGCGGACACGCCGATGAGCCGACCGACCGACGAGCCGATGAATCGAGCAGGCATGTCGTACCTGACCCGTCACTCCTCCCCCGCACACCCCACGCTGCGCCTGGTCTGCTTCCCGCACGCGGGCGGCGGCGCGAGCTTCTTCCGCTCCTGGTCCGGCCACCTGGACCCCTCGGTCGAGCTGCTGGCCGTCCAGTACCCGGGCCGGGAGAATCGTTTCCGCGAGCCGCTGGTCCCGGAACTGGCCACCCTGGCCGGGGCGGTGGCCGAGCAGCTGCGCCCGCTGCCGCCGCTGCCCACCGTCCTGTTCGGGCACAGCATGGGCGCGGCCGTGGCCTACGAGACCCTGCTCCGGCTGGAGGCGGCCGGGGACACCCCGGTCACCCGGCTGTGCGTGTCGGGCCGCGCCCCGGACACCGCCGCCCGCGCCGACGACTACTCCGACGAGCGGCTGGTCCGGGCCGTCCAGCAGCTCGGCGGCACCCAGGCCGCCGTCCTCGACGACCCCGACCTGCGCGAACTGGTCCTGCCGATCATCCGCAACGACTACCGCCTGATCGACCGGTACCGGCGCTCCCCCGAGGCGCCCCCGCTGCGCGCCGACGTGCTCGCCCTGACCGGCGACCGGGACCCCCAGGTCACGGCGGAACAGGCCCGGGCCTGGGCGGCGACCACCACCGGAGCATTCTCGCTGCACGTCCTGGCGGGCGACCATTTCTATCTCGTACCGGCCGCCGCCGAAGTCGCCCGGATCACTGCGGCGGTTTACCCGAGTACCGCCGGAAAAGCCTGGACCGGGAATTCCCTGCTCCCGGAATAGATTCGGCGCATTCTGGGGATCAGAATTCCGTCAGGCGCCCGAGGCGGCCGCCTCGGCGAGGGAGTCCAGCACCGGGCGGATCAGCGGATGCCCGTCGGCGCCGGCCCGGACGGCGGCGAAGACCCGGCGGGTGGCGAGCTCGCTGTCGACCGGACGGACCGCCACCCGGGCCAGGTCCACCCCGCGCAGCGCCGACCGCGGCACCAGCGCGACGCCCGCGCCGGCCGAGGCCAGCGCCACGACGGCCCGGAAGTCGTCCGAGGAGTGCAGCAGGCGCGGCTGGAAGCCCGCGTGCTCGCAGGCCAGCAGGACCACGTCGTGGCAGGGGTTGCCCGGGTAGGGACCGATCCAGGGCTCGTCCGCCAGCGCGGCCACCGCGAGCGGCCCGGACTCGGCGGCCAGCGAATGGGCGAGCGGCAGCACCGCCTCGAACGGCTCGGCGTACAGCGGGACCCTGGTCAGCCGGGCGTCGTCGCCCTGCGGGGCGCCCCGGTACTCGACGGCCACCGCGAGGTCGGCCCGGCCGTCCAGCACCATCGGCAGGCTGGCGTCGCCCTCGGCGTCCAGCACCTTGAGCCGCACCCCTGGCGCGCGCAGGGCGAGCAGGCCGATCGCCGGGGCGAGCACGTGCGAGATGCCGGTGGCGAAGGAGGCCACGGTGACCTCGCCCGCGACGCCCGCGCTGTAGGCGGCGAGGTCGGCCTCGGCGCGCTCCAGCTGGGCGAGCACCGCGTCGGCGTGGCCGAGCAGGATCTCCCCGGCGGCGGTCAGCCGCACGCCCCGGCCCTCCCGGGCCAGCAGGTGGTGGCCGGTCTCCTGCTCCAGGGCGGCCAGCTGCTGGGAGACCGCGGAGGGGGTCAGGTAGAGGGCGGCCGCCGCGGCGGTCACGGTGCGGTGGTCCGCCACGGCCCGGAGGGTCCGCAGCCGTCGTGCGTCGATCACAGGCCCATTCTGCCAGCGTCGCGGTGCGGCCCGTCGGGGGCGGTTTCGGGGCAGTACCACCGGTGGCGTATTTCGGGACGAGATCGCCGGGCGCCGTTGACCGTCCCGCTCGGTCGGCGCTTGGCTCGTGGCCGAGCCGGGCCGCGGGGATCCGCGGGCCCGGCACCGTCATCAGGGGAGGATGATCCATGACCACCGCCCGTTCCCGCCGCCGGCCGGCCCGTACCGCCGTTGTGCTGCTGGCCGCCGCCGCGGCCGGCGCCGTGATGCCGGCCGCCGAGGCCCGGCCGCCCAAGGGCGACACCGCCCGGGTCAGCGAGGGCAGCAAGGGCGAGCAGCTCGACGGCCACTCGTACGCGCTCGGGCTGAGCGCCGACGGCCGGGCCGCGCTGTTCTCCTCGACCGCGACCGACCTGCTGCCGGACGGCGCTCCGAACGGCAGCGACGTCTACGTCCGGGACCTGCGCAACGGGCACGTCGAGCGGGCGAGCGTCGCCGCTGACGGCGCCCGGCTGAACGCCGCCACCACGGACGCCTCGATCAGCGGCGACGGCCGCTACGTCGCGTTCAGCACCGCCGCCACCAACGTGCTGCCCGGCCAGGCGAAGCACCGGAGCGACGTCTACGTCCGCGACCGCTGGACCGGCCGCACCGAACTGGTCTCCACCGGCAGCCTCACCACGACCGACGACGAGACCGTCCGCGGCGCCGTCAACCCGTCCCTGAGCCGGGACGGCCGCTACGTCGCCTTCGCCTCCGACCGCACCGACCTGGCCCCCGGCGGGCACCCCGGCAAGCAGAACGTCTTCGTCACCGACCGCTGGACCCACACCACCAAGCTGGTCACCACCGGCGTCGACGGCGAGCCGGCCGACAACAACTCCTTCCGCCCGACCATCAGCGCGGACGGCGCCACCGTCGGCTTCCTCTCCCGGGCGGGCAACCTCGTCCCGGCCGCCCCTTCCGCACCCTCCACGACACCGGAGGCCGCGGCCGCTCTGGCCGGGCCCCGGTTCTACCCCTACTTCGTCTGGAAGGCCGACTCCGGAAAGATCACCGGCGCCAGTCTGGACGCCACCGGCGCGCTGACCGGCAGCGGCAACGACGCCCGGATCAGCCCCGACGGCCGCTTCGCCCTCTACGGCCTGCCGGTCTACGGCGCGGGCCGGCCCGGCACCCACGGCATCCGGATGGACCTCTACGTCCGTGAGCTGGCCACCGGCCGGACCACCCTGGTCAACACCGCCCTGCCCGGCACCACGACCACCGAGGGCGCCTACGACCCGGCCATGACCGACGACGGCCAATGGGTCTACTTCGACTCCAGCGCCGACGACCTGGTGCCCGGCGACACCAACGGGCAGAACGACGTGTTCCGCCGGGACCTCCGGACCGGCCGGATCGAGCGGGTGACCGCCACCCGGGACGGCGGGCAGAGCACCGGCGGCTCCGACAGCCCGTACGTCGACGCCACCGGGGACACCGTCGTCTTCACGGCCGAGGACGCCAATCTCGTCCCGGGCGACACCAACAGCTTCCTGGACGTGTTCCTGCGCCGGCTCTGACCGACCCCGGGCCACTTACAACAGTTGACGTAGTTTCCGACCGAATCCATCTCAGCTGTTGACCCGGGGCTCGCTCCGTCCCCTCCTCCCCGCGCGCCCGCCGACCGGGGAGGAGGGGCGGGACCTCAGCGCACCGGCAGCGAGACCTCCGCCGGCCCGAAGGTCACCGTGCTGCCCTTCGGCGTCTCGCCGCCGTAGAGGTCGTCGTGGGTGCCGAGCACCAGCGCCAGCCGGTGGCCGGCCGGGAGGTCGTACGCGGTGGGAAACAGCGTGACGTCCAGCGGGAAGGGCTGCCCGGCCGGCCGGCCGCTCCAGCTCTGCGGGGCGTGGGCGATCAGCCGGCCGACGCCGAGCGCGTCCACGTCGTAGAGGTACGCGACGGCGGTGCCCTGCGGCGCGGAGCTGGTCACGGTGGTCCGCACCCGGGCGGCCCCGCGCACGGAGAGGCCCTGCCGGTAGGGCTCCGACTGCCGGACGGCGGCGGCGCCCCGGTCCAGCAGGGGCACCAGGACGGTCGGCGGCTGGTGCAGCCACTGGTCGACCAGGCCGGAGAGCAGCACGACACCGCCGCTCGCGCCGGAGGGCTGGTCGCCGCGGACGGTGGCGGTGTCGCCGAAGCTCAGCCGCTCCGTACGGGAGTTGACGGAGCGCCAGTCCGGATACGCCTCGTGGGCGCCGCCCGGGCGGACCTCCAGGTCCACGCCCGGCGGCCGGTCGTCCGCGCCGGGCGAGCCCTTGAGGTAACGGTCCAGCCAGCCGCGGGCGTTGTCCCAGGTGGCGTTGGAGAAGCCGAGCAGGCCGGTGAACTCCTGGCTGGCGTGGTCGCCCGGCCGCAGTTCGAGGCGCTTGGGGACGGTCAGCCGCTGGTAGAAGTCGGTCATCTGGCCGGGGTTGAAGAAGCTGTCGCTCCAGCCGTTGGCAAGGTAGACCGCGGCGCCGTTGGCGTTGATCCGGTCCAGGTAGGTGGCCGGCGAGCGGAGGTTCGCCCACTTCACCACCTCGGGCAGGTCGTGGTCGGCGAACAGGTCGTCCAGCGCGGTCGCGAACTCCGGGCTCTTGCGGCCGGTCAGGCCCTCGATGGTGGCCAGCCGGGTGGCGGCGGAGGTGTGCCGGGTCTGGCCGCTGTACAGCGCGTCGGTGAGGTCGGCCCAGCCGCTCAGCGAGGCGACGGCCTTGATCCGCGGGTCGAACGCGGCACCGAGGAGGGTGAGGCCGCCGCCGAGCGACAGTCCGATCATGCCGACCCGGTCCGGGTCCGCCGGGGTGTGGGCGAGCGCCCAGTCGATCACCGTCGAGATGTCGGCGACGTCCTTGGGCCCGGCGACGTCCACCTCCCCGCCCGAACCCCAGAAGCCGCGGACGGTGTAGGTGACGACGACGTACCCGGCGGCGGCGAACCTGTGGCCCTGGGCGACGTACTCCAGGTCGTTCTGCCCCCAGCTGGCCGGCTGCACCACCACCGGATAGCGCCCCTGGGCGTCCGCCCCCGGCGTCCCGGCGGGCGGGGTGAACACGTCGGCCTTGAGGACGACCCCGTCCCGGGCGGTGATGTCCGCCAGCCGGAAGCCGCCGAACGCCGAGGCGGCGGCCGCCGCCGAGGCCGACGCGCCGGCGGGTGCGGGTGCGGCGACGGCGGGCTGCGCCGCGACCCCCGCCCCGAGCCCGAGCGCCAGGGCGAGGACGGCGCTCGCCGTCCGGTGTCCGCCAGTCCGATGGGGTCGTGCCAGCACGCTCTGCTCCCTCAGTCCACCCGATGTGATCTTGGTGAGCCTAGCGAGCTGACGATGTCTCAGAGGAGGCGATGATCAGCCAAATTACTGGCCGGTAACGTACCGGGCCACCCCCCACCCCGGAGACCCCGGAGACCCGGAAACCGCGAACGGGGGTGGGACACCGGTACGGGCCGGCGTCCCACCCCCGTAGCGGGAGGGTGGGGCAGTTGGTCTTGGTGACCGTGCGGCGGGGGCGAATCGATTCGCCCCCGCCGCACGGACGTTGTGAGCCCGCGAGCTGGTCCGGTTCCGAGCGGACCGGCCCGCGGGCAGCCTGTGCGGGCCCTGCCCGGGCCCGGCCTGCGGGGCGGTCAGCCCTCCAGCTCGGCGCGCGCGTCCACGAAGGCCGCGACGGCGCGCTCGACGTCCTCGGTGGAGTGCGCCGCGGAGAGCTGGACCCGGATCCGGGCCTGGCCGTGCGGGACCACCGGGTAGGAGAAGCCGATCACGTACACGCCGCGCTCCAGCAGGAGTTCGGCGAGCCGGCCCGCCTTCGCCGCGTCGCCGATCATCACCGGGGCGATCGGGTGGTCGCCCGGCAGGATCTCGAACCCGGCCTCGGTCATCTTCGAGCGGAACAGCGCGGTGTTGGCCGCCAGCCGCTCGCGCAGCTCGTTGGACTGCTCGACCAGGTCGAGCACCTTCAGCGAGGCGGCCGCGATCACCGGGGCCAGCGAGTTGGAGAACAGGTACGGGCGGGAGCGCTGGCGCAGCAGGGCGACGATCTCGCGGCGGGCCGCGACGTAGCCGCCGGAGGCGCCGCCGAGCGCCTTGCCCAGGGTGCCGGTGATGATGTCCACCCGGTCCATCACGCCGTGCAGTTCGGGGGTGCCGCGGCCGCCGGCGCCGACGAAGCCGACCGCGTGCGAGTCGTCGACCATGACCATGGCGTCGTAGCGGTCGGCCAGGTCGCAGATCTCCCGCAGCGGGGCGACGTAGCCGTCCATCGAGAAGACGCCGTCGGTGACGATCAGGCGGCGGCGGGCGTCCTGGGTCTCCTTGAGCTGCTGCTCCAGGTCGGCCAGGTCGCGGTTGGCGTAGCGGTGGCGGCGGGCCTTGCTGAGCCGGATGCCGTCGATGATGCTGGCGTGGTTGAGCGCGTCGGAGATGACGGCGTCGCGGTCGTCCAGCAGGGTCTCGAAGACGCCGCCGTTGGCGTCGAAGCACGAGGAGTAGAGGATGGTGTCCTCCTGGCCGAGGAAGGCCGAGAGGCGGTCCTCGAGCTCCTTGTGCACGTCCTGGGTGCCGCAGATGAAACGCACCGAGGCCATCCCGTAGCCCCAGCGGTCCAGCGCGTCCTTGGCCGCGGCGAGCACCTCGGGGTGGTCGGCCAGGCCGAGGTAGTTGTTGGCGCAGAAGTTCAGCACCCCGCCGGGGCGGCCGCCGGAGGTGACGGTGACCTCGGCGCTCTGCGGGCTGCCGATCACCCGCTCCGGCTTGAACAGGCCGGCCTCGCGGATCTCGTCGAGGGTGGTGGCGATGTCGGCGCGCACGTTGTCGAACACGGGCAGACTCCTAGTCGTAGCGGCGGATCGTCGGACCGGCGTGGCTCAGGCGGTCCAGTCGAGGATGATCTTGCCGCAGTTGCCGCTCGCGGCGTCGTCGAAGGCGGCCTCGAACTCGGAGGCGGCGTAGCGGCCGGTGATCACCGGGCTGAGGTCCAGGCCGCCCTCCAGCAGCACGGACATCGCGTACCAGGTCTCGAACATCTCGCGGCCGTAGATGCCCTTGATGGTGATCATCGAGGTGACGATCGAGGCCCAGTCCACCGGGAAGTCCTCGGCCGGCAGGCCCAGCATGGCGATCTTGCCGCCGTGGGTCATGTTGGCGATCATCGACTGCATCGCCTCGGGACGGCCGGACATCTCCAGGCCGACGTCGAAGCCCTCGCGCAGGCCCAACTTCTGCTGGCCCTCCTCGATGGTCTGCTCGGCGACGTTGAGCGCCAGCGTCACGCCGACCCGGCGGGCCAGGTCGAGGCGGTACGGGGAGACGTCGGTGATCATCACGCTGCGGGCGCCGGCGTGCTTGGCGACGGCGGCGGCCATGATGCCGATCGGGCCGGCGCCGGTGACCAGCACGTCCTCGCCGACCAGCGGGAAGGACAGCGCGGTGTGCACGGCGTTGCCGAAGGGGTCGAAGATCGCGGCCACGTCGAGGTCGACCGGCACCCGGTGCACCCAGACGTTGGAGGCGGGCAGGGCCACGTACTCGGCGAAGGCGCCGTCGCGGTTGACGCCCAGGCCGATGGTGTTGCGGCACAGGTGGCGGCGCCCGGCCAGGCAGTTGCGGCACTTGCCGCAGACCAGGTGGCCCTCGCCGCTGACCAGGTCGCCGATCGCGATGTCCGCGACGCCGGCGCCGAGCTCGGCGACCTCGCCGACGAACTCGTGACCGAGCACCAGCGGGGTCTTGATGGTCTGCTGCGCCCAGCCGTCCCACTTGCGGATGTGCAGGTCGGTGCCGCAGATGCCGGTGCGCAGCACCTTGATCAGCACCTCGCCGGGGCCGATCTCGGGCTTCGGGACGTCGATCATCCAGAGGCCGGGCTCGGCGTTCTGCTTGACGAGTGCCTTCACGGGCGACGGCTCCTGACGTGCTGATCGGGGGCGGCCTTCGGGTGCGGGCAGGCCGAGGGGGCGCGGTTCGGCCGCTCCTGACGGGCACGCTCCGGCAGGCAGAAATCTGCCTGGTGGGAGGGGGTGCGGTCCATCGAGGAATTCTTAAGGGCGACCACAGCTGGGCTAAACGATCGTGCCCGAGCTGGGCCCGGGGGCGGCTGCGGCATGCCGGTGCTCACCCGTCCGGCCGAGCGCGGGCCGTCGGCCGCGACACCAACCGGCCGTGCCGTCCGGGTACTTGACACCGCGCCGCCAGCGGGAACGGGCCACTCGGGTGGGGCTTGGGCCCGTTCGGGCCAGCCCGGCCGCCACCGGCGCGCGGGTGTTCGAGGGCGGTGCTTACGGTGGCCGGGTTCCCCCGCGGCCCCGTGGAGCAGGCACTCCGGGGCCGTCCGCCCCGGTTCCGGGGCCCCCGCCCGAGTTCCGGGGCCCTTCGCCCCAGAGAGGCGCCTCGACACATGACCAAGACCCGACGGCCGCGCCCGGCCGCCTCCCGCACCGCCGGACGCGCGACCGCCGCCGCCCTGGCCCTGACCGGCCTGCTCGCGGTCTCCGCCTGCTCCGGCGGGTCCTCCTCCTCCCAGCCGGCCGGCGGCGCGGCGGTCACCGCCGAACCGGCCGCGCTCAGCCCGTCCGCGACCCTGTCCGGCGGCGCCTCCGGCGTGACCTCGGCCTCGGCGAGCGTCGTCCCGCTCACCCCGGACGTGCAGAGCCGGCTGGACGTCGCGATCAAGCAGGTGATGAGCCAGGCCTCCATCCCCGGGGTGATCGTCGGCTACACCACCCCCGACGGCAGCTACCAGCGCACCTTCGGCGTCGCCGACAAGAACGCCGGGACGCCGATGTCTCCCGACATGTACATGCGGATCGGCAGCGTCACCAAGACCTTCACGACCACCGGCATCCTGCAACTGGTCGAACAGGGCAAGGTGGGCCTGGACGACCCGATCTCCAAGTACATCCCGAACGTGCCCGGCGGCGACGGGATCACCATCCGCGAACTCGGCGACATGCGCAGCGGCCTGTACAACTACACCCTCGACCCGGACTTCCAGCAGGCGTTCTTCAGCAACCCGGACCGCGTCTTCACCCCGGACCAGCTGCTCGCGTACTCGTTCAAGCACCCGGCGAACTTCGCGCCGGACGCCAAGTTCGAGTACTCCAACACCAATCTGATCCTGCTCGGCCAGGTCGTCGAGAAGGTCGGCGGGCAGCCGCTCCCCGACTTCCTGAACCAGCAGGTCTTCACCCCGGCCGGGCTCACCAAGACCACCCTGCCGACCGACGCCACCTTCCCCGACCCGCACGCCCACGGCTACACCAACCAGACGGCCACCGGCGCGGTCGAGGACGCCACCGACTGGAACCCGTCCTGGGGCTGGGCGGCCGGCGCCGCCATCTCCACCCTCTCCGACCTCCAGACCTGGTCGAAGGTCCTGGCCACCGGCGCGCCACTGCTCAGCCCCGCCACCCAGGCGGAACGGCTGAAGACCAAGAGCGTCGGCAGCCCCGACCTCGGCTACGGCTTCGGGGTCTTCACCACCCACGGCTGGGTCGGCCACAACGGCTCGCTGCCCGGGTACGAGAGCGTGGTGATCTACCTGCCGGACGCCCAGGCCAGCCTGGTCATCCTGCTCAACACCGACATCACGTACCAGGGTTCGGAGCCGTCGACGCTCCTGGCCCGGGCGATCACCCAGATCGTCTCGCCGAACAACGTCTACACCCTGCCCACCCCGCCCGGATCGGCCTCGCCGTCGGCCCCGGGCTCGGCGTCGGCCTCGGCTTCCGGCTCGGCGTCGGCCTCGGCTTCCGGCTCGCCGGCCACGCCCAGCGGCACCCCCTCGCTGCACATCTCCTGAACCACCCCGAAGGCCCGGCCCGGAGCACCGGGCCGGGCCTTCGACGTACGGTCAGATCCCCAGCACCTTGCCGAGGTCGTACGAGACCGGCTCCTCCAACTGCCCGTAACCGCAGCTCTCCGGCGTGCGGTCCGGCCGCCAGCGGCGGAACTGCGCGGTGTGCCGGAACCGGGTGCCCTCCATGTGGTCGTACGCCACCTCCACCACCCGCTCGGGGCGCAGCGCGATCCACGACAGGTCCTTGCCGCCGGTCCAGCGGCTGACCGCCCCCGGCAGCCGGCCCTCGGCGTGCGCGGACTCCTCCGCCCAGGCGCCCCACGGGTGTTGGGAGAGATCGTCCATCCTCAGCGGGGCCAGTTCCTCGACGAGTTCGCGGCGGCGGGCCATCGGGAAGGCCGCACAGACGCCCACGTGCTGCAGCCTGCCCTCGGCGTCGTGGATGCCCAGCAGCAGCGAGCCGACCACTGGGCCGCTCTTGTGCTCGCGGTAGCCGGCCACCACGCAGTCGGCGGTGCGCTCGTGCTTGATCTTGTACATGGTCCGCTCGCCCGGCCGGTACGGCTGGTCCAGCGGCTTGGCCACCACCCCGTCCAGCCCGGCGCCCTCGTACTCGGCGAACCAGGTCCGCGCGAGTTCGCGGTCGGTCGAGGCGGGGGCGGTGAACACCGGGTCGGCGGCCCCGGCGAGCGCCGCCTCCAGGGCCCGGCGGCGCACCGAGAGCGGCTCGTCGACCAGCGAGTCGTCACCGAGGGCGAGCAGGTCGAAGGCCACGAAGGAGGCGGGCGTGCGCTCGGCGAGCAGCTTCACCCGGCTCGCCGCCGGGTGGATCCGCTCCAGCAACTCCTCGAAGCGAAGCCGCCCGTCCCGGGCGATCACCACCTCGCCGTCCAGCACGCAGCGCGGCGGCAACTCCCGCCGCAGCGCCTCCACCAGTTCGGGGAAGTACCTGGTCAGCGGCTTGCCGGTGCGGCTCCCCAACTCCACCTCGGCGCCGTCGCGGAACACGATGCTGCGAAAGCCGTCCCACTTGGCCTCGTACTGCATTCCCGGCGGGATCTCGGCCACCGACTTGGCGAGCATCGGCGCCACCGGCGGCATCACGGGCAGGTCCATGGCACCGATCCTCACCCGGTTCGCCCCGGGGCGCGCGCCGGGCCCGGCCCCCTTAGCGTGGGGACCATGGGCTCAGCCGTCGAACTGGAAGTCGCCGGGCGCACCGTCCGGCTGTCCAACCCGGACAAGGTCTACTACCCCGAGCGCGGCTTCACCAAGCTGGACGTCGCGCAGTACTACCTGGCCGTCGCCGACGGAGTGCTGCACGGACTGCGGGACCGGCCCACCACCCTGCAACGCTTCCCCGACGGCGTCGACGGCGAGTTCTTCTACCAGAAGCGCGCACCCAAAGGCCTGCCGGACTGGCTGCCCACCGCCCGGATCGAGTTCCCCAGCGGCCGCTCCGCCGACGAGATCTGCCCCACCGAACCCGCCGCCGTCCTGTGGGCCGCCAACCTGGGCTGCCTCACCTTCCACCCCTGGCCGGTCCGGCGCGGCGACACCGACCACATCGACGAACTGCGCATCGACCTCGACCCGCAGCCCGGCACCGACTTCCACGACGCCGTCCGCGCCGCCCACGAACTGCGCGCCCTGCTCGAGGAACACGGACTGCGCGGCTGGCCCAAGTCCTCCGGCGGGCGCGGGCTGCACGTCTACGTGCCGCTCGCCCCCGAGTGGACCTTCACCGACGGCCGGCACGCGGTGATCGCCCTCGGCCGGGTGCTGGAACAGCGGATGCCCGGGAAGGTCACCACCGCCTGGTGGAAGGAGGAACGCGGCGAACGCATCTTCGTCGACTACAACCAGATGGCCCGCGACCGCACCATCGCCTCCGCCTACTCACTGCGCGCCCGCCCCCGCGCCACCGCCTCCACCCCGCTGCGCTGGGACGAGCTGGACGACGCCTCCCCCGAGGACTTCGACCTGCGGACCGTCCCCGCCCGCTTCGCCGAACTCGGCGACCCCAACGCCGAGATGGCGGACCACGCCTTCCGACTCGACGCCCTGCTGGAGCTCTACGACAAGCAGCTCCACGACGAGGGCCTCGGCGAACTCCCGTACCCGCCCGACCACCCCAAGGCCGTCGGCGAGCCACCCCGGGTACAGCCCAGCCGGGCCCGCAGGAAGCCGGCCTAGTCCGACCGGCTGCCCTTCGACCACAACGACCACCACCCGCTGCTGCTGCGCGCCCTGCCGCCCGGCGCCCGGCGGTGACGGCCCCGGTGGCATGGCCGCAGCGCACGTCCGCCGCGGTGCGGGCGTACACCAGGCGGCAGCCTCCGGGGTGCACGCTCCGGCAACTGCCCTTCCGGCGTCACCCGTTGGTCTGGCGCCGGGGCTAGGCTGGCGATCATCGACCGGGACCGAAAGGGATTCGTGATGGGCGTACGGGGGCTGGCGGAGATCCTGGCGGACGCGGCGGGCGGGGTGTTCCCGCCACCGGACGGGGCGGTGACGGTGCTGCCTCAGCCGACGCCGCGCGAGGCCGGGGTGATCGCCTTCGCCGCGCACGCCGTGGTGTTCGCCGACCAGGACCCGGCCTGGGTGCACCGAACCCTCGCCGCCGACCCCGGCGACCCGCTGTCCGCGCCGCTCTGCCCGCCCTTCCTGACCGCCCTCGCCGAGCGGACCGGACGGACCGTCAACAACGTCGACCTGCTCAGCGTCGCCGACCGCCTCCCGGGCCCGCCACCACTGCCGCTCACCCCGGTCGAGGACCGCTAACACCCCCGCGTGGTAAGGGCGTTGCGCTACCGCGAGGACGTCCGGGTGTACCAGGCCGACGGCGGCGTGCTCATCCTCGGCCGCGGCGTGGCCGGCCGCTGGGAGACCGCCGTCGAGGTCGACCCCACCGCCCAGGGCCGCGGCCTCGGCCGCACCCTGGCCACCGCCGCCCGCCACCTGCTGCCCGAGGGCGACGCCGTCTGGGCGCAGCAGGCCCCCGGCAACGCCCCCAGCGTCCGCGCCTTCCAGGCAGCGGGCTACCGGCCGGTGGGCGCGGAGGCCCTGCTGGTCCTCGGGCGGCCGTAGCGGACCCGGTCGGCCTCCAGGTCGTAGCCGAGGAACGGGCCGTCGCCCTCGACGTACGTCGGCACCGACCTGCCCAGCCGCCGCCCGACCGCGGCCAGGAACCCGCACAGCACGTCCAGCCCTTCCTGGCCGCGGAGCCGCTCGACGTCCACGTCGAAGTCGATCCGCCCCGCCCCGCGGAACCGGAACACCGCACCGACCTCCGGCCCCGGCCGCACACTCAGCACCGGGCACGCGGCACCCACCGGCCGGGACAGCACCTCCTCCGCCCGCGGCCACGGCAGTTCGAAGCAGCCGACGACGAAGGTCCGGCCCCAGCCCTCCTCCACCACCAGGTCCAGCAGCGCCTGCCAGTCCGCCACCGCGGTGTCCGCGATGCCCTCACCCGGCAGCCAGCCGTCCCGGTCCGGATCCAGCAGCCACCCCTGGTGGTCCTCCCAGCGCAGATCGCCCATCTAGGCGCTCCGGGCGCCCGCCGGGGCCAGGTCGGCGATGATCCGGACGGCCTCGGTGATCTGGGCGTCGGTGAGGTCGCCGCGGGCGGTCAGGCGCAGGCGGGAGATGCCGTCCGGGACGGACGGGGGGCGGAAGCAGCCGACGGCGAGGCCGGCCCGGAGGCAGTCGGCGGCCCAGGTGACGGCGGCCTCCGGGCCGGGGGCGCGGACCGAGACCACGGCGGCGTCGGGCTCGCAGGCGTGCAGGCCGGCGGCGCTCAGCCGGGCGGAGAGGGTGCGGGCGACTTCGCGGGCGCGGGCGGCGCGGGCGGGTTCGGCGCGCAGCAGCCGCAGGGCGGCGAGGGCGGCGCCGGCGGCGGCCGGGGCGAGGCCGGTGTCGAAGATGAAGGTGCGGGCGGTCTCGGTGAGGTGCCGGATCACCCGGTGCGGGCCGAGGACGGCGCCGCCCTGGGAGCCGAGGGACTTGGAGAGGGTCACGGTGGCGACGGTGTCCGGCGCCCCGGCCAGCCCGGCGGCGGCCAGGGCGCCGCGCCCGCCGGGGCCGAGGACGCCCAGCCCGTGGGCGTCGTCCACCAGGAGCGCGGCGCCGTGCGCCCGGGCGGCTTCGGACAGCCCGCGCAGCGGCGCCGCGTCGCCGTCCACCGAGAACACCGAGTCGGTCACCACCAGCGCCCGCTGCTGTTGCCGTCCGGCGAGCACCTCGGCGACGGCCGCCGGGTCGCTGTGCGGGGCCCGGTGGACGTCGGCGCGGGCGAGCCGGCAGCCGTCGATCAGCGAGGCGTGGTTGTAGGCGTCGGAGACGATCAGGGTGTCCGGGTCGGTCAGCGCGGTCAGTGCGGCGAGGTTCGCGGTGTACCCGGAGGAGAACACCAGCGCGGCCTCCACTCCGCAGAACTCGGCGAGTTCCGCCTCGAGTTCGGTGTGCAGCGCGGTCGTCCCCGTCACCAGCCGGGAGCCCGTGGACCCGCCGCCCCAGCGCCGCGCCGCTTCTCCGGCGGCCGTGGTCACCGCCGGGTGGCGGGTCAGCCCCAGGTAGTCGTTCCCGGCGAGGTCCAGCACCCGGTCCTCCGCGCCCCGGCTGCGCAGTCTGCGGGTCAGCCCGGCGTCGGCCCGCAGTGCGGCGGCCTCGTCGAGCCAGTCGAAGACGTGCCCCGGGGCGGGCGGGGCGACGGGCGGTGCGGACGTCAGCGGGAGGGTCATGCCCGGCACTCTGGCACGCCCCGCGAGACGGCGGCAATGTGCGACTCGGCACAACTCGGCCGGGGTGTTCTTGTCGCCGTCCACCCGGGTTCACCGCGAGTGAATATCGAAAATACCGAATCTCTCATTCCGTATTCTCGGTCGGCCATTCGCGCCGGATTCCCCCACGGAGCTTCGATGATTTCGGTACGCTCCGTGCCGGTCTCCCTTTGGAGGATGGACACGTGGCGAACTTCGAATTCGATCGTCGAATGTATCCGCGGCGCTTGGCCGGCCCAGCTGATTCCGCCGATTCGGCCGGGACAACGAAACGACTATTCCCGGCCCCGGCCCTCGCAACCCCGATACGGACGGAAAGCTGAACCATGGTCGACGTCGCGCACTTCGTTCCGAACCCGCCCGACGACCCGCGGCCGCCCCGGCGGCGGTGGGTGCCGTGGTCGGCGGGGGTCCTGGGGGTGGCCCTCATCGCGGGCAGCGTGCTGTGGGTGTGGCGGCCGTGGCGATCGCTGGAGATCCCGCGCAGCGCCTGCTGGTCGGCGCTCTCCGAGGCGGACCTGAAGCCGCTCGCCGGAGCGTACGGGACGGTGTCCGAGGTCGCGCCCCGCCCCCGGATCCAGACGCCGACCTCGCCGCAGGAGAACGAGATCCGCAGCAACGCGTGCCAGCTCTCCTGGCACGGGGACGACGGCCGCCAGGGCCGGCTGCTGGCCGTACGGGTCGACCCCGCCTGGAGCGGCATCGACGCCGACCGCGCCCAGGACACCGCGCGCGACCGCCGGGTGACCCCGCTGGACGGCGGTCCCGGCGCGGCTTGGCTGGCCACGGCGGACGGTAGCCACCGCGTCCGGCTGTACGTGCGGTGCGACTTCCAGGTGCCCGCCGCGACCGATCCCAAGCACAGGACGGCGCCGCCGTACTTCCGTGTCGACGTCGGGAGCGACGGGGTCGTCGCCGCGCCGTCGGAGCAGGGGAGTCGGGCGTACGGCGACATCGCGTTGAAGATCGCCCGGGCCGCCGCGGCCGAGTACCGGTGCACCAACCAGGTGCAACTGCCCACCACCGCACCGGCGATGCCCGGTCTCGTGGGGGAGAAGCAGGAGAAGGGGAAGGCCCATGGCTGAGCGCTCGCGCCGGCGCGTGCTGCCGGTCGCCCTCGGTGCGGCGGTGCTGGCCGCCGGCGTCGGTGGCGGGGCCTGGTGGTGGCGGTCCGCGCAGTCGGCCGACGTGCCGACGGACGCCTGCTGGAACGCGTTCACCCACGACGACCTCGCGGAGCTGTCCGGCGAGGGTCACCAGGCCGTCGTCTGGCAGGGGACGGAGCAGCTGGACAGCCGGAACGCCCTCGCCGATCCGGTCTGCGCCGTGGACTGGAAGGGCGACGACGCCCGGACCCACTGGGTCGCGAAGATCGAGGTCGCGCTCGCGGACGAGCGGTTCCTGCGGACGAAGACCGACGCGGAGAACGTCGGCTGGGCACCGGTCCGCCCCGCCCGGCTGGAGTTCGGCTCCGGCGCGCAGGGCTGGCTCTTCCACGACGGCACGGTGCAGCTGGTGGTCCGCTGCGACTCCCCCGCCGCCCCCGCATCCCCCGCCGCCCCCGCCGCCCCCGCCGCCCCCGCCGCCCGCGAGAAGAGCGGCACCGCCCCGCCCCCGTACCGCAAGATCACGATCACCGGCGACCGCGGCGCCGCCGAGACGCCCGCCGCCAGGGTCCACCAGATCCGCGTCGACGCCGCGCTGCGCACCGCGCGGGAACTCGTCCGCGCCCAGGGCTGCGCCAACGCCCCCCAGCTGGCCGGGCAGTCCCCCACCGCTCCGTTCTGACCCCGCCGCGCCCTTCCGGCCTCGCCGCCCCGCCACTGCCTTCCGTCCTCGCCGCCCCGCCGCCCCGCCACCGGGCTTTGCCCGGGGTGGCGGCGAGCAGGCAAGATAGCCCGGTGACCCTCCTTGATCTGATGCCGAAGCCCGCCACCCCCGACGCGCTGTACGAGACCTTCGCAGCCTGGGCGCAGGAGCGCGGGATCACGCTGTACCCGGCGCAGGAGGAGGCGCTGATCGAGCTGGTCTCGGGGAACAACGTGATCCTCGCGACGCCGACCGGCTCGGGCAAGTCCCTGGTGGCGGCGGGTGCGCACTTCGCGGCGCTGGCCGAGGGGCAGCGGACGTTCTACACGGCGCCGATCAAGGCGCTGGTGTCGGAGAAGTTCTTCGACCTGGTGAAGATGTTCGGCACCGAGCAGGTCGGCATGATGACGGGCGACGCGAGCGTCAACCCGACCGCGCCGATCATCTGCTGCACGGCCGAGGTGCTGGCGCAGATCGCGCTGCGGGACGGTACCCGGGCGGACATCGGCCAGGTGGTGATGGACGAGTTCCACTTCTACGCGGAGCCGGACCGCGGCTGGGCGTGGCAGATCCCGCTGCTGGAGCTGCCGCAGGCGCAGTTCCTGCTGATGTCGGCGACGCTCGGCGACGTGCGCCGCTTCGAGGAGGACCTGACCCGCCGCACCGGCCGTCCCACCACGGTGGTGCGCAACGCGACCCGCCCGGTGCCGCTGTTCTACGAGTACCGCCGCACCACCATGCACGACACCCTGGAGGAGCTGCTGCAGACCGGCCAGGCGCCGGTCTACGTCGTGCACTTCACCCAGAAGGAGGCGGTGGAGCGGGCGCAGTCGCTGATGAGCATCAACATGTGCTCGAAGGCGGAGAAGGAGGCCATCGCCGAGCTGATCGGCGGCTTCCGTTTCACCACCAAGTTCGGCCGCAACCTGTCCCGTTTCGTCCGCCACGGCATCGGCGTGCACCACGCGGGCATGCTGCCGAAGTACCGCCGGCTGGTCGAACGCCTCGCCCAGGCGGGCCTGTTGAAGGTGATCTGCGGGACGGACACGCTCGGCGTCGGCGTCAACGTGCCGATCCGCACGGTGCTGTTCACCGCCCTGTCGAAGTACGACGGACAGCGTGTGCGCATCCTGCGCGCCCGTGAGTTCCACCAGATCGCCGGGCGGGCCGGCCGGGCCGGCTTCGACACCGTCGGCCAGGTGGTCGCCCAGGCGCCGGAGCACGTGATCGAGAACGACAAGGCGATCGCCAAGGCCGGCGACGACCCGAAGAAGAAGCGCAAGGTGGTGCGGAAGAAGGCGCCGGAGGGTTTCGTCGGCTGGACCGAGGAGACCTTCGAGAAGCTGATCGGCGCCGACCCGGAGCCGCTGGTCTCCCGGTTCAAGGTGAGCCACGCGATGCTGCTCTCGGTGATCGGCCGCCCGGGCAACGCCTTCGAGGCGATGCGCAAGCTGCTGACCGACAACCACGAGGACAAGGCCGCCCAGCGCCGGCACATCCGCACCACGATCGCCATCTACCGCTCGCTGCTGGAGGGCGGCGTGGTGGAGCGGCTGCCGGAGCCGGACGCCGAGGGCCGGATCGTCCGGCTGACCCTGGACCTCCAGGAGAACTTCGCGCTCAACCAGCCGCTCTCCACCTTCGCGCTGGCCTCCTTCGAGCTGCTCGACCCGACCTCGCCCTCGTACGCGATGGACGTGATCTCGGTGGTCGAGGCGACCCTCGACGACCCGCGCCAGATCCTCGCCGCCCAGCAGAACAAGGCCCGCGGCGAGGCCGTCGGCGAGATGAAGCGCGACGGCATCGAGTACGAGGAGCGGATGGAGCGGCTCCAGGAGATCACCTACCCGAAGCCGCTGGAGGAGCTGCTCACCCACGCGTACGAGGTGTACCGCCGGGCGCACCCGTGGATCGGCGACCACCAGCTCCAGCCCAAGTCCGTGGTGCGCGACCTGTACGAGCGGGCGATGACCTTCTCGGACTACGTCGGCTTCTACGAACTGGCCCGCACCGAGGGCATCGTGCTGCGCTACCTGGCCGGCGCGTACAAGGCGCTGGAGCAGACCGTCCCCGAGGATGTGAAGACGGACGACCTCAAGGACGTCATCGCCTGGCTCGGCGAGCTGGTCCGCCAGGTCGACTCCAGCCTGCTGGACGAGTGGGAGCAGCTGGCCAACCCGACCGACCCGGCCACCCCCGAGGTCACCCTGGACGACAAGCCGGCGCCGGTGACGGCGAACGCCCGGGCGTTCCGGGTGCTGGTGCGCAACGAGATGTTCCGCCGGGTGGAGCTGTGCGCCCTGGAGCACTGGAACGTCCTCGGCGAGCTGGACGGCGAGTACGGCTGGGACGCCGACCGCTGGGCGGACGCCATGGACGGCTACTGGGACGAGTACGACGACCTCGGCACCGGCCCGGACGCGCGCGGCCCCAAGATGCTGATCATCGAGGAGGAGGACTCCGCCTGGAAGGTCCGGCAGATCTTCGACGACCCGGAGGGCGACCACGACTGGGGCATCAGCGCCGAGGTCGACCTGTACGGCTCCGACGAGGAGGGCCGGGCGGTGCTGCGGGTCACCGCGGTGGACCGGCTCGACGGCTGACCCTCCGTCAGGATCGACGGTTGAGTGAACGTCAAAAAGGGGCCCGGCGCGCGCCGGGCCCCTTGGCGTTTGTCACATCCACACAAACGGCTGACCCGCCGCGTAGGACAGCGCCCGGGTGGCCTCGTCCAGGTTCGGCTCACCGCCTGAACCGGATGCGGTCGGCGCCGGGGTGGACGACGCCGGGGTGGACGGCGCCGGGTTCGAGGAGGCGGTGTCGGCCGGGCGGGCGTCGCCGGGGCGGGAGCTGGTGACGGTCACGTAGTGGCCGACCGCCTCGACCCGGGCCTCGCTGCCCGGCTTGGCGCTGCCGGCGGACGGGGCGGGCGCGATGTTGGTGTCGGCGAGCATGAAGGCGACCACGCCGGGCTTGCCGCGCAGAGTGTCGGCGGCCCTGGCGGCGGCGGCCTGGTCGGCGAAGCGCAGCAGGGTGACGCTGCTGCGCACCGGGTGGTCGACGCCGGTGAAGCTGACGATCAGGTAGGCCTGGCAGCCGCTGTCCTTGAGCAGCTCCTGGGTACGGTCCTGGAGCACCTCGTCGCACTTCTCGCCCTGCCGGATGCCGCCGCGCCGGGCCTTGTAGCCGGCGACCTCGACCGGGCGCTGGGCGGGGAACAGGTTGTCCGCGTTGAGGCCCTCGGGGTCGGTGGTCGGCGGCGGGGAGCCCACCACGGGGGGCGTGCTGGAGGCGTCCTTGTGGGACGGGCCCAGCCCGGGTATGTAGTCGCCGGGCATCGGTTGGGTGATGATCCATCCGCCGGCCGCGACCACGCCCACCATGACGACCCAGCCGACCGCCCGGCGGGCGGTGACCCGCCGGCCGCGCCGGCGTTCCGCCTCGACGGGACCCCCGCCGGTCCGCTGTCCTGCCCGGCCGTCGCGGCCCTCTCCCGGAGTCGGGGTGCGCTCCCCCTGCGTGGTCATGGCGCAGATTCTAAGCACCCGCCGGGTGGCGTGGGTCACGGGGTCGGGCGCTGTCGATCTTCGCTCCGGCGGCGTTCGCGCTACCCGTCGGTAACCGGGCTCCGGGGCCACCGTCAAGCTCGTGACCAGCGCCGACGCCGTGAGCTTCGACACTGTGGCAATCGGCACATCCTTCCGGAGATCTTCTGGTGGGTTTGCTCTGGCGCCATTCGAGCGCCACCAGGCAGGATCGGCCCCATGGATCTGCTCGATACCCTCACCGCCAAGGGCCTGCGCGGCGAAGTCCCGACCCGCGAGGAGGCCCTGGCCGTCCTCGCCACCACCGACGACGAGCTGCTCGACGTGGTCGCCGCGGCCGGCAAGGTGCGCCGCCGCTGGTTCGGCCGCCGGGTCAAGCTCAACTACCTGGTGAACCTCAAGAGCGGGCTCTGCCCCGAGGACTGCTCCTACTGCTCCCAGCGGCTCGGGTCCAAGGCCGAGATCCTCAAGTACACCTGGCTCAAGCCGGACCAGGCCGCCGACGCCGCCCGCGCCGGGGTGGCCGGCGGCGCCAAGCGGGTCTGCCTGGTCGCCAGCGGCCGCGGCCCGACGGACCGTGACATCGACCGGGTCACCGACACCATGGCCGCCATCAAGGACGCCGACCCCGAGGTCGAGATCTGCGTCTGCCTCGGCCTGCTCTCCGACAACCAGGCCGAGCGGCTGAAGGCGGCCGGCGCCGACGCCTACAACCACAACCTGAACACCTCCGAGAGCACCTACGGGACCATCACCAAGACCCACACCTACGCGGACCGGGTGGACACCGTCCAGAAGGCCCACGGCGCGGGCCTGTCCGCCTGCTCCGGCCTGATCGCCGGCATGGGCGAGAGCGACGAGGACCTCGTCGACGTGGTGTTCGCGCTGCGCGAGCTGGGCTCGGACTCCGTCCCCGTCAACTTCCTCATCCCCTTCGAGGGCACCCCGCTCGCCAAGGAGTGGAACCTCACCCCGCAGCGCTGCCTGCGCATCCTGGCGATGGTCCGCTTCGTCAACCCCGACACCGAGGTGCGGATCGCCGGCGGGCGCGAGGTGCACCTGCGCACCATGCAGCCGCTCGGCCTGCACATCGCCAACTCGATCTTCCTCGGCGACTACCTGACCAGCGAGGGCCAGGCCGGACAGGCCGACCTCGACATGATCAAGGACGCGGGCTTCGAGGTCGAGGGCGCCGGCGAGGCCACCCTGCCCCGCCACCGCGCCGACATCGCCGCCGCCTCGTCCTGCGGCACGACGGCCTCGGGCTGCGGCACCGCCGCCTCGGCGTGCGGCAGCGGCGGCGGCTGCGGGCCGTGCGGCGGGCACGCGCACGCCGCTCCCGAGGACGCCCCGGCCGCCCCGGAGACCACCGAGGCTCCGGACGACGACGAGCTGCGCAGCGACCTGGTCAAGGTCCGCCGTCGCGGCGCCGGCACCGAACTCGCGCCCAACGCCTGACCCTTCGGAGAGATCTCACCATGTCCCAGCTGTCCGCGGACACGCTGCTCACCCTCGACCGGGCGCACGTCTGGCACCCGTACGGGCCGATGCCCGGCACCGTCACCCCGTACGTGGTCGAGTCCGCCTCGGGCGTGCGACTGCGCCTGGCCGAGCCCGTCGCGGGCGGGCGGCGCGAGCTGGTCGACGGGATGTCGTCCTGGTGGGCGGCGATCCACGGCTACCGGCACCCGGTGCTGGACGAGGCGGTGCGCGAGCAGCTGGGACGGATGAGCCACGTGATGTTCGGCGGGCTCACCCACGAGCCCGCCGTCCGGCTGGCCGCCCGGCTGGTGGAGATCACCCCGGAACCGCTGCAGCACGTCTTCCTCGCCGACTCGGGCTCGGTCGCCGTCGAGGTCGCGATGAAGATGTGCCTGCAGTACTGGCAGTCCCTCGGGCAGCCGCGGAAGCGCCGGCTGCTGACCTGGCGCGGCGGCTACCACGGCGACACCTTCCACCCGATGTCGGTCTGCGACCCGGACGGCGGGATGCACCACCTGTGGGGCGGGGTGCTGCCCGGACAGCTCTTCGCGCCGCAGCCGCCGGCCGGCTTCGACGCCCCGCTCGACCCCGAATACGCCGCCCAGTTCGAAGAGTTGATGGCCCGTCATGCCGACGAGCTGGCCGCCGTCATCGTCGAACCGGTGGTCCAGGGCGCGGGCGGCATGCAGTTCCACTCCCCCGCCTACCTGCGGATGCTGCGCGAACTCTGCGACCGCCACGGCGTGCTGCTCGTCTTCGACGAGATCGCCACCGGCTTCGGCCGCAGCGGCGCCCTGTTCGCCGCCGACCACGCGGGCGTCGCCCCGGACGTGATGTGCCTGGGCAAGGCCCTCACCGGCGGCTACCTGACCCTGGCCGCCGCCCTGTGCACGACTCGGATCGCCGACGGCATCAGCCGCGGCGAGATGCCCGTCCTCGCCCACGGCCCGACCTTCATGGGCAACCCGCTGGCCTGCGCCGCCGCCAACGCCTCGCTGGACCTGCTGCTCGGGCAGGACTGGGCGGTGGAGGTCAAGCGCATCGAGGGCGGCCTGCGGGACGGCCTCGCTCGGGCCGCCGAGCTTCCGGGCGTCCACGACGTACGGGTCCAAGGCGCCATCGGCGTCGTCCAGTTGGACCACCCCGTGAACGTCCCGGCGGCCACCGAGGCCGCCGCCCGCGAGGGCGTCTGGCTGCGCCCCTTCCGGGACCTGATCTACACCATGCCCCCCTATGTGACGGAGGACGAGGACGTGGCACGGATCGCTGCCGCCGTGACCGCCGCGGCGGTGGCCGGATGAGCGCGCGCATCCTGTTCGTGACGGGCACCAACACGGACGTCGGCAAGACCGTCGCCACGGCGGCCCTCGCCTCGGCGGCGCTGCGGGACGGCCGGAAGGTCGCCGTGCTCAAGCCCGGGCAGACCGGCGTGACCCCGGACGAGCCCGGCGACGCGGCCGAAGTGCGGCGGCTGGCAGGTGAACTGACGATCAGTGAGCTGGTCCGCTACCCCGAGCCGCTGGCCCCCGACACCGCCGCCCGGCGCTCCGGCCTGCCCTACCTCTCCCCCGCCGAGGTGGTCCACGCCGTCGCCGATCTGGCCGCCACCCACGACCTCGTCCTCGTCGAAGGCGCGGGCGGCCTGCTCGTCCGCTACGACGACCAGGGCCGCACCCTGGCCGACCAGGCCCGGGCCGTCCTGGACGCCGGCCTCGACGCCGAGGTACTGCTCATCGCCTCCGCCGGACTCGGCACCCTCAACATCGTCTCGCTCACGGCGGAGGCCCTCGCCGCCCGCCGACTCCCGCTGGCTGGCGTCCTCGTCGGCTCCTGGCCCGCCGAGCCCGGCCTCGCCGAACGCTGCAACCTCGCCGACCTGCCCCGCTCGGCCGGCGCCCCGCTGCTCGGCGCCCTGCCCGAACGGGCCGGCGCGGCCGAGGACTTCGCCGCCCTGGCCGTCGCCTCCCTGGCCCCCGAACTGGGCGGCAGCTGGAACGCGGAGCACTTCGCCCACGTCCACCGGCCGGAATAGCCCCCGCTTCGCTCGATGGAGTGATCCTGGTGCCCGAATTGCACCTTCGGGCACCAGGGGCTCAATAGCGTTGCCCGCATGACAGACGGGCTGAGCATGGACGAGGCCCTCCGGGCCTTGGCCGCCCTGGAGGCGGCGTGGAAGGACGACGACGAGGCACTGTCCGCCCTGGCGGCGGGCCGCGCCGACGAGCGGTCGCTGCCGGCGCTGGTCGCCGCGTACGGCGAGCACGCGATGGACACGCTGATGGCCCTGGCCTTCGGCCTCAGGTCGAGCATGAGCGACGAGGAGATCGCGGAGCTGTCGGACGCCGTCAGCGCCAACATCGGCGCCCGGATGAGCGCCCTGCTCACCCAGACCCTCAAGGCCTGGGGCACCGTCGCCGCAGCCGACGACCTCACCGTCACCAAGGTCATCGCCCACACCGTGATCGACGCGATGCGGGCCGTCACGGAGGACCCGAGCAAGACCGAAGTGCTCCCGCTCCTCGCCACCTTCCGCAACTACGCCCTCAACGGCGTCTGAGGAGTAGACCTACGGTGCGGGCTTCGAGCCGGCGCTCGAAGCCCGCACTTCCTTGGGATCCTCATCCACCCGGCGGCGAGGGTGAGTCCGCCCGTGGAGGTGGCAAGAAGGACGAGGACGAACACCGGAGTGCTCGCCGTCGGAGGCATGTCGCCAGGCAGCGGGAAGGCGACGGCGCCCGCGAGCGGGAAGCTCCCCACGGCGATGACTCCGACGCCGGAACGAACCGGCGATGGCCGAGAGTCGAGTGCGCGTTTGTCAACGGGTGCCGCGCCAGCGAGGATGTGAGGCTGGTCGGCGATCCCGGTGCCGACTCGGACTTTGGGGGAACGCCTTGCGGCCGGTTGGTGATCCGGATCAGCTGAGCTTCGCGTTGCTCGGGCCGCTCCGGGTGCAGCGCTCCGGTACTGACATCGAACTGGGTGCCCCCAGACAGCGATCGGTGCTGGCCTCTCTCCTCCTCCGGGTCAACTCCGTGGTCTCCATGGACGATTTGATCGCGGACTCATGGGGGGACGAGCCGCCCGGGTCGCCGGTCGTCGCCATCCGCTCCTACATCTCGCAGCTGCGGAAACTGCTGGAGCCGGTGCGAGAGACCCCTACCGTCCTGCTCGCCCAGGCGGGCGGGTACCGGCTGGCGGTCGAACCCGGCAGCGTCGACCTGTGGCAGGTCAGGCAGCTCCATGAACTCGCCCGCAGCTCCACCGCCGAGAGGGCCTCGCAGCATCTGACGGAAGCCCTCGGGCTCTGGCGCGGGGAGCCGCTCCTCGGCCTGCCGGGGCCGTTCATGGAGCGGGAGCGGCAGCGACTGGCGGAACTGCGGCTCACGCTCCTGGAAGAGCGCCTCGCGCTCGGCGATCCCGCCGACCACCTCGCCGAGTTGCGGTCGTTGACCGCCGAGCACCCCTTCCGTGAGCGGCTGCAAGGGCTGCTCATCCGCGCCCTGCACCGCACCGACCGTACGGCCGAGGCCCGGGCGACCTACGACGCCCTGCACTCCCGCTTCGTCGAACACCTGGGAATCGAGCCGGGGCCCGAACTCGCCGCGCTTCGGAGCGAGTTGGACCCGGACCAACTCCCCACCACCCCACCCCACTTCACCGGACGACAGCACCACGTCGCCGACCTCACCCGGGCCCTCACCGACCGCACCACCTCCGGCCTGCGCCTGGTGACCGTCACCGGCATGGCCGGGGTCGGCAAGACCGCCCTCGCCGTACGCGCCGCCCACGCCCTGCGCCCGGACTTCCCCGACGGCCGCCTCTACGCGGACCTGCGCGGCGCCGACCTGGTCCCCGCCAGCGCCTCCGACATCCTCGCGGACTTCCTGACCGCCCTGGGCGTCCGCCCCGCCGCCGTGCCCAAGGACCTCCCCGGCCGGTCCGCACTCTTCCGGACGGCCAGCACGGGCAAGCAGCTCCTCATCGTCCTCGACAACGCCCACGATGACGCCCAGATCCAGCCCCTGCTGCCCGGCTCCTCCGACTGCGCCGTGATCGCCACCAGCCGCACCTCACTGCCCAGCCTCCCCACCCTCCTACGCATCCCGCTGGACGTGTTCAGCCCCCCGGAGGCGATCGCCCTCCTCGACTCGCTCATCGGCCGCGCCCGCCGCTCCGCCCAGCACACCCAGGCCGAGCAGCTCGTCGAGGCCTGCGGCCGCCTCCCGCTCGCCGTACGGATCGCCGCCGCCCAACTCGCGGCCTCTCCGGACCAGCCGATCGCGGACCTCCTCCGGCGCCTCGCCGACGACCGGGAGGGCCTGGCCGCGCTCCGCACCCGCGACCTCGCCATCGAGCAGGTCTTCGACCTCGGTTACCGGCTTCTCCCGCCACCCCTCACCACAGCCTTCCGCCGACTCTCCTGGATCGAGCCGGACATCGGCCTGGCCTCGGCCGCCGCCGTCCTCGACCTGACCGAAGACCAGGCGGAGCACCTCGCCGAGGCCCTGGTGGACCAGGCCCTCCTCGAATCGATCGGCGCCGGCCGCTACCGCTTCCACGACCTGGTGCGCGCCTTCGCCCGCCGGACGTCCCTGCGGCACGGCCCGGACGAACGCGCCGCCGCCCACCGCAGCCTGCTGGCCCTGCTGCTCACCCGCGCCCGTACGGCCTTCGCCCTCGCCGTCCCCGGCGACCCGGTGGCCGATGTCTTCGGCGAGCCGGCCACCTGCCCGGACTTCGGGGATCTGGCGGACGCCCGCCACTGGGCGCGCGCCGAAACCCCCAGTGCCGTCGCGCTCGCCGCCGCCGTCGCCACGCTCGACCCGGACGCCGCCACCCTGCGGTCGGCCGTCGACCTGTTGATCGCCCTCAGCCCGCTCGGTCTCGGCGCCTTCGCCGGCCGGGCGGAGGAGGCGGCCCGTCTGCTCGTCACCGCCGCGGTCGACAACCACGACCGTGCCGCCGAGGGACGCGCCCGGTTCCTGCTGGGCACCGTCCTGCTGGGCCGGGCCCGGCTGGACGAGGCCGCCGAGCAGGCCCGGCAGGCGGCCCGGGCCTGTGCGGAGACGGACGACCCGGCCGTGCTCCGGCAGGCCCTCAACGACCTGGGCCTGATCGCCCAGGCCCAGGCCCGGCACGCGGAGGCGATCAGCGCCTTCGACGAGGCAGCGGCCCTCGCCCGGCGGCTCGGTCACCGCTCGGGCGAGGTGGCGAGCACCGCGAACGCGGCGCTGTCCCGGATCCGCACCGGTCAGGCCGAAGGGGCCGCCGACACCTGCCGCCGACTGCTCGCAGAACCGGGCGACCCCGCGATGACGGCCTATGTGCACTACGTCCTCGGCCTCGCCTTCCAGGTGCTCGGCCGGCTGAACGAGGCCGCCGCCCAGCTGCGCTTCTGCGTCGACCGCGCGGGCCCCGCCGGGGACCTGGACCGGGAGTCGGCCGCCCGCAGCCGCCTGGCCGACGTGCTGCGCCTGCTCGGGCGGGTGGACGAGGCCGTGCAGGAGGCGCACCGGGCACTGGCTCTGGCAACGCGAGGTGGGCGACAGCGCGAACGCGCTCTCGCCCACCTGGTGTTGGCCAATGCGGTGACCGCCCGCGGCGACCACTCCGCCGCCCGGGCTCACGCCGCGCAGGCGCACCTGCTGCTCAGCGGCCTGGGCGCCCCGGAATCCGCCGACGCCAAGTCGCTGCTGACGGCGCTGGCCACCGCCGACGGGTCCGTCACTTCGAACGGGTAGGTCATTCGAACGGGTAGGTCACTTCGAACGGATCGGTCACTTCAACCGGATGACCAGCCCCGTCCCGTTCCAGGCGACCTTGTTCGCCAGGCACTGCACGTCCGTCGACCCCCCGCAGGCCGACGAGCCGTCCCGTGCCGACTCCCGTACCGGATCCCCCGCCGTCACGGCGAAGGCACCGGCCACCGCCGCCAGAACGGCCACGCTGCCAACCACCGTACGGGTCACCACTGTTGGAAACACTTCTGTTGCTCCTTGCTCACGTGCGAACCAAGCGTCCGCACATTCGCAGCAGCGGGTAGACAGTCGATCAACGGCCCCGCCCCGGCTCCGGGCCGGCAGGCCCGGCCGTCCCCGGACGGACGTTGGCAGTCCGTCTACCGCCCTCCGTGAGAGTGGGGCCCGGCGCGGACCGCAAGACCCCGCCGCACCTCACCGGCCACGGCGGGGAACCGGAGAGCCACCCCGTCACGCCCGCGTGGTCGTCCACCAGGGCCACGGCAACGGTCCGGCGCTCCGGCCGGGCCCACACCGGCCGCCGAGCGCGGCCCGGCGGCCGGTGTGGGCCCGAGCCGCCACCCGAGCCGAGGCGTCAGGGGTCCCCGCCCTGACGCCTCAGTGGCCTTCCTCGACCGGGAACGGCCCGGTGGCCCAGTGCAGTCGGTCCGGGCCGCCGCTCGGCCGGTCGTGGTGGAGGTGGCGGCGGCCCTCGCCGAGCGGGCCGAGGTCGAGCGGGGCGAGGGTGCCGACGGCCAGGGCGGTGGCCTCCCGGCCGGTCAGCGGCAGGACCGTCAGGTAGCTGGCGTCGTCGCCGCCCGACCAGTCGGTGAACTCGGTGCGGATCCAGCCGAAGCGCTGGGCGCAGGCCAGGCAGCGGCGGACGGAGACGGCGAAGTGCGGGTCGGCCACCACCGCCGCCTCGTAGGCGAAGCCCTCCCGCTGGCGCGCCCACACGGCCTGCGCGTCCTCGCCGTAGCACTCGGCGCAGCCGAACGCCCAGGACTCCCCTTGCGCCGTCACGCGGCCTCCAGCAGTACGGCGGGCAGTTCGCCGTCCAGCACCGCCGCGCGCGGCAGGGCCAGCCCGAAGCGGCGGCCGAGCAGTTCCAGGCAGGTGCGGTGGACGTCCCGCTTCTCCCGCTCCGGGTCGGGCAGTCCGGCGGCGGCCAGGTCGGCGGTCACCGCCGCCGCCGTCTCCGGGTCGCCGTCGACGCCGTCGAAGCCCCAGCTGGAGTCCAGGTGGAGGTTGAAGGAGCAGAGCGGCCGCCCGTCCCACGAGGCGGAGAAGTTCGGCGGCACCGGCTTGCCGTTCTCCTCCTCGTACTCGACGTGGTACACCTCGGCGCCGCCGCGCGAGACGGTCGCCGGGATGCCCAACTCGCCCTGCCAGTAGCCGTAGGCGACGGCGTAGGCGAGGTCGCCGACCTGTCCGTGGCGTAGTGCGAGGTCCTCCGTCCCGCTGGCGAGGTCGAGTTCGTGTTCCTCGATCAGGTCCTCGCCGGTGTACGGCCCGAGCGGTCGCGCGGTGCACCGCGGAACGGCCTCGGCGGCGATCCGGGCCACGAGTTCCGCCGGATCCAGGCCGCGCGCCAGGACCACGCTGTAGCCGCCGAAGGCGATCGACTCCGGCTCCGCGAGCCAGCTGAGGGTGTCCGTCATGCCGATCATCCTGCCCCATTCGGCGGTGTACAGCCGAACTCCGATCTGACAAACCGACAAAATATGCACTACCCCGCCCGCGCAACCGCCGGATTGCCGAGCAGCAGGTCGCGCCCGACCTCGCTGAGCGCGTGCCGGACCTGCTTGCCCTCGCACCGGGTGGTGATCAGCCTGACGGCGCGCAGGGCGACGGCATGGGCGGAGGCGGAGCGCGGGGTGATGGCGAGGGTGCGGGCGAGTTCGGTGGTGGAGCAGGGGCCGCCGTCGAGGGCGCGCGGGGCGTGGGCCCGGTCGGCGATGTCGGCTTCCAGGAGCCGGCGGATCTCGGGCCGGTCGGGGGCGAGGCAGGAGCGGGACCGCGCCCGGGCGCCGTCGGCGACCCGGCGCAGCCCGTCGGCACCGGCCGCATCAGCACCGGCCCCTTCTCTTCGGGCTCCGTTCGATATACGGTACACAACGCTTGTTACGTACCCGGCGGGTCGACGCGACGAGGCGTCGTACCCAGGCCCCCGACTGGAGAGTCCGCTGTGACCGAGTCCGCCCAGCCCACCGAGCCCATCAAGTACCGCAAGAACGGCCTCACGCGCGGGGTGACCGAGGAACTGGCCGAGAGCATGAAGCACGGCTGGGCCGACACCGAGCGCCACGGCCTGGAGCCGATCCCGCAGGCCGCCCACACCGAGCGCCGCCGGGCCACGCTGTCCGCCGCCTTCCCGGGCGAGCTGCTGGTGGTGCCGTCCGGCAACCCCAAGGTGCGGGCCAATGACACCGACTACCCGTTCCGCCCGTCCTCCGACTACGTCTACCTGACCGGCGACCAGTCCCAGGACGCCGTCCTGGTGCTGGAGCCCACCGGGGACACCGGCCACCACGCGGTGCTCTACCTGCGCGACCGCTCCGACATCGAGAGCGGCGAGTTCTGGCTGGACGGCCACGGCGAACTGTGGGACGGGCGCCGCAACAGCCTGACCGAGAGCGAGAAGCTGTTCGGCCTCCCCTGCCGGGACGTCCGCACCGTGCGCGCCGACCTGGCCGCGGCCACCGCCCCGGTGCGGGTGCTGCGCGGGCACGACGCCGGGGTGGAGGCCGCCCTCGACGGCCGGGCGGTCGCCGAGCGGGACGCGGACTTCGAGGTGTTCCTGTCCGGAATGCGCCTGGTGAAGGACGAGTTCGAGATCGCCGAGCTGCGCTTCGCCTGCCAGGCGACCGCCCGCGGCTTCGAGGACGTGGTGCGCGTCCTCGGCACCGACGCCCGGACGCCGGAGCGGCTCATCGAGGGGACCTTCTTCGTCCGGGCCCGGCTGGAGGGCAACGACGTCGGCTACAGCACCATCGCCGCCGCCGGGCCGCATGCCACCACCCTGCACTGGGTGCGCAACAACGGCCAGGCCCGCCCCGGCGACCTGCTGCTGCTCGACGCCGGCGTGGAGACCAACGAGCTGTACACCGCGGACGTGACCCGCACCCTGCCGGTCTCCGGCCGCTTCACCGACATCCAGCGGAAGGTCTACGACGCCGTCCACGCCGCCCAGGAGGCCGGCATCGCGGCCGTCCGGCCCGGCGCCGACTTCCGCGACTTCCACCACGCCGCCCAGCGCGAACTGGCCGAACACCTCACCGCCTGGGGCCTGTTCGGCGACCTCACCGCCGACAAGGTGTACGAGCTGGGCCTGCACCGCCGCTTCACCCTGGCCGGGACGGGCCACATGCTCGGCATCGACGTCCACGACTGCGCCCACTCGCGCACCGAGGAGCACCTCGACGGGACGCTGCTGCCGGGCATGGTGCTCACCGTCGAGCCCGGCCTCTACTTCCAGCAGAACGACCTGACGGTGCCGGAGGAGTACCGGGGCATCGGGGTGCGGATCGAGGACGACATCCTGGTCACCGAGGACGGCAACGAGAACCTCTCCGCCGACCTCCCGCGCGGCTCCGCCGAGGTCGAGGCCTGGCTGGCCCGCCTGCGCGGCTGACGGCCGCCGGCGCTCGGCGGCCGTCCGGACGGTGCGCGGGCCGCCGCCCGCGTCCGGCCCGGCCGCGTCAGGCCGGGGGCGTCGTCCCGCCCGCCGGCGGCTTGACCCAGCGGCTCCACTGCGGTTCGGGGTGGTAGCCGGCGGCCTGCCAGGTGCGGTGGCCGCGGACGGTCAGCCCAGGCGCCACACCGTGGTGGTCTTGACCGAGGTGTCCTCCAGGTCCGCCACCACCGGCACCTGGTACGCGGCGACCGCGGTGAACCGCTCCCGGGGCAGGTAGGCGCGGCCCGGGTCGCCGACGATCACGGTGGCGCCGCGGGCGGCGGCCCGCTCCAGGAAGGGCAGGAAGCGGGCGGCCATGGCCCGTTCGTAGAAGACGTCGCCGGCCAGCACCACCTCGGCGGGAGCGCCGTCGCCGTCCACCAGGTCGGCCAGCGCTCCCGCCACCCGGACGCCGTTGGCCTCGGCGTTGAGGCCGATCGCGGCGACGGCGTAGGCGTCGATCTCGGCCGCCCGGACGTCCTTCGCGCCACGCAGCGCGGCCGCCACCCCGACCAGTCCGGATCCGGCGGCGATGTCCAGCACCGCCCGCCCGTCGACCAGTTCGGGGTGGTCCAGCACGTAGCGGGCGACCGCGACCCCGCCGGCCCAGGCGAACGCCCAGAACGGCGGTGGCATTCCGGCCCGGCCGCGCTCGCGTTCGGTGGTCTCCCACAGCGCGATGGCGTCCTGGGCCATCTGCAGGCGGATCTCGGGCACGAAGGGCACGGGCGTCAGTTCGGTCTCCCGCAGGATGAACGCCTGATCGGTGTCCGGTCGATGAACTCGCAGCTCACTCGGCATCCCCGCAGCATAGGGCCCACCGGGCACCGCCCACGCCCACCGGGCACCGCTCACGCCCGCCCGGCCGCCCGCTGGGTGCGCCGGGCCAGCGAGTCGACCACGACGGCAGCCAGCAGCACCGCCCCGGTGATCATGAACTGGATGGCGTTGCTCAGGCCCTGGATGTTCATCCCGGACTGGATCGAGCCGATCACCAGCGCACCCAGCAGCGCCGACCAGGTCGTGCCGCGCCCGCCGAACAGGCTGGTACCGCCGATGACGGCCGCCGCGATGGCGTTCATCAGCAGGTTGCCGCCACCGGAGGTCTGGCTGGCGGACTGGATCTGCGCGGCCAGGAAGAGACCGCCGATCCCGGCCATGGTGGAGCAGATGGCGAAGACGCTGATCCGGATCCACGAGATGTTGATGCCGGCCCGGCGGGCGCCCTCGATGTTGCCGCCGAGTGCGAACACCTGGCGGCCGTAGGAGGTGCGGCGCAGCATGAAGTCCAGCACCACGATGAAGATCAGGAAGATCAGCAGGGCCAGCGGCAGCCCCTTGTACTGGTTGAGCGTGTAGGCGGCAAGGAAGGCGATGACCGCCAGCAGCACGGTGCGCAGTGCGATGTCGGCGGCCGGCCGGGAGGGGACGCCCGCGGCCTGGCGCCGGCGGGCGTCGACCAGCGAGGCGAGCAGGAACAGCGCCACTCCGACGAACGCCGCGCCGTACGCGGCGATCTGCTGGCCGTAGATGGTGCTGTAGAGCCGGGAGACGATGTCCGTGCCGGAGAGGTTGACGGTGCCGCTGGCGCCGAGCACCTGGAGCATCAGGCCGTTCCAGCCGAGGTTGCCGGCCAGGGTGACGACGAAGGCCGGGACGCCGACCTTGGCGAAGAAGAAGCCCTGGATGGCGCCGACGATCGTGCCGCCGACGATCGCGGAGATCAGGGCGACCCACTGGTTGACGCCGTTGCTGACGTTCAGGACGGCGTAGATCGCCGCGCACAGGCCGCTGACCGAGCCGACCGAGAGGTCGATCTCGCCGAGCAGCAGCACGAAGACCACGCCGATCGCGATCATGCCGGTGCCGACGATCTGCTGGGACAGGTTGGACAGGTTCTGGGCGGACAGGAAGCTGCTGTTGAGGCTGCCGAACACCGCCCAGATCACGATCAGGGCCAGCACGACGGGCAGCGAGCCCAGTTCGCCGCTGCGCATCCGCCGGCGGAACTCGCCCAGATACCCCCTGACGCCCTCCTGGCGCACGATCAGCCGGGGGTCGACCGCGGGGGTGGCCTCCGGGGCCACCGGGACGGGGGCGTTGACGCCGCCGGTGGGCATGCTGTCCTCGGGCAGCGGCGGGTGGTGGCGTTCGGGGTCGCCGCCGGGGAAGCCCCCGGGATTGTGGTCGCTCACTCCGAACCCTCCTGACCCCGGGCCCTGCGGCGGGTCACGGCGTTGTCCGTGGCGCCGGTGATGGCCGAGATGATCTCTTCCTGGTTGGTGTGGCGCTTGTCGAAGACGCCGTTGTTGCGGCCGAGGCGCAGCACCGCGACGGTGTCCGCGACGGCCATCACGTCCGCCATGTTGTGGCTGATCAGGATCACGCCGTGGTCCTGTTCGCGCAGCCGCTCGACCAGGTCGAGCACCTGGGCGGTCTGTTCGACGCCGAGGGCCGCGGTCGGTTCGTCCAGCATCACGACCTTGGGCGAGCCGATCAGCGCGCGGGCGATCGCGACGACCTGGCGCTGACCGCCGGAGAGCGAGGCGACCGGGATCCGCACGCTGGGGATGCGGATGGAGAGGGTGTCCAGCAGTGCCCGGGAGCGCTTCTCCATCGCGACCTCGTCGAGGATGCCGAGGCGGCGGATCTCGCGGCCGAGGAAGAGGTTCCCGACCACGTCGAGGTTGTCGCACAGCGCGAGGTCCTGGTAGACCGTGGCGATGCCCAGCTGCTGGGCGTCCTGCGGCCGGTGGATGCTGACCGGCCGGCCCTGCCATTCGATGGCGCCCTCGTCGGGCTGGTGCACCCCGGCGATCGCCTTGACCAGGGTGGACTTTCCGGCGCCGTTGTCGCCGACCAGGGCCAGCACCTCGCCGGCGTGCACCTCCAGTTCGATGTCGGTGAGCGCCTGGACGGCGCCGAACCGTTTGGAGACCCCGCGCAGGGCCAGTACGGTCTCACCTGCCACAGTGACCAACTCCCTTGCCCCGCACCCGTGCTGGGGCGGGGCCGTTCGGCTTCGAGGGGGTGCGGCCGGCTACTGGAGGCCGGCGCTCTTGCAGGCGTCGGCGAAGTCCGGCGTGCAGATCTGGGCGACGGTGTAGAGGCCGTCCTGGACCACGGTGGTCTTGATGTTGTTCTTGTCGACGACGACCGGGGTGATCAGGTTGGCCGGCACCTTGTTGCCGCTGCCGTTGGTGACCGTGGTCGGCGCCAGGGTGGAGTCCAGGGCCTGGCCGGCGGCCAGCGCGACGGCCATCCGGGCGGCGGCGTCGGCCTCCGGCTTGAACGGCTTGTAGATCGTCATGGTCTGGGTGCCGGCCACGATCCGCTGGATGCCGTCGATCTGGGCGTCCTGGCCGGTGAGCGGCACGCTCAGGCCGGCCGCCTTGAGGGCGGTCGCGACGCCCGCGGCCATGCCGTCGTTGGCCGAGTAGGCACCGACCACGTTGGCCGCGCCGATCGCGGTGATCGCGGCGGCGGCCTCCTGGTTGGCCGTGTTCGGGTCCCACTGGGGGGTGTCGTACTCCTTGCCGATCTTCAGCTTGCCGTCGATCGCGCTGTGCGCGCCGGCCTTGAAGTCGGCCGCGTTGGGGTCGGTGGGCGAGCCGTTGATCATGAAGATCTCGCCCGCGCCCGCCTTGCCGCCGACCGCCGCCACCAGGGCCTGGCCCTGGAGTTCGCCGACCTTGTGGTTGTCGAAGGACACGTACGCGTCGACCGGGCCCTGGGCGAGCCGGTCGTAGGCGAGCACCTTGACGCCCGCGTCATGGGCCTTCTGGACGGAGGACTGGATCGACTTGGCGTCCACCGCGTCCAGGATCAGCACCTTGTCGCCCTTGGTGAGGGCGGTGTCCACCTGGGTCTGCTGGAGGGTCGCGTCCTGGTTGGCGTTGTAGTAGTCGATCTGCGCCTCGGGCGCCAGCTGCTTGATCCGCTGCTCGATCAGCGGGCGGTCGAACTGCTCGTAGCGGGTGGTCTTGGTCTCGGGCAGCAACAGGCCGATCCGCACCGCCCCCACCGCCACGGTGCCGCTCGCCCCGGCACCCGCGGCAGCGGAGCCCGACGAACCGCCGCCCGACGAGGCCTGCTTGGCGCTGCCGCAGGAGGCGGCGCCCAAGCCGAGGGAGACCACTGCGGCCACCGCGAGGATGCGACGAAGCCCGATGCTCATGAGAATGCCTCTCCGGTCGAGTCCACCCCCTCGTCCTTCGAGTCTGGGAAGCATCGGGCGCCACCACGATCCCGGCTGCGCCGAACGGGTCCCGCGGGCCGCTCAGGCATCCGCCGCCAGAGGGATCGCGGCGGTGAGCCGGGCGCCGGCCGCGGTCTGGGCCTGGGTCTGGCTCTGGGTCGGGGCGACGGTGAGGGTGCCGTGGTGGTGGCGGGCGATGTCGCGGGCGATCGACAGGCCCAGGCCGGTGCCGCCGTGGTCGCGGGAGCGGGCGTCGTCCAGCCGGGTGAAGCGTTCGAAGACGCGCTCCCGGTCGGCGGGCGGGATGCCGGGGCCGTCGTCCTCGACGTCCAGCAGGGCGAGGCCGCGGACCGGGTCGGTGGACAGCCGGACGTGGACGGTGCCGGCCGCGTGCCGCTCGGCGTTGTCCAGCAGGTTGGTGAGCAGCCGGACGAGCCAGAGCGGGATGCCGTCGACGGCGACCTCCGGGGCGAGGTCGGTGGTGCGGCGGTGCGGGCCGCAGGGGCGGGCCAGCACGGTGGTGGCGACCAGGTCGGTGAGGTCGATCCGCTGACGGGGGCGCTCGTCGGCGCCGCCGGCGTCGAGGCGGGCGAGCAGCAGCAGGTCGGTGGCGAGGTTCTGCAGCCGGTCGGTGTCCGCGAGGGCGCCGTGCACCAGTTCGGCGCGGACGGCCTGGTCCGGGTGGGTGTCGGCGACCTCCAGCTGGGTGCGCAGCACCGCCAGCGGGCTGCGCAGTTCGTGCGAGGCGTCGGCGATGAACTGCCGCTGGCGGCGGCCGGAGGCCTCCAGCCGGTCGAGCATCGCGTTCATGGTGGCGGCGAGCCGGGCGATCTCGTCGGCGGTGCCGGGCTCGGGGACGCGCCGGTGCAGGTCCTGGCCGGTGATGGCGTCGACCTCGGCACGGATCGCCTCCACCGGCCGCAGCGCCTGCCCGGTGACCTTCCAGGTGACCACCACGCCGGTGAGCAGCAGCAGCGGGCAGGCGACGGCGAGCCCGGCCTGGGTGATGTCCATCGCCTCGTCGGCGGCGCGCAGCGAGGCGCCCGCGTAGACGGTGACCGGCCCGTTGGGGGTGTCGGCGGCGACGGCGGTGAGCCGCTGGCGGTGGTGGTCGTAGAGCGGGTCGACCTCGGTGGTGGTGAGCGAGCCGGTGCGCCGCTCGGTGGCGACGGCGGCGCGGCCGGCCAGGTTGGGGCTGGCGGCGAGGACGGTGCCCCGGGCGTCGACGACCTGGAGGAAGTCGGTGCCGTGCCCGGTGTGGAGGACGGCCGGCAGCCGCCCCTGGAGGGCGAGTTGGGCGACCGAGTCGGCCTGCTGCCGGGTCGCTGAGGCGGCCGAGGCGACCAGGTCGGCGTGGACGGCGGCGAGCAGCCCGGCCCCGGCCAGGGCGAGCGCGGCGGCCAGCACCGTACCGGCCGCGGCGGTGGCCCGGGCGCGCACCGTACGGGGGACGAGCCGGCCCGCCCAGTGCGGGAGTCGACGCATCTCAGCCGCCGTCCGGGTCGAGCCGGTAGCCGGCGCCGCGCATGGTCTGCAGCGCGGACCGGCCGAACGGGGAGTCGATCTTGCGGCGCAGGGCGTGGACGTGCACCTCGACGATGCTCGGGTCGGCGTCGTGGTCGGCGTCCCAGACGTGGTCGAGGATCTCGCGCTTGGAGACGACCGTCCCGGCCCGGGCCGCCAGGTGCTCCAGGATCGCGAACTCGCGGGCGGTCAGGTGGGTGGGGGTGCCGGCCCGGGTGCAGGTGCGGGCGTTGGCGTCCAGCACGAGGTCGCCGAGGGTGTGCAGCCGGGGGCGCTGCTGGTCGATCCGGCGGTGCAGGGCGCGCAGCCGGGCGAGCAGGACGACGAAGGAGAACGGCTTGGAGAGGTAGTCGTCGGCGCCGGTGTCCAGGGCCTCGGCCTCGTCCCACTCGCCGTCCTTGGCGGTGAGCATCAGGATGCCGGCCCGGCAGCCGCCCGCGCGCAGCCGGGCGCAGACCCGGTAGCCGTTGAGGCCCGGCAGCATGATGTCCAGGACGATCACGTCGTAGGGGTGGCGCTCGGCGAGGGCGAGGCCCTCGGGGCCGTTGTGGGCGGTGTCGACGGTGTGGCCGTCGGCCTCCAGGCCGCGCCGCAGCGCGGTGGCCATCCGCTGTTCGTCCTCCACGACGAGTATGTGCATCCGTTCAGGGTGCCAGGTGCGGCTGAGAGCTCCGGACCGGGCTTAAGCGGGGGTTCAGGTACGGTCCGCCATGATCACCGGGCGCGGCCCGGGCGGTACCGGGCCCGAAGTCGACGCAGTCGATCACAGTCGATCGCAGCCGCCCGAGGCAAGGAGCCTTCCGATGACCGATCCCCTGTCGTCCACCACCCCGCCGGCCGCTTCCCGAACGGCCGCCGAGGAGCCGGAGGCCGTCCCCGAGCTGCCGCCGCTGTCGCCCCGGCGGCGGCGTGCGGAGCGGCTGCGGGCCTGGGCGGGCGGTCGGGAGCGCCGGCTGGCGGCCGGGTTGGTGACGGTGGCGCTGCTCGGCGCGGGCGGGCTCGCGGTCGCGGCGGTGGCCCACGAGGGGCACGGCGAGGGCGGACGCGGTCACCGCGAGGCGGCGGACCGCTCCGACTCCGAGGGCGGGTACGGGCACGGGCACGCGGACGGGAACGGGCACCGGCAGGGGCACGGCCAGGGGCAGGGGCAGGGCCGGGAGCACGGCTCCGGTCGGGGCGGGGCGCCGGCCGCGCTGCCCTCGGTCGCCGCCTCCGCGGCGCTGGAGAAGGCCCAGGCCGCCGTCCCCGGCGGGCGCGCCGAGGCGCTGCACCGGGTGACCGAGCAGGGCGGCGGCGCCGCCTGGGCGGTGACGGTGGTGGGCCAGGACGGCGTGCGCCACCTGGTGACGGTGGACGGCGCCGACGGCCAGCTCACGGGCAACACCGTCGTCTCCGGTCCCGCCGCCTCCGGCACGGTCGCCTCCGGTCCCGCCGCCTCCGGTCCCGCCGTCGACGGCGCGGAGGGCTGACGTGGCCCACTCCTACGCACCGACGACGCCCCGCCCGGCCGGCTCCGGCGAGGCGCGGGCGGCCAGCAAGGTCCCCGTCGTGGACGGCTGGTTCTGGGTGGTGAAGGTGCTCACCACCGGCATGGGCGAGACCCTCTCGGACTTCCTCGCGCACACCGTGGGCCCCGTCCCCGCGGTGGCCGCCGCCGGGCTGCTGCTGGCCGTCGTGCTGCTGGTGCAGTTGCGCACCCGCCGCTGCCTGCCGGGGCTGTACTGGGCGGTGGTGGTCATGGTCAGCGTGTTCGGCACGATGGTCGCCGATGTGGCGCACGTGGCGCTGGGCGTCCCGTACGCGCTGTCGGCGGGCTCACTGGCGGTGGCGCTGGCGGCGCTGTTCCTGCTCTGGCACCGGGTGGAGGGCTCGCTGGCGATCGACCGGGTGACGGGGCTGCGCCGGGAGTTGTTCTACTGGGCGGCCGTGCTGCTGACCTTCGCGCTGGGCACGGCGCTGGGCGACCTGACGGCGGCCACCCTGGACCTCGGCTACCTGGTGGCCGGGCTGGGCTTCGCGGTACTGATCACGATCCCGGCGGTGGCGGCCCGGGCCCGCTGGGTGGGCCCGGTGGCCGGCTTCTGGTGGGCGTACGTGCTGACCCGCCCGTTGGGCGCCTCGTTCGCGGACTGGCTGGGCGTCGGCGCCGACCGCGGTGGGCTCGCACTGGGCACCGGCCCGGTCAGCCTGGCGCTCGCGGTGCTGATGGTGGTGGCGCTGGCGCTGTCCGCGCGGGCGCGCCGACGCTAGGCCCTCGATGACTGGACGCCCCACCCATCGAGCGTCTACATTGCTGTAGACGTCGGAGGCGCACGGCATCACCCCCCGGACAGCCGTGCGCCTCCGGCCACTTCCCGGCGCGATCAGCCGTCTCAGCCCGATCGGCCGTCTCGGCGCGGTCGCGCGTCTCAGCCCGATCAGCCGTCTCAGCGCGGTCGCTCGTCGACCACCCGCTTGATCTTCCCGACCGAGCGCTCCAGCGTGTACGGGTCCACCACCTCGACCGTGACCGTCACACCCACCCCGTCCTTCACCGCCCGCACGATCTCCGTCCGCGCCGCCTCGCGCAGTGCGGCGGGCGCCTCCGGGCGGGCCTCCACCCGGACGGCCAGGCGGTCCAGCCGGCCCTCGCGGGTCAGCCGCAGCTGGAAGTGCGGGGCGACGCCCGGGGTGCGCAGCAGGATCTCCTCGATCTGGGTCGGGAAGAGGTTCACCCCGCGCAGGATGATCATGTCGTCGCTGCGCCCGGTGACCTTCTCCATCCGCCGGAAGGCCGGCCGCGCGGTGCCCGGCAGCAGCCGGCTGAGGTCGCGGGTGCGGTAGCGGATGACCGGCAGCGCCTCCTTGGTGAGCGAGGTGAAGACCAGCTCGCCGCCCTCCCCGTCGGGCAGCACCCCGTCCGGCCCCAGCTGATCGGCCAGCGGGTCCACCACCTCCGGATAGAAGTGGTCCTCCCAGATGTGCAGCCCGTCCTTGGTCTCCACGCACTCCTGGGCGATGCCGGGGCCGACCACCTCGGACAGGCCGTAGATGTCGACGGCGTGCAGGTCGAGCCGCTCCTCGATCTCGCGCCGCATCTCCTCCGTCCAGGGCTCCGCGCCGAAGATGCCGATCCGCAGCGAGCTGGCGCGCGGATCCAGGCCCTGCTTCTCGAACTCGTCCAGCAGGGTGAGCAGGTAGGACGGGGTGACCATGATGATCTCGGGGCGGAAGTCCTGGATCAGCTGGACCTGCCGGGCGGTCATCCCGCCGGAGGCCGGGATGACGGTGCAGCCGGCCCGCTCGGCGCCGTAGTGGGCGCCCAGGCCGCCGGTGAACAGCCCGTAGCCGTAGGCGATGTGCACCTTGTGGCCGGGCCGGCCGCCGGCCGCGCGGATCGAGCGGGCGACCACGTCGGCCCACATGGACAGGTCGTTCTCGGTGTAGCCGACCACGGTCGGGCGCCCGGTGGTGCCGCTGGAGGCGTGGATCCGGCGGACCCGCTCCATCGGGACGGCGAACATGCCGAAGGGGTAGCCCTCGCGCAGGTCGGCCTTGGTGGTGAAGGGGAACCGGGCGAGGTCCGCCAGGGTGCGGCAGTCCTCCGGGCGCACCCCGGCGGCGTCGAACTTGCGGCGGTAGAGCTCGACGTGGTCGTAGGCGTGCCGCAGGGTGGCCCGGAGCCGGTCGAGCTGGTGGGCGCGCAGTTCGTCGACGCCCATCCGTTCTCCGGCGTCCAGGAGGGCGGGTGGAATCGGCTCCCCCAGGCGTCGGTCCGGGTCGGGTGCGCTGCCGGTCATCGTCGCTCCTCCGCAGGTCGGCCGAGCCTGGGAGCCCAACCGATCGTTCGGTCAGGGCAAGCCCAGGCCAAGTAACCCAGCACCCGAACCACCTGTCAAGGCATCGCGCAGCGGTTCCGGAATGCGCAGTTCCGGGGTGTTCGTGCCAGGATCGCGCCCACCGCTTGGCTGGCCGATATGAAAATCATTACGGAATTATTACCCGTAGGCCCCGCTCATCGGCCCGGACCCATGGTTCAGTAGTGCGGCTTCTCCCCCGCACCCCGGAGTGATCACCTTGGCCTCGACCCCTGCGCTGGTCAGCGCGCTGCGCGAGCTCGGCGACAGACCCGCCGTCGTCGCCGACGGACGCGCGATCAGCGGCATCGGCCTGCTGCTCGGCGTCTCCCCGCCGGGCGGCCTGCCCCGGGCCCTCGCCGAACGCGTCGCCGAACACGCCGCCCTGCCGCCCTCCACCGCCCGCGCCGCCGAGGAACGGCTCCGGCACTGGGCCGGCGTCCTCGGCCCGCCGCCCATACGGCACACCGTGCTGCACCCCGCCACCGACCTGGCCGTCGAACTCGCCCTGGCCACCCTGCTGGCCGGCGGCACCGTGCACTGCGCCGACCCCGACCAGCGGCCCGACGAGCAGCTCACCGCCCTCGCCGCCAACGGCACCACCCACCTCAGCCTGCCCTCCGCCCTGCTCTGGCGGCTCAGCCGACAGCCCGACCTCGCCGACCACGACCTCGGCGCGCTCCGGCTCGTCCTGCACGTCGGCCCCGAACCCCGGCAGGACGACGTCTACGCCGCCGTCGATGCCCTCGGCGCCGTCCTCGCCCACCTGCGCGCCCCCGACAACCGGTCCGAGGCCGCCGACCGCCGACTGCGCGCCGACACCGAGGCCGCCACCGCCGCCGCCTGGAAGCACAGCATCGGCGTCACCGCCGAGCAGCTCACCGAATTCGGCGCCCACCTCGACCGGGCCGTCCTCACCGCGCTGCTGCACACCCTCCAGCAGGCCGGGGTACTCACCGACCCCGAACACGGCCGCTCCGAGGCCGAACTCCTCGCCACCGCCCTGGTCACCCCCGCCCAACGCCCCCGGGTCGGCCGCTGGCTCGACGCCCTCGCCCGGCACGGCCTGATCGCCCACCGGGACGGCGGCGCCCAGGGCCCGATCTACCACGGCGCCCACACGGTCAGCTCCGCCGAGGTCCGGGAGGCCTGGCGACCCGCCGTCGACAGCTGGACCGACGGCCTCGGCACCGCCGCCGTCCTCGACCGGGTCCGGCGCGGCGCCCTACGGCTGCCCAAGCTGCTCACCGGCGAGGAAGCCCCCCGACCGGCCGCCGCCCCGGTCCGCTGGGCCGCCGCCCGCGGCTACCTCGGCACCGCCCTCGGCGCCCTCGTCCGCGCCACCGTCGAGGCCCACCAGGGGCCGCAGCCGCCGCGGGTACTCGAACTCGACCGCGACGGCACCGAGACGGCCGTCGCCCGCGCCCTCGCCGCCCGCCCCCGGCAGCACGCCGAACACCACCTCGCCACCGACGGCGGCCGCTACGACGTCGTCGTCGCCACCGCCGGCGGCCGGCCCGAGGAGGAGGTCCCGGCGCTGGTCGACCTGCTCGCCCCCGGCGGCCGACTGCTGCTGCTCGCCCCCGTCACCGAACAGCTCGACCTGCTGATCACCGGCGACCCCCGGGGCCTCACCGCCCACCCGGCCCGGCACTGGCGGACCGCCCTCACCACCGCGGGCTGCCCCACCGTGCTCACGCTGCCGGCGGACGGGCACCCGATGGGGCTGCTCGGGCAGGGGCTGTTCGTCGCGCGGGTGGACTGAGCGGCGGCTGGGGTGCGTCCGGCCGGGCTGCTTCCGGCCGGCTTCGTCCGGACGGGCATCGTCCGGACGGGCTGGGCGCGGGTGGGCTGAGCGCGGGTGGGCCGACGGCGGCAGGGCTACGATCGGGCGCATGGCCGCTCCCGCTCCCGTGCGTTCGATCCGCTCCCGGGCCTCGCTCGGTTCCATCGCCTCCCTCGGGTCCATCGGCTCACTGCTGTCCATCGGCTCGGTCGGCTCCGTACTCTCGATCGGATCGGTCGGCAGCGTGCTCTCGATCGGCTCGGCCGGCTCGGTGGTCAGCGCGTTCTCGGCGTGCTCCTGGCTGAGCGTCGGCTCGCTGCTGTCGGTGCGCTCGCGCTGGGCCGTCCGGGGGCTGCGCCCGGTGTGCGGGCCGTCGGTGGGCTGCGAGTGAAGCCAGGGTCACGTACCGCCACCCGATCCGTACCATTTCGATACCGAAGCCCAGGTGAGCTGCGGGAATCCTCGCCGCCCGGCGAGGTCCCCGGGTAGGCTCCGGCTTGTCCTCCGGGCCTCCCGTACGGGCGGCGGCGCGCCGCCCGTGCCGCGTTCCGGGGGCAGACCCCCGCGGGCCGTTCGGTGGGCTCCGCGGACTCCACACCGCGCGCCAGGGCAGTCGCGCGAACGGCGAAGGGCATCGCATTGGCGGATCGGCTCACCGGAGGAGACTCCTCGCTGCTGCGGCGGATCAACGCCGCGGTCACGCTTCGGGCGCTGCGGACCGGCCACTCGGTGACCCTCACCCAACTCGTCGGCGAGACCGGGCTGTCCCGGCCCACCGTCGAGGGCGTGATCGAGGGCCTGGTCGAGACCGGACTCGTCGCCGAGGTCGAGCAGCCCCGGGAGGACGGCCAGCAGGGCACCGGCCGCCGCGGCCGCCCGGCCCGCTGGTACCGCTTCCGTGCCGAGGCCGGGCACATCCTCGGCATCGAGATCGGCGTCCACGACATCCGGGTCATCCTCGCCGACCTCGCCGGCGAGGTGGTGGGCAGTCACTTCAAGCCGGTCGACGAGACCCTGGAGGCCGAGGACCGGCTCACCGCCGTCCGCACCGCCGTCGCCGAGGTCCTGCGCAAGGCGGGCATCTCCCGGGACAACCTGTGGGCCGTCGGCATCGGCACCCCCGGCATCGTCGACCGCGAGGGCACCGTCCGGCTCGGCACCGCGATGCCCGGCTGGACCGGTCTCGACCTCGGCGCCCGGCTGCGCCGCTCGTTCCGCTGCCCCGTCCTGATCGAGAACGACGCCAACCTCGCCGCCATCGCCGAACACTGGCAGGGCGCGGCGGTCGGCGCCGACGACGTGGTCTTCGTGATGGCCGGCCTCAGCCCCGGCGCCGGCTCCCTGATCAACGGCAGACTGCACCGCGGCTTCGGCGGCGCCGCCGGCGAGATCGGCGCCCTGCACCTGCTCGGCCAGGAGGTCACCCCCGAGAAGCTGCTCTCCACCACCGGCAAGCCGCTCAACCCGCTGGACGAGGCCGCCGTCGCCCGGGTCCTGCGGCTGGCCCGGGAGGGCGACGAGGTCGCCAAGGTCGCCATGGACCGCTTCCTCACCCGGCTCGTCCAGGGCGTCGCCGCCCTGGTGCTGGCCATCGACCCCCAGCTGGTGGTGATCGGCGGCTGGGCGGCCGGCCTGGACGGCGTCCTGGAACCGCTGCGCGAACGCCTCGCCCAGTTCACCCTCCGCGCCCCCGAGGTGGCGCTGGCGGCGCTGGGCTCGGAGGTCGTCTCGATGGGCGCCCTGCGGGTCGCCCTGGACCACGTGGAGGACCAGCTCTTCGCGGTGGACCCGCCCCGGGTGTGACGGGTCAGGGGGCGGCGTAGTCCGGGTCGGCCAGGTCGATGGTGAGGGTGCGCCCCCAGTCGTTGACGAAGTGCGCCAACGGCCAGTCGGCGGAGGCCCGCAGGAACGGATTGCCGCCCGTCGACGCGAACACCCACACCAGTCGCCGGTCGGCGTCGAGCCGGGCGAGGAACCCCTCGTCCCCCATCGCGCCGTCCCCGCAGCAGACGAAGCCCCGCCCGTCCGGCAGTTCGGCCTCGCTCCGCACCTCGATCTCGTGCCCGAACTCCGGCGCCTCGACGTCGAACGGCTCCCCGAGCTCCACCACGAGGGTGTCGGGCCCGTCGATGAAGGCCTCCCTCGCCGTCCCGTCCGCCCGGAACAGCGCGTCGTAGTCCGCGATCTCGGACCTCGCCCACAACTCCTGCACCAGGTTCACCGGCCACCCCCTTCCGCATCGCCCCACCGCACGGTACTCAGCCACCGGCAGCTCGGTCAACGACGATGGCCCGGACGCCAGTTGGGCGTCCGGGCCATCGTCTGAGGGTAGGTGCGAAATGGTTCAGGAGGCGGTGCGGACCTCGGTGGTCGCACCGACCGGGGTGACCTCGACCAGGCCGGTCTCGCCGAAGGTCAGCTTGCAGGTGTCCGCGCGGTAGGTGGAGACGGCGAGCGCCACCAGGCGGCCGGCGGAGGCGTACTGGGTGGTCATGACCAGCACCGGGGTGCCCGGCGGGCGCTCCAGCAGCACGGCCTCGTCGGCCTCGGCGACACCCAGCTCGACGGCCCGGGACTCACCGTCCACCTCCAGGCGCTCCAGCTGGCGCAGCACCGAACGGGCGCGGTCGCTCTCGGCGCGGAAGCCGGGCAGGTGCGGCAGGGCGCAGGCCGGGACGTGCAGCGACTCGGTGGCCATCGCGCGGCCCTCGACCAGGCGGACCCGGCGGACGGTGTGCACCGTGGCGCCCTCCGCGATGCCGAGGCCCTTGGCCAGCCGCGCGGAGGCAGGGGCGGTGGTGCAGTCGACCGTGCGCCAGGACTGGCTGCGGCCGACACCGGGCCAGCCCTCCTCCTGCCGGTTCACCGGGACGCCGACCCGCGGGGCGGCGATCAGGGTACCGATCCCCCGGCGGCGGACCAGCCGGCCCTCCAGCTCCAGCTGGTCCAGGGCCTGCCGCAGCGTCGCCCGGGCCACACCGAAGCGGGCGGACAGCTCGCGCTCGTTGGGCAGGACCTGGCCGGTGGAGAACTCCGTGTCGATGGCCCGCAGCAGCACCGTGCGCAGGTGCCAGTACTTCGGTTCCGGCACCGCCGAAAGGTCCCCTGTCGTCCCCACCGTGTCCTCCACCTGGTCTTGTCCGCCCTACGACAAGGAGGGCGGATCCCGGGCCCGCTGCCCGCTGTTGCGGCAGGTGGGAGAGCGGGCCTTTATCCGTCCTTCTTTATTAAAGGTCCTTGCAGTAAGCGACCCTAGGTGTTCCGTCCGGAGATGGTCAAGACCAATGACGGGGCTTGATACGACCGTCGCGAACATTCATGCCACGTTCACGACAGCCCTTCGGAGCCCCCCACGGCCGCGCGTCACGCTTCGGGGCAGGCTCGGCCAGTGGGTAGGCTGCCCGGGTGATCGTGGTGACGAGTGTGAATGTGAACGGAATCCGGGCGGCCGCCAAGAAGGGCTTCGTGGAGTGGCTGGCCGGCACGGAGGCGGACGTGATCTGCCTCCAGGAGGTGCGCTCCGAGCCCGGGCAACTGCCCGTCGAACTGCGTGACCTGGACGGCTGGCACGCGATCTGGGCCCCGTCGGTCGCCAAGGGCCGGGCCGGCGTCGCGATCCTCTCCCGCCGGGAGCCGCAGCGCAGCACCATCGGATTCGGCTCGGAGGAATTCGACGACTCCGGCAGGTACGTGGAAATCGACCTGCCGGGCCTCACCGTCGCCAGCCTCTACCTCCCCTCCGGCGAGGTCGGCACCGAACGCCAGGACGAGAAGGAACGCTTCATGGCGGAATTCCTCGTCCACCTCACCACCCTGCGCGCCCGCGCCGCCGCCGACGGCCGCGAGGTCGTGGTCTGCGGCGACTGGAACATCGCCCACCGCCCCGAGGACCTCAAGAACTGGAAGGCCAACCAGAAGTCCGCCGGCTTCCTCCCCGAGGAACGCGCCTGGCTCTCCCGCGTCTACGAGGAGGCCGGCTACGTCGACGTCGTCCGCGCCCTCCACCCCGACCGCACCGGCCCCTACTCCTGGTGGTCCTACCGCGGCCGCGCCTTCGACAACGACTCCGGCTGGCGGATCGACCTTATCGTGACGACTCCGGGCATTGCGGACAAATGCATCGAGGCATACGTCGAGCGCGCACCCTCCCACGCAGAGCGGTGGTCCGACCACGCACCCGTCACCGCCGGGTTCGACTTCGGCGATAACTGACCGACGATCAGCCGCAGTCGAGCAGCGCCGAGCGGCGACCCCGGCCCGTGGCGCCCCTCAACCTGGGCCCACTCGCACCAGCGGACGAGGCGTGGATCTCGCCTGGCCGGTTTGACAAGTCTATTCGTCGCACCGCCTCCCGCCAGGGGAATCGCGAGAGCTGACTGGCGGACGGTGACGGCTTGCGGCGCCAACACGGGATCGACCAAGGTGGCTCTCCCTATCGGCGGACCCCCGGCAGTCGCTTGATCCGGAATGGAATATCGAAACCGCGTACCGGCCCTACCGGACCGACCACGATTTCCCGACCGGTAGTCCTGCGAACAGGTACATCTCGGCGCCGCCACCGCCACACGGCAGCCCCGACTGCCCTGGGAGCGGCGCAAGTTGTCTGCCACGCAAGCGTGTTGAGTGATCGCCGGAGAGTGGGTCAGCCACGTGCCGGGATATTGACATGCACATGCAACTACGGCTTAACCTTGCCAGGCCTACCAATCGGTAGGGTCATTCTTCAACCGGCCAGCGGATCGCGCAACGATGCCTCGCACTCCCCCTTCGCGAGGCCCGTAGCCCACTGCGCCAGGAGTCGCACCTGCCCCCGACTGCACCGTGACTCACACCGGAGTGCCCATGAGGCCCAATCCCCCGCTGGTCGACCTCGTCATCGGGATCACCCCGTTCCACGCACCGGACGCCGGCCTGGCGGAGGCCGTGTGCCGGGCGGGCGCGCTCGGCGTGCTCGACCTCGGCACCGGCGACCGCCGGACGCGCGAGGAACTCGCCCGACTGTACGAACGCACCCCCGGCCGGTTCGGGGTGCGGGTCGAGCCCGACTGCGGCCTGACCCCCGATGAGCTGCACTCCCCGGGCGGCGCCGGCCCGCACACCGTGGTGCTGGCGGCGCCGACCCCGGGCTGGGACGTGGCGAGGCTGGCCGGCGAGTACCGGGTACTCGCCGAAGTGACGGATCTGGCCGAGGCGTTGGCGGCGCTGCGGGCCGGTGCGCACGGCTTGGTCGCGCGCGGCAGCGAGTGCGGCGGGCGAGTCGGGGAGCTGAGCACCTTCGTGCTGCTGCAACAGCTCCTGGCGGCACCGGAGATCACCGCGCCCGTATGGGCGTGCGGCGGGATCGGGCCGCACACCGCCGCGGCGGCCGTGGCGGGCGGTGCGGCCGGGGTGGTGCTGGACAGCCAGCTGGCCCTGCTGGCCGAGTCGGCCTCGCCGGACGAGGCCGCCGCCGCCCTGCGCGGCCTGGACGGCTCCGAGACCGTGCTAGTAGACGGCCGCCGCGCGCTCCGGCGCGCCCAGCCGGACGGATCCACCATGGATCTGCCGCTAGGTCAGGACGGTTTCCTGGCTCAGAGATTCGCCGACCGCTGGAGAACCGCCGGCCGAGCGGTCCGGGCCGTCCGGGATGCGGTGCTCGACGGGTTGCGGGCCGCGGCGGCGCCCGGCGCGGCCGCCGCGCTGCTCGGGCCGGACGCGCGGATGTGTGACGTGCTGGGCAGCGAACTGCCGGTGGCGCAGGGGCCGATGACCAGGGTCAGCGACCAGCCGGCCTTCGCCGCGGCGGTGGCCGCTGCCGGTGCGCTGCCATTCGTCGCGCTGGCGCTGGCGGACCGCGAGCAGACCCGCGAGCTGCTGGCCCGCACGAGCGCGGCGGCGAGCGGACTCGCCTGGGGCGTCGGCGTGTTGGGCTTCGCTCCGGAGGAGGTGCGCGGCGCCCAGCTGGACGAGGTCCTGGCCGCGCGACCCACTCACGCGGTGATCGCGGGCGGACGCCCGTCGCAGGCGAGGACGTTGGAGCAGGCCGGGGTCCGGACATTCCTGCACGTCCCCTCCCCCGGCCTGCTGCGGCAGTTCCTGGAGGACGGCGCGCGCCGGTTCGTCTTCGAAGGCTCGGAGTGCGGCGGGCATGTCGGGCCGCAGCACAGCTTCCCGCTCTGGGAGGCCCAGTTGGCGGTGCTCTCGGACTTCCTGGACACCGCGGACGCGGTCACCCGCATCGAGGTGCTGCTCGCGGGAGGCGTGCACGACGAGCGGTCGGCGGCGATGGTGGCGGCGCTCTCCGCACCACTGGCGGACCGGGGCGTGGCGGCGGGCCTGCTGATGGGCACGGCGTACCTGTTCACCGAGGAGGCGGTCGCCCTGGGCGCCGTCCAACCGCAGTTCCAGCGGCAGGTGCTGGCCGCGCGCGGGACGGAGCTGCTGCAGACGGCGCCGGGCCACGCCACCCGCTGCGTGCCGAGCCCGTTCACCGCAGAGTTCCGGCGGACTCGCGAGCGGCTGCGGGCGGACGGCGTGCCGGAGCGCGAAGTCTGGCAGCGGCTGGAGCAGTTGAACGTGGGCCGGCTGCGGGTCGCCAGCAAGGGCCTGGACCGGGTGGCGGGTTCGCTGACCGGCGTCAACGAGCAGGAGCAGCTGGCCCGCGGGATGTTCATGGCCGGCCAGGTCGCGGTGCTGCGCTCGGCCGCCACCACGCTGGCCGAGCTGCACACGGCGGTCAGCACCGGCGCGGCCGAGTTCCTGGCCGCCCGGGCCACGCAGTTGGTCCAGCAGCTGGAGCTGGAGCCGGCCGCGGAGGCCGACCCAGTGGCCGCGCCGCTGGAGATCGCGGTGATCGGCATGGCGGGTATGTTCCCTGACGCGCCGGATCTACCGGCCTTCTGGGCCAACGTGGTGGCCGGGGTCGACGCGGTCACCGAGGTGCCCGCCGAGCGCTGGGACCCGGCGCTGTACTACTCGCCGGACGGCGAGCCCGGCAGCACGCCGTCCAGGTGGGGCGGCTTCCTGCCGCCGATCCCGTTCGACCCGCTGAGCTACGGCATCCCGCCGACCGCTCTGGCCAGCATCGAGCCGGTCCAGCTGCTGGCGCTGGAGGCCGCGCGCCGGGCGCTGGTGGACGCCGGCTACGACGGCGGCGGAGCGGAGGGCGGGCGGAGCTTCGACCGCTCCCGGACCACGGTGGTGTTCGGCGCGGAGGCGGGCAGCGACCTGTCGAACGCCGGGGTGCTGGCGTCGGTGCTGCCGGCGTACCTGGGCCGGGTGCCGGAGCCGCTCGCGGCGCAGCTGCCCAAGCTCACCGAGGACTCCTTCCCAGGCATGCTGGCGAACGTCATCTCGGGCCGGATCGCCAACCGGCTGGACCTGGGCGGCGCCAACTTCACGGTGGACGCGGCCTGTGCGTCCTCGCTGGCGGCGCTGGACGTGGCCTGCAAGGAGCTGGTCGCGGGCACCAGCGACCTGGCGCTGTGCGGCGGCGCGGACCTGCACAACGGGATCAACGACTACCTGCTGTTCGCCTCGGTGCACGCGCTCTCGCCGACCGGCCGCTCCCGTCCGTTCGACGCCTCCGCGGACGGCATCGCGCTGGGCGAGGGCGTGGGCTGCCTGGTGCTCAAGCGCCTGGCGGACGCGGAGCGGGACGGCGACCGGGTGTATGCGGTGGTCCAGGGCGTCGGCAGCGCGAGCGACGGCCGTTCGCTGGGCCTGACGGCCCCGCGCCCCGAGGGGCAGCGGGCGGCACTGGAGCGCGCGTACCGCGGTGCCGGGGTCGGGCCGGCCGAGGTGGGACTGGTGGAGGCGCACGGCACTGGGACGGTGGTCGGCGACCGGGCCGAACTGGCCACGCTGAGCCAGGTTTTCACCGAGGCCGGGGCGGCGCCAGGGAGTTGCGCGCTCGGGTCGGTCAAGTCGCAAATCGGGCACACCAAGTGCGCGGCGGGCCTGGCGGGTCTGATCAAGGCGTCGCTGGCCCTGTACACCGGCGTCAAGCCGCCGACCCTGCACCTGGAGCGGCCGAACCCGGCCTGGCGGGAAGCGGAGAGCCCGTTCGTCTTCCACACCGAGGCGCGGCCGTGGGCGGTGCCGCCGGCCGAACGGGTCGCCGGAGTCAGCGCGTTCGGTTTCGGCGGCACCAACTTCCACGCGGTGCTGCGCGGTTACGACAGCCCGCCGCCGGTGCACGGCCTGCCGCAGTGGCCGGCCGAGCTGTTCCTGTTCCGCGGCACGGACCGGGCCGGAGCGCTGCGCGGGGTCGAGGAACTGCTGCAACTGGCGGCGGACGGCGAGCCGTGGCGGCTGCGGGATCTGGCCCTGGCGGCGTCCCGCCGGGCGGACGCAGGGCGCGGGCCGGTGCAGATCGCCGTGGTGGCCTCGGGCGTGGCCGAGTTGACCGGGCTGCTGCACCGCGCGCGGGCCGGGGAGCACGCTCCGGCGGATGGGCTGCACCTGGCCGGGTCGGCGGGCGTCGAGGCCGGGCAGGTGGCGTTCCTGTTCCCGGGGCAGGGCAGCCAGCGCCCGGGGATGTTCGCGGAGCTGTTCACGGCCTTCCCGGTGTTGCAGCGTCAGCTACGGCTCGGCCGGGAGTTCGCCGAGGTGCTGTACCCGCCGGCGGCCTTCACAGCGGAGGACCGCGAGGCGCAGCGCGCGGCGGTGACCGACACCCGGGTGGCGCAGCCGGTGCTCGGCGTGACCGGTCTCGCGGCGTACGAGCTGCTGGCGCTGGCTGGGGTGCGCCCGGACCTGGCAGGGGGCCACAGCTACGGTGAGTTGGTCGCGCTGTGCGCGGCCGGGGCGCTCGGCGCGGGGGACCTGCCGTCGCTCAGCGCGGAGCGGGCCCGGGCGATCGTGGACGCGGTCGGCGAGGGCGCGGATCCGGGCTCGATGGCCGCGGTGACAGCCGGGTCGGAGGAGGTCGGGCGAGCCCTCACGGCGTCCGGCGCGGCCGGCAGCGTGGTGATCGCGAACCACAACTCGCCACGGCAGACGGTGATCTCCGGTGGGACGGAGGCGGTCGCGGCGGCAGGCGAGCTGCTGCGGGCGGCCGGGTTCGGGGTCAAGCGGCTGCCCGTCGCGTGTGCCTTCCACAGCCCGCTGGTCGGCGGCGCGGGCGAGCGCTTCGCAGCGGCGCTGGCCTCCCGGACGGTACGCGCGCCGGAGTTCCCGGTCTGGTCGAACCGGACGGCCGCGGCCTACCCGGCGGACCCGGCCGGGGTGCGGGCCGAACTCGCGGCGCAGATCGGCGCACCGGTGCGTTTCGTCGAGCAGATCGAGGCGATGTACCGAACCGGTGCGCGCGTCTTCGTCGAGGCCGGCCCGGGATCGGTGCTGACCGGTCTGGTGTCGGCCGTCCTCGGCGAGCGGCCGCACCGCGTGGTGGCTGTCGAGGGGCGTCGCCGCGGGTTGCCGGGCTTCCTCGACGCGCTGGCCGAACTGGCGGTCGCGGGAGTGCCGGTGCGTACCGGGCCGCTGCTGCGCGGCCGGGACGCGGTGGACCCGGGCCGGGTGCGCACCACGCGCCGGCCCGGCTGGACGGTGGACGGGCACTTGGTGCGGACGGCCGCCGGAGACCTGCTGCCCGGTGCGCTGGCGCCGGCCCGACCCGTACCGGAGGCTCTGATGACCGCGCAGGCACCGCAGGAGAACGGCGGGTACGAAGGTTCGGGTGACGCGCTGATGGCGGACTACCTGCGCACCAGCCGGGAACTGATCGCGGCCCAACGGGACGTGCTGATGACGTACTTCGGCGGCGCGGCCGCGGCGCCGGCCCGGCCGGCCCCCGTCGCTCCCGCGGTTACCCGGGTGGCCCCGGCGCTGCCGGCCGCGGCCGGGGCCGGGGCCGCCGAGCCGACGGTGTTCGCGGCGTCCGAACCGGTGGACCTGCTGCACGTCGTGGTCGAGATCATCAGCGAACGCACCGGCTACCCGGCCGACATGATCGAACCCCACCTCGACCTCGAAGCCGACCTCAGCATCGACTCCATCAAGCGCACCGAAATCATCGGCCAACTCGCCCGCCGCCTCACCACCACCAACACCGACATCACCACCCTCGACGACCAACAGATCGAAGAACTCTCCCGCGCCCGCACCGTCACAGCCATCACCACCTGGCTCACCACCCACACCACCCCGGCCACCCAACCGAACCCGGAACCCGCGGCCGCCCCTGAACCCGCCGCCGTCGTGGCTGGCCACGAACCGGTCCGCCTGCGGTTCGCCGCCGTTCCGCTGCCCGACCCCACCGGATCGCCGGACACGCTCGCGGGCCGCCGTTTCGCCCTGCTGGGCGACGACGGCCACGGCCTCGCCGCCGCGCTCGCCGCCCGTCTCAGCGCGGCCAGCGCAGACGCCCTGCCGTTCGATGCGGCACACGAACTGTCTACCGCAGACGGCCCATTTGACGGCGTGCTACTCCTCGACCCGCTCGCCGAGCGCGGCGCGCCGGTGCTGCCCGGCTGTGTACCCGCCCTGCAGGCCGCACTGGCCCTGGCACCGCGCCACCTGCTCGCCGCCCGCCCCACGGCGCCGTCCGCCGGTGGCCGGGCGGACGGGCTGCGCGGGCTGTTCCGCACGCTGGCGCGCGAGTACCCGGACAGCACGGTCCGGCTGGTCGAAGTCGAGCCGGCCGAGGCGGCAGACGCGCTGGTCGCCGAGCTGCTGGCCGACGACCGAGAGCCGGTGGTGCTGCACGGCCCGGCCGGCCGCCAGGGGCTGGCGCTGGCCGAGGCCGGCCTCGGCGTGCTGGGCCGCACGGGTGCCGGCCCGGCCGGCGACGGCGTGGCGGAGGCCGCCGCGCTGGGGCTGGACCGCGACGCCGTGGTGCTGCTGGTCGGCGGCGCGCGCGGGATCACCGCGCGGTTCGCGGCGACGCTCGCCGCAGCCTGCCACTGCCGCCTGGAGCTGCTGGGCCGGACCGCCGCCCCGGAGGGCCCCGAGGACCCGGCGACGGCCGCCGCCCGCGACCGCTCCGCGCTACGGGCCGCACTCGCCCGGCAGGGCGTCCCATTGCCGCAGGTCGACGCCGCGGCGTCCCGCCTGCTGGCCGGTCGCGAGGTCGCGGCGACGCTCGACGAGCTGTCCGCGCTGGGCTCGCCGGCCCGCTACCGGACGGTGAACGCTGCCGATCCGGCCGCCCTCCGGCAGGCCGTCAAGGAGGTGCACGCCGAGTACGGCCGGCTGGACGGCGTGGTCTATGCCGCGGGCGTGATCGAGGACAAGGTGCTGGCGGAGAAGGATCCGGAGTCGTTCCGGCGGGTCTTCGCCACCAAGGCGCACGGCGCCGCCGCCCTGCTCGACGCGCTGGCCGAACTCCCGGACGGGCCGCGGTTCACCGTGCTCTTCGGCAGTATCGCGGCCGCGCTGGGCAACCGCGGCCAGGCCGACTACGCCGCGGCGAACGACGCGCTGGAGGAGCTGGGCGCCCGCTGGACGCTGCGGACCGGCGGCCGGGCGCTGACCGTCCACTGGGGCCCGTGGGCGCCGTCCGGAGCACACGGCGGCATGGTCTCCGAGGAGCTGGCCCGGGACTACCGGCGGCGGGGCGTACGGCTGATCGATCCGGACGCGGGCACGCTGGCACTACTGCGCGAGCTGGCCTGGGGCGAGGAGTCGGTACCGTCCGTGGTCTACACCGCGTCAGGCTGGTGACGGCGCGGTGTCCCTGACCGGAACCCAGCTGCCCCCTGTGGCGGTGGTGGGCATGGCGGTACTGCTGCCCGGCGCGCCCGACCTGGCGGCCTACTGGCGGAACCTGGTCGACGGCGTCGACGCGATCACGGACGTCCCCGAGGGGCGTTGGGACGCGGAGTACTACGACCCGGAGGCCGCCTTTGGGCCGGCCGCGCCGGACCGGCTGTACTGCCGGCGCGGCGGCTTCGTCGACGGGCTGGCCGAGGTGCAGCCGACCCGGTTCGGCCTGATGCCGAACTCGCTCGCCGGCACCGAGCCCGACCAGCTGATCGCGCTCCAGGTCGCCGCGGCGGCCATCGCCGACGCCGGCGGAGCCGACCGTCTCCCGGACCGCGACCGGATCGGGGTGGTGCTGGGCCGCGGCGGGTACCTGACGCCGGGCCTGGTCCGGCTCGACCAGCGCGTGCGCAGCGCGCACCAGCTGGTCCGCACCCTCGGCGAGCTGCTGCCAGAACTGACCGACACTCAACTACACCGCGTGCGAGAGGCGTTCGTGCGGCGGCTTGGGCCGGACCAGCCGGAGTCGGCGATCGGCCTGGTGCCGAACCTGACCGCCTCCCGGCTGGCCAACCGGCTCGACCTGCGCGGCCCCGCCTACACCGTGGACGCGGCCTGCGCGTCGTCGCTCGTCGCGGTGGACCAGGCGGTGGGCGAGCTGGCGAGCGGACGCTGCGACGCGGTCCTCGCGGGCGGGGTGCACCACTGCCACGACGTCACGCTGTGGAGCGTGTTCGCCCAGCTGCGGGCGCTCTCCCCGAGCCAGCGGATCCGCCCGTTCCACCGGCAGGCCGACGGCATCCTGATCGGCGAGGGCACCGGCGTGGTGGTGCTCAAGCGGCTCGCTGACGCCGAGCGCGACGGGGACCGCGTCTACGCGGTGATCCGGGGTACCGGGGTGGCCGGCGACGGCCGGACAGCCGGGCTCACCAACCCCGACCCCGGCGGGCAGAGCCGGGCGGTGCGGGCGGCCTGGAGGACGGCCGGGCTCGACCCGGCCGCGCCCGACGCGCTCGGCCTGCTGGAGGCGCACGGCACCGCGACCCCGGCTGGCGACGCCGCCGAACTCACCACGCTGGCCGCAGTGTTCGGCCGGGCGTCGGAGGGTTCGGAGCGCTCGGTGCTCGGCTCGGTCAAGTCGATGATCGGCCACACCATGCCGGCCGCCGGCATCGCGGGCCTCGTCAAGGCGGCGCTCGCGGTGCACCACGGGCTGCTGCTGCCCACGCTGCACTGCGACGACCCGCACCCGGCCCTGGCCGCGACCCGCTTTCGCACCATCGGCGCGGCACAGCCCTGGGAGCCCGGTCCGGGCCCGCGGCGCGCGGCGGTGAACGCCTTCGGCTTCGGCGGTATCAACGCCCACGTGGTGCTGGAGCAGGCCCCCGATGCAGGCTCCTCGCCCGCTCTTGCGCCCGTGCGGCCGGCTGTCGTGGCCGAGCCCGAGCGGGTGCTGCGGCTGGCCGCCGACGGGCCGGAGCAGCTGGCGCAGCTGCTGGCGGCCGGGGACTCCGCCGTCCTGGCCGCCGGCCTGCCCGAGCGGGGCGGCCCCGCGCCGCGCTGCCGCGTGGCGATTGTCGACCCGACCGCCAAGCGGCTGGCGCTGGCCCGGCGGGCGGTGAGCCGCGGCCGGGCCTGGCGCGGGCGCAACGACGTCTGGTTCGCACCGCGCCCCCTGCTCGGGGAGCACGCGACCGGGCGGGTGGCGTTCCTCTTCCCCGGACTGGAGGGCGAGTTCACCCCCCGGGTGACGGAGGTGGCCGACCACTTCGGCCTGCCCCGCCCACTCGGCGCCGACACCGCACATGTGGGCGACGTCGCCCGGCACGGCGCCGGGGTGGTCGGTGTCGGCCGGCTGCTGGACGCCGCGCTGCGCCGGATCGGCGTGCGGCCGGACGGCGTCGCCGGGCACAGCGTCGGCGAGTGGACGGCGATGATCTGCGCCGGGCTGCAATCCGGCGCCGCGGTGGACTCCTTCCTGAACACCTTCGACCCCGCCTCGCTGCACGTTCCCGGCCTCGCCTTCGCCGCCCTCGGCACCTCGGCGGCCAAGGTGCTCGACGCGCTGGCGACGGTGGAGGGCCTGGCGGAGGTGGTGCTGTCGCACGACAACGCGCCGCAGCAGGCGATCGTCTGCGGCCCGGAGCAGCCGGTCGCCGAGCTGGTCCGGCACTTCCGCGCCCGCGGCATCCTCGGCCAGGTGCTGCCGTTCCAGTCGGGCTTCCATACCCCGATGCTGGGGCCGTACCTTGCGCCGATCCGGGAGGCCGCCGAGCGCTTCGAACTCCACCGGCCCACCGTGACGGTGTGGTCGGGGACGACCGCGGCGCCCTTCCCGGCCGGTGAGGCCGAGGTGCGTGCGCTGTTCCTGCGTCACCTGCTGGAGCCGGTTCGGTTCCGACCGCTGGTCGAGGCGATGTACGAGGCCGGGTTCCGAGCCTTCGTCCAGGTCGGCACCGGGCAGCTGGGCTCACTGGTGGGCGACACCCTGGGCGAGCGCGAACACCTGGTCGTCACCGCCAACTCCCCGCACCGGGACGGGCTGGCGCAACTGCGCCGGGTCGCCGCGGCGCTCTGGGCGGACGGCGCCTCGCCGGACGCCGCCGCCCTGCTGCCCACCGCCCCCGAGCAGCGCCCGCACCCGGCCGTACCGGTCGACCTCGACAGCGCGCTGGTCTCGCTGGACCCGACCGCGCTCACCGCCCTGCGATCCGAACTGGGTTCCGCCACGGGGACGGTGTCCACGCCGCCGGTCGGCGAACTGGCCGCGCTCGCGGCCCGCTTCCCGGTGGCGGCCGAACTCGGCGCGCTGCTAAGGGAGACCGAGCGGACGGCGGCCGAACTGATCGGCGCGCGGCGGCGGTTCAGCCCCGCCCCGGCACTCGCGACACCCCGGACCGAACCGCCCCGGGCCGGCAGGCTGCGGATCTCCGTGGACACCATGCCGTACTTGCTGGACCACTGCTTCTTCCGCCAACGGCCGGGCTGGCCCGAGGTGTCGGACCGCTGGCCAGTGGTCCCCGCCACCACGATCATCCAGCACCTGATGGACGCCGCCGAGCGGGCCGCCCCAGAGCGGGTCACCGCCGCGCTGTCCGACCTGCGGTTCGAGCAGTGGGTACCGGCCGCCACGCCGCTGGACGTGGAGATCACCCTCAAGGACGCCGGGCCGGGCCGCCTCGCCGCCTCCTTCGGCAAATTCGCCGACGGAACGGTCGAACTGACGCATCGGTACGATCAGCCGCCCGCCCCCTGGCCGGTGCAACCCACCGCCGAACGAACCCCGGACCTCACCGCCGCCGGGCTCTACCAGGAGCGCTGGATGTTCCATGGCCCGGCGTTCCAGGGCGTGACCGAACTGACCGCGATCGGCGAGAACCACGTCCGCGGCGTGATCACGGTACCCGCCGCCCCGGGCGCGCTGCTCGACAACGTCGGCCAGCTGCTCGGCTACTGGATCATGGCCACCCGCACCGACCGTTCCGTGGTCTTCCCGGTCGGCATCCGCCGACTGTGCTTCTACGGGCCGCCACCCGAGCCCGGCACCCGGCTCCCCTGCCACATCCGGATCACCGCCCTGACCGACGAAACCCTCGAAGCCGAGGTGCAACTGCAGTCCGGCGGCCGGGTCTGGGCGCAGGTGCAGGGCTGGCAGGACCGGCGCTTCGACGGCCACCCCGACACCAGACCGACCGAACGCTTCGTGGAGCGCGCGACGCTCTCCCGGCCGCAACCCGGCGGCTGGGTGCTGCTGCACGAGCGCTGGCCGGACCTCGCCTCCCGCGACCTGATCATGCGCAACCACCTGGGCTCCGCCGAGCGCGCCCGCTACGAGCAGCAGCCGCCCCGGACGCGCCGGGCCTGGCTGCTGGGCCGGATCGCGGCGAAGGACGCGATCCGACGCCTGCTGTGGGCCGAGGACGGGCGCCGGCCGTTCCCCGCCGAGATCGAGGTACTCAACGACCCGTCCGGCTGGCCCCTGGTCCGCGGCCTGCACGGCCTGCGACTGCCCGAGCTGGAGGTCTCGCTGGCCCACCGCCCGGAGATCGCGGTGGCCGTCGCCAGACCGGCCCGGCCCGCTGGCGCACCCCGCGTCGGCATCGACATCGAGGAAGTCACTCCGCGCCCGGCCGAGACGCTCCAGGTCGCGCTCGGCCAGGCGGAGTTGGAGCTGCTGGCCGCCTGCCGGGCCGGCGACGGCGAGCCCGAGGCCCTGTGGTTCACCCGGTTCTGGGCCGCGAAGGAGGCCGCGGCCAAGGCCGAGCGGACCGGACTCAGCGGCCGGCCGCGCGACTTCACGGTGGTTGCCGCGGAACCGTCCGCACTGCTCGTCGCCGCCGACGGGCCCGACGGCCCCCGCACCCACCGGGTGCGCTGCGCCCGCCTCAGCAGCCCACCCGACCTGCCGCCCCGGCAGTACGTGGTGGCCTGGACCACCGACGACCTCGACCATTCCCACCACCCCGAGCATCCTGAAGGGAACCGAGCCAAGTGACCATCAGCGAACAGCCCACGGGCCTGCGCCCGCCCACCGAGCCGGAGGTCCTGGCCGAGCTCGCCGGCATGCTGACCGTGGTGCTCGACGATTGTGGCCTGGACGACGCGGAGGTCACCATGCAGACGCGGTTCACCGAGGACCTCGGCCTGGAGAGCATCGACCTGGTCACACTGGCCGGACAGCTGCGGGAGCGCTGGGGCGACCGGATCAACTTCGCCGAGTTCGTCGCGGGCATGGAGCTCGACGAGATCATCGGCCTGACCGTCGGCCGCCTGGTCGAGTACGTGGTCGACCGACTCCAGCCCGGAGAACGGGCCTGACCATGACCTTCGTCGACCTCGACGGCCTGCGCTGCCACGTACAGCGGCTCGGCCCGCAGGACGGCCGTCCGCCCGCCGCCACGGCCGTCCTGCTGCACGGGCTGCTCACGGACAGCCTCGCCAGCTTCTACTTCACCCTCGCTCCCGCCCTCGCCGCGGCCGGCGTCGAGGTGCTGATGTACGACCAGCGCGGCCACGGCCGCACCGCCCGGCCGCCCGCCGGCTACCGGCTGGAGCAGTTCGTCGGCGATCTGGAGCGGCTGCTGGACCGGCTGGCCGTCACCGACCGGGTGCACCTGGTCGGCAACTCCTTCGGCGGCACGGTGGCCTTCGGCCTGGCCTCCCGCCGGCCGTCCCAGGTGGCCGGCATCCTCGCGATCGAGTCGGAGCCGGCCTCACCCGGGTGGGCCGGCAAGCTGGACGGCATCCTGCGGCGCTCCGAGCAGCACCTGCGCGACGAGGACACCCTCGCCTGGGTCGCCACCCAGCGCGGCGCGCACACCGCCCGGCTGGCCCGCTCGGCCGGGGCGCTGCTGGCCGGCACCTCGCTGGCCCGGGACATCCCGGCGAGCCGGCTGCCCGCCGAAGCGGAACTGCGGGCGATCCACTGCCCGGTCCTGGCCGTCTACGGCAGCGAGTCCGACCTGGCCGACCAGGCCGCCTGGCTGGACGCCCTGCTGCCCGACTGCCGCAGCGTCGTGGTGCCGGGCCAGGAGCACTCCATCCTCATCGAAGCCCCGGATGTGGTACGCGAGTTGACGCTTTCCTGGTTCGCCGGGCACGGCGTCGCGCTGCGCGGCCCGCGGGCCGGGCAGCGGCTGCAACCCCCGGTGGCCAAGAGGAGCCTGGTGTGAGCCGGGTGCTGTTCGTCGTCCCGCCGCTGGTCGGGCACGTCAACCCGACCGTGGGCGTCGCGGCCGAGCTCGCCGCCCGCGGGCACACGGTCGCCTGGGCCGGACTGCCGGAGCTGGTCCGCCCGCTCGCCGGGCCGGCGGCCGAGGTGTTCCCCTGTGCGGTCGCTCCCGGAGCAGAGCCCGGCAGCGCCGTGCGACGGCCGCCGGAGCTGCGCGGCACGGCGGCGCTGAAGTTCCTCTGGGAAGACTTCCTGGTCCCGCTCGCCGAGGCAATGGCTCCCGGAGTGGCTTCGGCGGTGGCCGACTTCGAGCCCGACCTCCTGGTGGTCGACCAGCAGGCGCTGGCCGGCGCGCTGGTCGCCGAGCGGCTCGGCCTGCCGTGGGCCACCTCGGCGACCACCTCCGCCGAGTTCACCGGCGCGCTGGACGGCATGCCGCTGGTCAAGGCCTGGATCTCCGGCCTGCTGACCGACCTGCGCCACCGCCTCGGCGACCCGGCCAGCGCCGCCGACCCGCGCTTCTCCCCGCGCCTCGTCCTCGCCTTCACCACAGCCGAGTTGGCCGGCCCGCAGGCAGACCGCCAGGTCTGCTTCGTCGGCCCCTCGATCGCCGGACGCCCAGCCTCCACAGCGTTCCCGTGGGAGTGGCTGGCCCCGGACCGGGCCACCGTGCTGGTCACCCTCGGCACGGCCAACACCGACGTCGGCGCAGCCTTCCTGGCTGATGGTCAGACGGCCTTGCGCGCCCGGTCCGACCGCCTCCAGGCGGTGATCGTCGACCCTGGCGGCGTCCTCGGCGAGCCGGCGGCCGACCCGAACGTCCTGGTGCTGCCGTTCGTGCCGCAGCTCCAGCTGCTGGCGCACTGCTCGGCCGTGGTCTGCCATGCCGGACACAACACGGTCTGCGAGGCACTGTGGCATGGCGTGCCGCTGGTGGTCGCGCCGATCCGGGACGACCAGCCGGTAGTCGCCGGCCAGGTGGTGGCGGCCGGCGCCGGTGTGCGGGTGCGCTTCGGCCGCAGCAGCGCGGACCGCCTCGGCCAGGCCGTGGACATGGTGCTGGACGACCCCGGGCACCTCGCCGCCGCCCGGCGTATCGCCGCTTCCTTCCGGGCGGCCGGCGGCGCGGCCCGCGCCGCCACCCAGGTGGAACGGCTGCTCCGCGAGGTCCCGCAGGCGTCGGAGAGGAGAGCGCGTTGACCACCGCCGAAACCGGGCCCGCGGACCGCGGCGCGCAGGTCGCCGCCCGGCGTCCCGCCTACCAGGCCGAACTGGCCGACGGCACCGGCCGGTTCTTCGAACCGCGCCGCACCACCTGCCCGTGGTGCGAGTCCGCCCGGCTGACCGTCCGGCTGCGCACCACCGACCTGCTCCAGCACAAGCCGGGCCGCTTCGTGCTGGACGCCTGCCAGGACTGCGGGCACGTCTTCCAGAACCCCCGACTCAGCAGCGCGGGCCTGGAGTTCTACTACCGTGACTTCTACGACGGCCTCGGCGAGCAGCGCCTCGGCGGCATGTTCGGCACCCGGGCGGCCGCCTACCGCGGCCGCGCGCGGTCCGTCACCGCGTTCGCCCCCGCCCCCGGCAGCTGGCTGGACGTCGGCACCGGCCACGGACACTTCTGCGAGACCGCCCGCGGGCTCTTCCCCGACACCGCCTTCGACGGCCTGGATCTCACCGAGGGCGTCGAGCTGGCCGAGCGGCGCGGCCGACTGCGCCGCGGCTTCCGGGGCTCCTTCCCCGCGCTGGCGCCCGAACTCGCCGGGCAGTACGACGTCGTCAGCATGTTCCACTACCTGGAGCACAGCACCGACCCGGCCCGCGAACTCGCCGCCGCCCGACAGGCGTTGCGCCCGAACGGCCTGCTCCTGATCGAGGTGCCCGACCCCGGGAGCCGCTACGCCCGGCTGCTCGGCCGCTGGTGGCTGCCCTGGCTACAACCCCAGCACCTGCATCTCGTGCCGGTGGCCAACCTGCGCCGCCGCCTGGGCGAGCTGGGCTTCACCGTCCTGTTCGAACAGCACCGCGAACCGCACGACCCGATCGACCTGCTGGCCGCCTGCTGGCTCCTGCTGGACGAGATCGCACCGCGCGAGGACGCACCCTGGCTGCCCGGCAGCCCGCCGAGCCGCCCGAGCCGGGCGCTGCGGACCGCGATCCTCCTGGCCGGCGCGCCCGTCCTCCTGCTGGCCGCCCTGCTCGACCGCCTGATCGCCCGCATCGCGGGCCGCACCGGACTGTCCAACGCCTACCGGCTGCTCGCCCGCCGCGCCGAACCAGGCTCATGAATGCCGGCGGACCGGCAGGTGTTCGAGCTCTGAAGGACTCTGTTGCTCAATTCGCTTTGGTCCGGCCGTGAGTCGGTAGCTGCGGCGGGTGAGGTTGCTGCTCCGGGTGTGGTCGCGGGGCTGGGCGGTCCAGTGGGCGTCGAGTCTGATCACGTTGATCGCGGGGCGGAGAAGGTGTGTTGGAGGCGAACTTTCGGCAGCAGGCCGCGGTAGCGGTGTTCCTGGACCTTTTTCCAAATGGCGTCGTTCCGCTGGAGGATCGACCTCATCGTCACCACCCCCGGCCTCGCCGACGGCTGCATCGCCGCCTACGTCGAACGCGCCGACTACTTCACGGCGACGGCGGTCGGCCGGATCGTCGACGCCACGCTCCGCAGCATCGACGACTTCGCCGCCGGCCGCACCAACGAGAACATCCTCGCGCCGGACGCCCCAAAGGCCTGAGTGACCACCCATTCAATTATCGGATCAAATGAATTCTATTGATGAATCCCACTCCCCACATTCCCCTTCCGCCACTTCGTACACAGTTATCCCGTACACGCAGTGGTATTTTCTCGCACCCCTCGACACCGTTCCCCCGGTATGGGATAGTCACCTCGAACCGCCTGGTATTGAGGAGTGCACGGTGCCCGTTTCCAGGAGATTGATCTCGCCCGAGGGGCGCGTCTGGGAGACCGACGAAATCGTGTCCCGGATGTTCGGCGCCACCGAATCCCTTTCCCACCGCGGTGTCGGACCCGGTTCACGGGTGATGATGAGCGGGGCCAATTCCCTGGAATGGGTCGTCGTTCTGCTCGCACTCGTCCACCTCGACGCCTCGGTGGTCCTGGCCGATCACCGGGCCGCACCGGCCCAGCGGTCGCGGATCCGCGCCCAGGCGCGCGTGGTGCTCGACGTCGGCGAGGGTGGGGGCGACACCGTGGCGCCGCTCGGCATGTCGGACGCGACGGCCGGGCCGGATCTCGCGCGCTGGGCCCGGCGCCGGGACGCCGCGATCTCGTGGTCGTCGGGCACGACGGGCAGCCCCAAAGGCATCGTCCGCTCCGGCCGTTCGATCCTGGACAACCTCGCGCTCAGTGCGGAGCGCATGGGGTACCGACCGGACGAGGTCTTCCTGCCCGTCCTGCCGTACTCCCACCAGTACGGCTTGTCGCTGGTGCTCTGCTGGTGGCTGGGCGGCGGCACGCTGGTGGTCTACGGGCCGACGACGCGGCTGGACCGGGCGTTCGCGATCGGCGTCGAGCACGGCCTCTCCGTCGTCGACGGCGCGCCGTCGACCTACTACAGCCTGCTCAACCTGCTCGACCACCGCCCCGCCCTCGCGGACGCGCTGGGGGCGGTACGGGCCTGGTGCGTGGGCGGCGCGCCGCTGGGGCGCACGCTGGCCGCCCGGTTCCACGCCCGCACCGGGCGGCACCTGCTCGACGGGTACGGGGCGACCGAGGTGGGGAACATCGCGCTCGCACCGCCCGGCGATCCGGTCGGCTGCGGCACGCCCCTGCCCGGGGTGGTCGTCGAGGTCCACGACGACCGGGGCCGGCCGCTTCCCCCCGGCCGACTCGGCGAACTCGTGGTCCGCAGCGACGGGTTGATGACCGGCCGGCTCGGCGAGGACGGCGAGATCGTCCCGGTTTCGAGCCCCGTGCACCGCACCGGCGACATCGGCCTGCTCGACGGCGCCGGCCGGGTCTTCCCGATCGGGCGCAAGCACGCCGTGCACCGCGACGGTCACACCCTCTATCCCGACCAGCTCGCCGAACAGGCCGAGGAGGCCGGCGCACAGACGCAGGTCGTCGCCGTCCCCGACGCACGCCTGGGCAGCCGCCTGGTGTTCGTGATCGCGGACCCGGACGGGCACGAACCCGCGTACTGGAAACGACTGTTGCGCCCCGCGCTCGCCCGCTACGAGCAGCCCGACCACATCCTCGTGCTGCCCTCGCTGCCCCTCACGAACACCGGAAAGCCCGACCGGGCCGCCCTGGAGACCATCGCCATGACCTCGCTCTCCGCCTCGAACCGCACGACCCCCGACGTCACCGCGCCCGCCTCGACCGTCGACGCGACGGGCTACCGCGTCCCCTTCGCCGACCGGGTCGGCGCGGTGCGCGCGGTGCGCCGGTACGTGGCCGACCACGAGGACGAGGTGCTGAGGATCCTCACCGAGACCTCGCCCCTCCACACCGCCGAGGCGGAGATCCGTTCGTTCCTCGCCACCCTGGACGGGGCGGAGGAGGAGATCCGCCGGGTCCGGCCCTGCCACGTGCCCCGGGCCGCGGTCTTCATGCCCTCCAACATTCCGCTCTATTCCTACGCGCTCTACATGCTCATAGCCTCCCTTTACAGCGAGAGAATCACCTTTCGCCCGTCCTCCGAGACGAAAAGCCAGATGCAACGCCTGCACGATCTGCTGGCATCGGTGCACGGCTTGCCGATCGACCTTTCCGAGCTAAGCCAGCGAAAGTTCGTGACGGGACCGGTGCGCGAGGCGGACCTGATCGTCTTCACCGGCGACTACGCTAATGCCGAGACCGTCCGCGAAGGGCTGGCAGAGGACCAGCTCTTCCTGTTCTTCGGCCGCGGCATCAACCCCTTCGTGATCGCACCCGACGCCGACTTCACCCGCGCCGTGCACGACCTCACGAGGATCCGGCTCTACAACTCGGGCCAGGACTGTTTCGGTCCCGACGTCGTGTTCACGCCGAAGCGCCGCACCGAGGAATTCGTCGACCTGCTGTCCGCCAAGCTGACCTCGCTGCGCTTCGGGCAGAACGGCGACCCCGTCGCCGACTACGGCCCGATCTTCTCCGACTCGGCGCTGGTGAACTGCTCGGACTACCTGGTGCGGCACACCCACCGCATTCGGCACGGCGGGCGCCTCGACCTGCCGTCCCGCAGGATCGAGCCGACCGTGCTGCTGTGGGGCTTCCACGACAAGATCCCGCTCGCCGAGATGTTCGCCCCGGTGTTCAACGTCGTGGCCTACCCCAGCGCGCGGCTGCTGCGGGAACGGCTGGCGACCCCCTACTTCAGCGAGCGCGCGCTGGGAGCGATGCTCTACGGGAACGACCCGGAGACGGTGGACGTCCTGGCCAAGCGGCACCGGATCTGCGTCAACCACACGCTGCTCGACGCCGAGGACGGCAACCGCCCGTTCGGCGGGTTCGGGATCAGGGCGAACTACGTCTCCTACGGCGGCGAGCGGCACGCCGAACCGCTGCTCATGTCGCAGGCCGTGGCGCGGAACCTGTCGACTGCCGCCCCTGCCGCCCCTGCCGCGGCGATCGGGGACTGAGGTGAGCAAGGTGAGCAAGCGGTACCCCGACGCGTGGTCCGCGATCGTTGACCTGCTGGTGGCGAACGGCGTGGACACCTGCTTCGGACTCCCCGGCGACGACCTGGAGTTGCTCCGCGCCCTCGACGCCGCCGGCCTCGACCTCGTCCCCTGCCGTGACCAGCGCAACGCGATGTACATGGCGACCGGCTACGCGCTGCAGTCCGGTCGGCCCGCCGTCTGCGCACTCGGCAAGGGCCCGGCCGTCACCCACGCCGCCACGGGCCTGCTGGAGGCGCGGGAGTCCGGCGCGCCGGTGCTCGTGCTGGCCGCCGGTGGGCCCGAACGCCGCCGGGGCAGCGGCGGCTTCCAGGAACTCGACCAGGTCGCCGTCACCGCACCGCTCGTGCGGTGGGCCCACCGGGTCGGGCATCCGGACCGGGTCGTCCCCGCGACGGTGACGGCGCTGACCCGAGCCGTCGGCCCGCCCCCCGGGCCGGTGTACCTGGAGATCCCCGACGACGTCCGCACGGCGGAGATCACCGTCACCGGGCCGCCGCCGACGCTGCCCGAACCGCTGCTCCCCGACTCCGTGCCCGTGGCGCCGGGACGGGCCCTGGCGGCGATCCGCAGGAGCCGGCGTCCGGTGCTGCTGGTGGGCGGCGGGATGCGGCACCGCAACGGCGGTGGCGTGGTCGAACGCTTCGCCGAACGCCTCGGCGCGGCACTCTTCACCACCGCCTCCGGCCGCGGTGCCGTCGACGAGCACCACCCGCTGTTCTGCGGCCTGGCCGGCCTCTACGCCGCCGCTCCCGCCCGCGCGTTGTGGTCCTCCTGCGACCTGGTGGTGTCCCTCGCCGGGCGACTGGAGGAGACGGTCGTCGACGGCGGCACACCCTGGCCGCCGGTCCCGGTGGTACAGGTCAACGTGGATCCGGCCGGGCTGTCCGCCGAGTTCGCCGGCCCGCGCGTGCTCGGCGACGCCCGGCACGCCGTGCTCGGCTGGTCGCGGGCGCTGGACGAGGACGGCCGGGCCACCGAGCAGTGGGGGAAGCGGATCGCCGATGCCCGTACGGCCATGTCGCTGGCGGTGGAGGCCGAACTGGCCCGCGCGGCGGCGCTGCCGGGGATCCGGATCGCCGAGCTGCTCGCCGCGCTCGACGCCACCTCCGGCGAACTCCGCGTCCTGGTGCAGGAGAACGGGCTGCAGGACATGTGGTCCTACGGCTTCCCGTTCCACGTCGGCGGCGGGTCCGTCGTGCCGTCCGAGCAGACCCCGCTGGGTTTCGGCGCGGCCGCGGCCATCGGGGTCAAGCGGGCCGCCCCCGACCACGAGGTCACCGCGTTCGTCGGGGACGGCGCGTTCCTCGCGGCCCGCGCGGACATCGCCGTCACCGCTGCGGCCCACGGCGGCGTGCTGTACGTGGTGTTGTGCAACGGCGGCTACGGCTGGCTGGACGCCCAACGTTCCCGCCTCGGGCTCGACGCCGAACGCCACCCCTTCACCCGCCCCGGCGCGCCGCCGCCCGCCGTGGACGGGTCGGACCTCCACTACCGGGTGCTGCGCGACAAGGCCGCGCTGACCGGGGAGATCCACGCCGCGCGAAAGTTCTGCGCCCGGGGCGGCACCGCTGTGCTGATGGTGCCGGTCGCACCCGACGACATCCTGCCGGCCCTCCGCGACGCCGAGGTGGTTCCCCAGTGACGGACGTGAGGAAGGAGCGGAGCGACGCCGGGCGCAGCCCGTCCCGGCGCCGGGTGGTGGTCACCGGGTACGGCGCGGTGACGCCGCTCGGCCACAGCGTCGACGAAACGTGGACGGCGCTGCTGGCCGGGCGCAGCGGCATCGCCACCGTGGACGCGATCGCCGTGCCCGGTCTGGACGTCCGGATCGGCGGACAGGTCCGCGGCTTCGCGCCCGGCCGCTACATGCCGCCGATGGTCAGCCGCCGCGCCGACCCGTACGCGCAGTACGCCCTCGCCGCGGCGCTGGAGGCGTGCGCGCACGCCGGGCTCGTCGTCGACGACGTCCTGGCGCCGCGGGTCGCCGTGGTCATCGGCAGCGGCTACGGCCCGGTCGGCTCGATCTACCGCGCCGCGAACACGCTGCGCGACCGGGGGCCGCGGGGCATCAGCCCGTTCACCCAGGTCACCACCGCCATGGACAGCGCCGCCTGCGAGATCAGCATGCGGCTCGGCACCCAGGGGCCCAGCCGGGCCCAGAGCACGGCGTGCGCCAGCGGCGCGGACGCGGTCGGCGCGGGGATGCGCATGATCGGCCACGGGGAGGCCGACATCGTCCTCGCCGGCGGCGCCGACGCCTGCGTCACCACCGTCGACCTCGCGGGCAGCGGCAACGCCCGCGCGCTGTCCAAGCGCAACGACGACCCGGCCGCGGCGTGCCGGCCGTTCGACGCGCGGCGGGACGGGTTCGTGATGAGCGAGGGAGCCGCCGTGGTGGTGTTGGAGGCCGCCGAGGTGGCCGAGCGGCGAGGAGCGACGGCGCTGGCCGAACTCGCGGGCTACGGGGCGAGTTCCGACGCCCATCACTGGACCGCCCCGCACCCCGCGGGCCGGGGCGCGTGCCTCGCCGTCGAGGCGGCGCTGCGCGACGCGGGCATCACGGGAGCGGACGTGGACTACGTCAACGCTCACGGCACTGGAACGCTGCTGAACGACGCCACCGAGGCGGCCGTCCTGCGCAAGGTGCTGGGCGACCGTGTCACCCGGATCCCGGTCAGCTCCACCAAGTCGATGACCGGGCACATGATCGGCGCCGCCGGAGCGGTCGAGCTCGTGGTGTCGATCCAGGCCCTCCGCACGGGCGACGTCCCGCCGACCGTCAACTGCGACGACCCCATCGACCCGGACATCAACTTCGTCCCGCACCGGGCGCAGCACCACGAGCGGATGCGGATCGCGCTCAGCACCTCGTTCGGCTTCGGCGGCCACAATGCCGCCCTCGTGGTCCGAGCCGTGTGAGGCGGCGACCGTGAACCACGTCCCGGAGCCGAGTTCGCGCCCCGCCACCGCCATCCGCAGCGGACCGCTGACCTGGGTCCAGCAGTGGCACTGGTTCGAACGCACCATCCCCCCGTCGCGTCGGGTCAACCCGACACCGCTCGCCGACCACTGCCACGTCCCGCCCCCGGCGACCGTCGCCGACGTCCACGCGGCGCTCACCTCCCTCACCGCCCGCCACGAGGCGCTGCGCAGCACCGTCGACCCGCTCCGTCCGGTCCAGCACGTCCACCGCGCGGACTGGGCGCCGCTGCCGGTCGACCGGCTCGACGTCCCCGTCGTCGACGCCGACACCCTGGCGGCCGCCACTGCGGCGCTGGCCGCCCGTCCGATCGATCCCGAGCGGAATCCACCCTGGTTCGCCAGGGTGCTGCTCGAAGCGGGGAAGCCGCGCGCGGTCCTGATGGCCGCCCACCACGTGCTGATCGACGGTTGGGCGCTGGCGGTGGTGCTCGGCCAGCTGCACGAGCGACTGCGCGGTACCGGCGCACCGACGAACACCGGCGTGCACCCGCTCGACACGGTCGCCGCCCAGTCCCCGGACCGGGCCCGCGCGGCGGAGCGCGAGTGGCTCGCGCGGCTCGCGAACAACCCGACCGGCGTGCTGGCGCCGTTCGGCGGGGCCGACCGCGGTTCAGGGCGCCACCGCCTCCAGCACCGCTCGGTGGCCGCGTACGACGACCTCGTCCGCGTCGCCCGGCGCCATCGGGCCAGCCCGGAGGTCGTCGTGCTCGCCGCGCTGGCCCACGACGTCGCCACCCGTACCGGCGAACACCGGTTCCTCGCCTCGGTGGTGGTGTCCAACCGGGCCCGGGCCGCCCATCGGCACAGCGTCGGTGTCCGGGCCCTGACGGTGCCGGTGCAGATCGCCCTCCGCCCGGGCGCGGCGTTCGGTGCGGTGATCGCCTCGGTCGCCGCCGCCTCCGCCGCGGGGTACCGGTACGGTCACTGGCGCCCCGCCGAACTGGTCGCCGCCCAGGCGCGGTTGGACCGTCGCCGCGGCGTCGTGTCCGTGCCCGCCATCGAGTACAACTGCTACTCGTGGCCGCGTGACTACCTGGTCCCCGGGCTGAGCGCGCCGTCCGACTGCTGGATCAGCAGCGCGCCCGACGAGCCCTGCGACACGCTCTACGTCGATCTCGCCCTCGACGGGGGCGCCGTCACCCTCGACGTCATGGTCGGGGACCACCTGCTGGACGCCGGGCAGGCCGCCGCGCTGCCCGTCCGGGTGTGCGCGCTCCTGCGCGCGGTCGCAGACGGTGCCGAGTGCCCGGTCCCGGCGGGCCCGCCCGCACCGGCCGCCCCCGGCTGGTGGCGCGCCCCGCAGGGGTGGGTGCGCCCGGCCGTGGTCGAGGAGGTGGTGCGCGGCCATCCCGGCGTGCTCGACGTGACGGTGGCGCCCGGCGGGGACGGCGACGAGCCGCACCTCGTCGCCCGCGCTCGCACCGACCGCGGTGTCACCCCCGCCGACCTGCACCGCCACGTCCTGGACCACCTGGACGAGGTGCCCGGCCTGATCGCCCCGGGCCGCTACCTGCTGTCGACGGCCGACCGGTCCACCACCACCGACACCGGCACGCCGCGGATCCCTGCGCGCCCGCCCGCGACGGGCGCCGAACGGGCCCTGGCCGCCGCCGTGGCCACCGTCGCACCGAGCAGTTCGGTCGGCCCCGACGCCGTGGACTTGAACCGCTGCCTCGCCGACCACGGAGTGACCCTGGTCGGCGTCCCCCGGCTGCTGGCGCTGCTCCACCGGTCCGGCTTCACCGGGATCGCCTCGGACGAGCTGGCCGGCCGGGCCTCGCTCGGGCGGCTCGCCACAGCCCTGGAGCCCTTGCCACCCCGCGCCCACCGTGGAGGAGAGACCCCGCCATGACCAGGCCCCGCGCCGCCGCACCCTCCGCCGACCGCCTGGCCCCGTGGGCCTTCGACGCCTTCGTCGAGGCGAACACCCACGACACGGCGTACCGCCCGCCGGTGGTGGACGGCCCGGTCGGGCCGACCATCGTCCGCAACGGCCGCGAGCTGGTGAACTTCGCCAGCATCAGCTTCCTCGACCTGGACCGCCACGTCCCGGTGCGGCGGCACTTCGCGGAGGGGGCGCTCGCCCACGGGCTGAGCACCAGCGGATCCAGGATGACCCAGGGGATCTGCCGCCCGCACCAGGTGCTGGAGGAGACGATCGCCCGCCACACCGGCAAGGAACGGGCCATCAGCTTCGCCACCGGACTGCTGGCCAACATCGGGTTCGTCCACGCGATGAGCAGTTCCGCACACTTCGACACCGGGATCGAGGTGCGCAACCGCGACACCGTCTTCGTCGTCGACCGGGACGTCCACTGGAGCATCTGGAAGGGCCTCCAGGGGCTCGGCTTCGGCCGCACCGTTCACGCGTTCCGGCACAACGACGTCGGGGACCTGGCCCGCATCCTGGACCGGGTCCGCGCCCGCAAGACCGTGGTGATCGCGGAGAGCATCTACTCGGCCGACGGCACCATGGGGCCGATCGTGGAGATCCTCGACGAGTGCGACCGGCACGGCGCCGTCAGCATGATCGACGACGCGAACGGCTTCATGGTCTACGGGCCGGAGAACCGTCCCTACGCCCGGGATGCGGCCGCGATCCGGGAGCGGGCCGACTTCGTCATGGTGTCCCTGTCGAAGGCCGTCGGCCTGGAGGGCGGCGCGATCGCCGGGCCGGCGGCGGCCATCGACGCCTTCGAACTGCTCTCCGGCACCTCGATGTTCACCGCCGCCATCCAGCCGCCGACCGCCTACACCGCCGAGCGTACGATCGCCGTCCTCGCCGACAACCCCGGGATCGTCGACGACTACCTGGCGCACGCCGCCCGCCTGCGCCGGCAGATGCGCGAGGCCGGCACGCCGACGACGCCGACCGAGTCGTACATGCTCTCGGTGCCGGTCGGCAACGACGCCGCCGCCCTGCAGATGCGGGAGTGGTTCGTCGAGGACGGCTACCTCGTCCCGGTCTTCTCCTACCCGGCCGTCTCCCGCAACCAGGCCCTGCTGCGACTGTTCCCGCACGCGGGCCACACCGAGGAGCAGCTGGACGGCTTCCTGCGCACCCTCCTCACCTACCGGCGGCGCCTCGGTCTCTGACGTCCCCGCCGACACCCGCCAACCGACCTGCAGAGCACACCCGGTGGCCGGCTCACCCCGGCCCCGTCCCAAGAGGGAGGAACTCCTGGTGGACACCACCGACATCCTCAACACCGTCGTCGCGATCGTCGAGGAGGTCCTCGGCGTCGCCCCCGCCGAGGTGAGCGCCGAGACGTCGTTCACCGACGACCTCGACGTCGACTCCCTGGCGATGGTGGAGATCACCGTGGCCGTCGAGGACAGGTTCGAGCTGACGATCCCCGACGACCGGACCGCGGGGCTGCGGACCGTCGGCGACGTGGTCGACTACCTCGCCGACCACCGGCGACCGTAGGCCGGGCGGCCGTGAGTGTCCTCGACCGCTTCCGGCTGGACGGTCGCGTCGCCGTGGTCACCGGCGCCTCCTCCGGGCTGGGTGTCGCCTTCGCCACCGCGCTGGCCGAGGCCGGCGCCGACGTGGTGCTCGGGGCGCGGCGCGCCGACCGGCTGGAAGCCGTGCGCGCGGCCGTCGAGCAGCTCGGCCGCCGAGCCGTCGCCGTGCGCACCGACGTCGCCGAGCCGGCGGACTGCCGCGCACTGGTCGACGCGGCCGTGCGCGCGTTCGGGCGGGTGGACATCCTGGTCAACAACGCCGGGATCAGCCGGGAACAGCCCGCGACGGAGGAGACGCCGGAGCAGTTCCGCGAGGTCATCGACACCAATCTGCACGGCTGTTACTGGATGGCCCAGGCCGCGAGCCGGGTGATGCCGCCCGGCGGTGCCATCGTCAACGTGTCGAGCATCCTCGCGCTGGTCACCGGCGGTCTGCCACAGGCCGCCTACTCGGCGTCGAAGGCCGGGCTGCTCGGGCTCACCCGCGACCTCGCCCAGCAGTGGACCCCCGGCCGGGGCATCCGAGTGAACGCCCTCGCGCCGGGCCTCTTCCCCTCCGCGATGACCGACGGCTACGCCGAGGGCTACCTGGAGGCGATGATGCCGCGGGTGCTCTCGGGCCGGATCGGGCGGCCGGAGGAACTGGCCGCAGCCCTGGTCTTCCTCGTCTCCGACGCCGCGTCCTACATCACCGGCGCCACCCTGACGGTCGACGGGGGTACCCACATCGCCTAGCCACAGCCGGCGCGCCCGGTATGAACCTGAGAGCGGAGGTGTTCACGGTGCTGATCGGTGAGCCACGCGGTCATCCTCGCGAACCGCTCGGCGCTGCGCACCTGCGCCGCCTGATCGTGGGCCAGGCGCTGGCGGCCGTGGTCGACGCGCTGTTCATCGTCTGGCTCACGCTCTACGTGCTGGAACGGTCGGAACCCGGCTTCGCCACCGGGCTCGTGCTCGTGGCCGTCGCACTGCCGCGCGTGCTGCTCCTGCCGCCCGGGGGCGTACTGGTCGACCGCCTCGGTCCCGCCCGGGTGGTGGCCGGCGCCGCCTGGCTCCGGGTCGCCGTCCTGCTCGCCCTCTCCGCGTCGGTCGCCGGCGCCTCGCCCTCGCTGCCGACGGTCGCGGTGCTCGGCGGGCTGTTCGGCGCCGCCGACGCCGCGTACTTCCCCGCAGCGCTGGCGCTGCTTCCCGCCCTCGTGCCGACCGAGAAGCTGGCCCGGGTCAACGGGCTGGTGCAGGGCGCGGAGTCCACGGGCGATCTGGTCGGCCCGGCGGCGGCGGCCGGGTGCGTCGCCGCGGTCGGCTTCACCGCGACGCTCGGCGGGATCGTGGCGATGGCCGCGCTGGCCGCCGTCGCCCTCGGCACGCTTGTCCGGGCGGTACGGCGCGGAGGTTCGGTGCCGGGCGCCGTCGACGGTGAGGCGTTCAGCAGCGCCCGCGCCCTGCACGCGGGCCTGGGGTACGCCTGGCGGGACCCACTGGTGCGCGGGCTGCTGGCCGCCATCGCCCTGATCAACATCGCGGTGGTGGGCCCCGTGCTCGTGGGCGGCGCGGTGCTCGCCGACCAACGCCTCGGCGGCGCGGGCGCCCTGGGCGTCGTACTCTCCGGCTTCGGCGCCGGCTCGGTGGCCGGCTCCCTGGTGGCCGGGTGGCGGCCGCCGGCCCGGCGCGGCCGGGCCGTGGTCGCCGGTGTCGCGGCGATCGGCGCGGGCATGGTCGGGCTCTCCGCCGCCGGCGACGTTGCCGCCGCGACGGCGGTCGTCTCCCTCGTCGGCCTCGGCTCCGGGTTCCTCGGCGTGGTCGTCGTGGCCACCCTGCAGGAGCGCGTGCCCGAGCACCTGCTCGGACGGGTGCTCAGCCTCGTCGTGCTGGCCACCGTGGCGTTCGAACCGTTCTCCTACGTGCTGGCCGGCGCCCTGCTCCCGTACGGCACGACGACGCTGTTCCTGCTCTGCGGCAGCGCCGTCCTGGTCTGTGCCGGCCTGGTCGCCACCAGTCCGGCGATCCGCTCGCTGCGGTGACCGCGAAGCCCCGGCAGCCGATGAACTCCATGGTCGGGAGTGGTGTGACCAGGCGGTGGCCTCGTCGTAGAGGGTGCGGGTCTTGAGGCAGCCGTGGAGGATGCCGACGAGGCGGTTGCCGAGCTGGCGCAGAGCGGGGTGGTAGTCCAGGTCCCGGGCTTGATCTTCGGCCCAGTCGTCACCGATGAACAACACCAGCTTCCGCCCCTTCGCCCTCGTCCAGTCATGATGCGCAGCCTGCGGAAGGCACGGCTCGCGCCCTAATGGATCCAGTGCTCACGCCCGACCACCCGGCGGGCACGCCATCCCATCAGAAGTCAGGCCTCCCGGCCGACCAGCAGGGGCACGGTCCGACAAGAAGAGCTCAACTGGCTCCGGTGAGAGTAGTGCTCACCTACTGGCGGCTACGGACCGTAGTCTCCCTCACAGCCCGTCGAGTCCCATGAGGTGCAGTGGTGTGGTTCGGGTTCTGGGGCGGGTTGGCCGCATATCGAGCAGGCGCCGGTCCAGGTGGCCAGGAGGGACTGACCGATCGAAACATAGTCCGACTGCATGACCCCACCACGAGCCCGTTGCCGCCGCGCGCCCGATATCCCTGACCGCCGCCGGTCGGGCTCCGGACCGCCGACGCTCCCGCCACTCACCCTTTCGGGCTTCGCGCATGGCGGCGGCCCCTCCGGGCTCTGACGATGAAGGGCGCGGACGCAAGCCCGCCAAGAGATCGGAGACCGTGATGGCAACCCTGACGGTGTGGCGGTTCCCCACCCCGACCGGAGCCGAAGCCGCCCTGGACACCCTCAAGGACCTGCACAAGCACGAGCTCATCACGGTGCAGGACGGTGCGGTGGTGACCTGGCCCGTGGGCGCCAGGAAGCCCAAGACACATCACCTGGCCAATCTCACCGGGACCGGCGCCCTCGGCGGGGCGTTCTGGGGAATGCTTTTCGGCCTGATCTTCCTCGTGCCGATCCTCGGCATGGCCGTCGGCGCAGCCTTCGGTGCCCTCGGGGGCTCGCTCGCCCAGGCCAGCGGTATCGACGACGACTTCGTCAGGCAGGTGCGTGAGACCGTCACTCCCGGGACTTCCGCGCTGTTCGTGCTCAGCTCCGACGCCGTGTTCGACCGGGTCAGGCTCGCCTTCGAGGGCCGGGACGCGGAACTGATCCAGACGAACCTCTCTGCGGAGGAGGAGTCCCGACTGCGGGAGGCGTTCTCCGAGGAGCCCGAGGCCGGCTGAGTCGGCGCCGTCGAACCGGGCTGCCACCTCGAAAGCGTCCGTACCGGCTGCCCGGTTGCCAGGGCCCATCTCCGGCCCGGCGTCGGCTCCTGACGGACGCTGAATCCCCGTCGCCGCTCGAGCGGAAGGAGAGCCAATGAGTCCGCCGACCGACTCGGTCGCAAGCGGTCGGCGTCGTGTCGCGCGGCTCCTCCCGGGCCTGGCGCTGCTCCGGTCGTACCGGCGCAGCTGGCTGCGCGCGGACCTGCTGGCCGGTGTCACGGTCGCCGCCTACCTGGTGCCGCAGGTCATGGCGAATGCGACCGTCGCGGGCCTGGACCCGGTGGCCGGGCTGTGGGCCATCCTGCCCGCTCTCGTCGTCTACGCCTTCCTCGGCTCGTCCCGGCTTCTGTCGGTCGGGCCCGAGTCGACGACCGCCCTGATGACGGCCAGCGTGGTCGGGCCGCTGGCGGCCGGGAACCCGGAGCACTACGCCGTCCTCGCGGCGGCGCTCGCGGTCGTGGTCGGGATGATGTTCGTGCTGGCCTGGATCGCCCGGCTGGGCTTCGTCGCGGACCTGCTCTCGCAGCCCGTCCTGATCGGCTACCTCGCCGGGGTCGCACTGATCATGATGGTGGACCAGCTGACCAAGCTCACCGGCGTCGAGACCGAGGGCACCCGCTTCTTCCCGCAGCTGGTCTCCTTCCTGCGGAACATCTCCCAGGCCCATCTCGCGACGGTGGTCTTCAGCGTGGTGACGCTGCTGTTCCTTTTCCTCGTCGCAGCGTTCCTGCCGCGTGGCGTGCCGGTCCCGCTGCTGACGCTCGTCCTGGCCACGGCGGTGGTCGCCGCCTTCGACCTGGAAGCACACGGCATCGCCGTCATCGGAGAGATCCCGACCGGGCTTCCGGACTTCTCGTTCCCGTCCATGGGTGAGTTCAAGAAGCTGGTGCTGCCCGCCGTCGGCGTGCTCCTGGTGGGCTACACGGACGTGATCCTGACGGCGCGTGCCTTCGAGTCCCGCGGCAGCGGCGAGCGGTTGGACGCCAACCAGGAGCTTCTGGCGCTCGGCGTGGTGAACTTCGGCACCGGCGTCCTGCACGGGTTCCCGGTCAGCAGCAGCGCCAGCCGCACCAGCCTGGCCAAGTCGGCGGGCGCCCACTGCCAGCTGTACGGACTGGCGGCGGACGCAGTCGTCGTCGGCGTTCTGCTGTTCCTCGGCCCGGCCCTCGCCCACACGCCGTCGGCCGTGCTGGGCTGCCTGGTCGTCTTCGCCGCGGTCCGGATGATCGACATCGCGGGCTTCCGACGGCTGGCCTCGTTCCGACGCCGGGAACTGCTGCTCGGCCTCGGGTGCCTGGTCGGCGTTCTGACCCTGGACATCCTCTACGGCGTGCTGGTGGCCGTCGGGCTGTCGGTGGCGGAGCTGCTCACCCGGGTGGCGCGGCCGCACGACGCGGTGCAGGGCTTGGTGCCCGGGGTTGCCGGCATGCACGACATCGACGACTACCCCGAGGCCCGTACCATCCCCGGACTGCTGATCTACCGATACGACTCGCCGCTCTTCTTCGCCAATGCCGAGGACTTCCGACGGCGCGCGCTGGCCGTCGTCGACGAGCAGCCGGAGCCGGTGCGCTGGTTCGTGTTGAACGCCGAGGCGAACGTCGAGGTGGACATCACCGGGCTGGACTCGCTGGAGGCCCTCCGGGACGAGCTGGTCCACCGCGGCATCGTCTTCGCCGTGGCGCGGGTCAAGCAGGACCTGCGCGACGAGTTGGACGCCTACGGACTCACCGAGTCCATCGGCGAGGACCGGGTCTTCCCCACGCTGCCCATGGCCGTGGCGGCATACCGGTCCTGGTACGGAGGAACCGCTGACGATGCGGATGCGTGACGCCCCCGCCCGACGGCCTGATGGCCTGCCAGCCGCTGGGGCACACGTGTTACGCCGATCAATGCACTGTGCCGTGGACCGAGTTGCAGTCCCGGGCCCGGCCGCACACGCTCGGATACACGCCCGGGCGCGGCCGGAGCCACGACGCGGCCAGTCACGGGGGCGAGGCCCGGAGTGGGCGAAGAACAGCCCCCGGCGCCCGGCAGTCGTGGCCGTGACGGCGGCGGGAAGAGAGATGGTCCGAAATGGCAGACAAGCGAGCCAAGCGCATCGCGAAGTTCATCAAACCGCTGCGGGTGAAGCCGGGGTCTCAGGTGGACCTGTGCGACTTCGACCCCCGGTACAAGGCGGGGATGAAGAAGCGCGAGGGCATCGAACTGCTACAGACCGGCGTGTCGCTGCTGGCCGAATACCAGGCGCGGCTGGCCGCTCAGGACACCCACGGGGTACTGCTCTGCCTGCAGGCGCTCGACGCCGGAGGCAAGGACGGCACCATCCGCCACGTCATGAGCGGCGTCAACCCCCAGGGCGTCCATGTCACCAGCTTCAAGGTGCCGTCCACCGAGGAACTCGACCATGACTACCTGTGGCGCTACGCACGCAAGCTCCCCGCACGCGGAGAGATCGCGATCTTCAACCGCTCGCACTACGAGGAGGTCCTCGTCGTACGGGTGCACCCGGAGAACCTCAACCGGCAGCGCCTGCCGGAATCCGCCCTCGGGGCGAGTATCTGGGACCGGCGCTACCGCGAGATCAACGACTGGGAGCGCTACCTCACCGACAACGGGTTCACGGTGGTGAAGATCTTCCTGAACCTCTCCAAGGAGGAGCAGCGTACCCGCTTCCTCAAGCGCATCGACCTCCCGGATAAGAACTGGAAGTTCTCCGCCGCCGACGTCCGGGAGCGCCGCTACTGGGACGACTACCAGGAGGCGTTCTCCGAGATGCTCTCGGCCACCAGCACCCCGTGGGCGCCGTGGTACGTCGTGCCGGCGGACCGGAAGTGGTTCGCGCGTATCTGCGCCGGGGCGGTACTCGCACACACACTCATCAAGATCGACCCCCACTACCCGGTGGTCGGCGACCAAGCCCGCCGGGATCTCCTGGCCACCAGGCGGGACCTGGAGGAGGAGGCGCCCGAGGGTGCGCCGGCCGACCCGTACAAGGCCGAACACGGCCTCCCCGACGGGGGTGACGAGCAGTGAGACGACCCAGCCGGCGACAAGCAGCAGCGCTCCGTGACCGCACACGGCACGGAGCGCGCGGGGCAGTCGGCAGAGCTGTCACATCCGGAGCGGAGGCTGGAAGAAAGTGACGGTCGAACCAGACCCTGCGCGAGCCGAGCCGCCGGAGCGGACCGACTGGTACGCGCGCTCACCGGAGGAGGTGGCGCGCGCCCTCGGCGTGGTTCCGGATGTCGGCCTCCCGGCCGCGCGAGCAGCCGAACTGCTGGCGGCGCGCGGCCCGAACGCTCTGCCGGAGAAGGGGGCGAGGCCGGCCCTGCTGCGCTTCCTGGACCAGTACCGCAGCTACATGCAGATCATCCTGGTGGCGGCGGCCGTGGTCTCGCTGGCGATCAAGCAGTGGAGCAGTCGGCCAGGGACCGAACTCGGAGGGCATCTCCCGCCACTGGGCGCTGGAGCGGAACCGCCAGATCATTCCCTCGAACTGATCCCTCAGTCTCTCGGGGTACGGCCCGTACCTGCCGATCGGCAGGTACGGGCCGATGAACGCCCACTGACTGTCGGTGATTTGCCTGCGCGTCACGGACAGCTTCTACCGGATCGCGCCTTCAGGCCGGCGCGAAATCGCAGTATTGATCACAACATCACACAGGCCCTAGCACGACCACGGCGTGGTGACGTGGCCCGTCACGGTGTCCACCGCCACCGTCCTGCCCTCGCTGGGAATGCAGAAGTAGTAGGTGGGGTGCGGGTTCTGCACGACGGGCTCATTGAGGTACAGGGGCTTGAACGCGCCGGTGTGCCCGGCCTTGACGGCCAGATCGTGGGCCTGGACCTCCGTCATGGTGAACGGGGAGATGGCCTGGATCCCGATCGGGACGCTCCACGGCTGCGTGCTCTGGTACTGACCGGTGGTCGAGTACTTGTACTCGAAGGACGGCTCCGAGTCCTTGGCCCGGAAGCGGATCCACCAGGCCTGGACGTCATTGGGGTTGGTCGTGGGTGTCAGCAGGACGGCGTCCGCGTCGTAGAACTGCGAGCCGGGGTGCTCCTGCTGCGCCTTCACCTTGGCCTCCCGCACGATCTGTGTGAGCGGGAGGTGGGGTGCCGCGCTGGCGGCGGACGGGGCGATCGGCAGCAGCGACAGGGCCGTGGCGGTCGCGGCGAGCCCAATCCGTGCCCGAAAGCGGCGGCGTGATGTCCGGCACCCGTTCAGTGCGGGTGTCGCGGGCGTGCGGGCGGTGCGCGTGGTGTACATGTCCTTCATCTCCTTCGACCCGGACCCTGCGTGGTCACGGTGGAAGTCGACTGCCGGGTTCGGCGTGAGCGGTGGCCGACGGGCGAGAGGTCCTCGGCCGGGCTCCGCGGGGATTCAGCCTCCCGGGGTCCAACGGTAGAAAGGTCTCCGGGCGCCGTCTCCTGGCCGTCATCCTCGCTGAGCCGAACAGGCGAACCTCTCACCCGGAGCGATGCCCGTCCGGGGTTTCGCCGCGCGGTCCCGGCCGGTGGGCCCGATCCTGTGCCGCCCCTTGATCATCACTGACTGTTACAAGGCGGTGACATGATCTTCTCGAAGTAGGCGTCCCAGCCGACGGGCCGGCGAGCCCTGTAGATCGTCCTTCAGGCTGCGCTCCACCCACTACAGGGCGATGTAGCTGGCCACGAGCGTCCCGCTGTTCATCCTTCTGTTCGCAGCCGCCTACTACCTCATGGCACGGAGCCCCGAGTGCTGGTCGTCGTGCAGATGCTCGGGGACCTGGTGTTCGTCGGCATCGCCGCACGCGTGATTTTGGGTGCCGTCAACGGAGGGCTCGGCCGGGGCAACCGGCCGGCCTTCTCCGACATCGTCCCGCCTCCCGGCGGTGCGGGCACCGACGACGGCACCGCCGGGCCGGGTTCCTCGGGCTGACGGCCGCCGGGAAGCGGGCCGTGGACCGATCGCGTCACGAGGCGGGAGCCCCGGTGGGCTCGGGTTCGGCGGTGGCCGGGGCGCTCCGCTGTGCGAGGCGCAGGGTCCCTACGTAGGCGACGACCACCGCGACAATCACCAGTGGCATCGCGGTGAGCCCCTGGGAGCCGAGCAGCAGGGTGGCCAGCAGAACGCAGGTCATCGGGAGTCTGAGCATGGCGACGCCCAGCGCGCCCACCCCGATGGCGAAGCCCGTGGTGGTGTCGAGGCCGGGCAGGTGGGACATGGCCAGGCCGCCCGCGCCGCCCACGAACAGGGACGGGAAGACCGGGCCGCCGCGGAAGGCGCTGAGCGACGCGCTGTAGGCGAGCGACTTGAACACGACCAGCAGCAGCAGTGTGCCGACGGAGTAGCTGGCCTGGTCGGCCAGGAGGGGGCCGATGGTGCTCTCGCCCGAGAACAGCACTCCGGAGATCGGTTTGTCGGTGATGCTGGCGTAGAGCAGGGCGAGTCCTCCGATGAGGACGCCGATCAGCGCGGTGATCGGCACCCTTCGCGGCTCGACGTGTGTTCTCAGGCGCAGGGCCAAGCGGCGGATCGCCTCGCCGAGGACCGGGGCGGCCAGGCCTGCGAGGACTGCCCAACCGAACGCGGCGAGGGTGGGCCGGTCGGCGGGTGGTACGTGAGTCAGTGACAGGGAGTAGGTGCCCAGGCCGGTCCAGGAGTCCAGGCCGGTGAAGATCAGCGAGCCGATGCCGGCGGCGAGCAGGCCGGGCACCAGGACGACGCCAAGCATCGGCCCGGCCAGGCCGGAGGCCTCCATCAGCAGGAACGCACCGAGGACGGGCGATCCGAGGAGTTCGCTGATCGCCGCGAAGCTGCCCGCCGCGCCGATGACGGCGAGCGCGTTGGGAGGGGCGTCGCGTTTGAGCAGTCGGATCGCGCCGACGGCCAGGCCGCCGCCGAGCGCGATCAGGGGGGCCTCCGGGCCGAGGACGACGCCGAGGCTGAGCGAGGCGATCGCGGCGAGGGCGACCCCTGGCACCGTGGCCGGGGATGGGATGCCACCGGTCTTGAGCCCGTCGGCCGGCTCGTGCCCGCCCCGGCCGGGTAGGTACTGGATGGTGAGGGCGACCAGGACGCCGGAGACGGCGAGCACGGGGATGGCCCACCAGTTGGGGGTGGTCTTGAAGCCGAGGCCCTTGGGCAGGTCGTTGTAGACCAGGGACTGGAGTTCGGAGACGAGGGCGAGGAAGCCGTACGCGGCGGCCGAGATCGGAACGCCCAGCACCGCCGCCATCACCAGCAACGCGACGTAGCTGCGGTTGCGGACGATCGCCAACGGATCCTGCGACGCCATCGCGGGCACCGCCGGCTCGACAGGCGCGGGAGGGTCGGCTGGCATGCGTATCGCCTCCTCGGCACTCGGCCCGCCCCGGGAGCCGGGCGCCGGCGATGCCTGCCCCTCAGGGGCGGCAGGCGTCCCTCCGATCATCGGGATGCCGGCGGCGTCCGTCACGGCGGAAACGCCACGCGGGTGAACGGCATCGAGGCACACGGACCACGCCCTCGGCCATGGCGGGGGCGGCGGGCAGGGGGCGGCGCCATCATGCACCGACGTGTGTGCTGTCACCCTGTCAGCCGGGTGCACCCACCCGCACCGCCGACTCCCGGTGGTACGCGCGCCGCTCGGCGCTTCTCCTGGAACGGCATGCGGCAGCCGACGGCCGGCCGCCCACCCGAGGAGGAGCAATGGCGGCGACCCCACCCGAGCCCGGCTCAAGCGAACCCGCCGGCGGCGAGGGGCCCGGCAAGGCAGGTCCCCCCGAGCAGCCCCCGGTACCGCCGCCTCCCCCTGGCCGTCCCGCAACACCGCCCGAACCCGGCCGGCCCCCGGTCGCGGCGGCCGGGGACGCCGACGAGATCACCCGGCTGCACGAGCGGATCGCCGCACTGGAGGCCGTCCCGCGCAAGAAGGAACACCACCGGTGGCGAACCTCGGGCGCCGCGGTGCTCATCGTGATCACCTCCCTGCTGTCCCTGCTGTCCGTGCTGGCGGTCTGGACGTCCGACTTCGTCGGCAACACCGACCGCTACGTCCAGACCATGGCTCCGCTCGCCACCGACGCCGACATCCAGCAGGCCGTCACCAACCGCGTCACCACCGTCGTCCTCGACCAGATCGACGTCAACGCCCTGGTCAAGCAGCTCTCCGACGCCGCCGCCGAACAGGGCGTGCCACAGAACGCCGCCAACCTGATCAACAACCTGAGCGCGCCGATCAAGAGCGGCCTCACCCAACTGGTCAGCACGGCCGTCAACAAAGTCGTCACCAGCGAGCAGTTCGCCACCCTCTGGGTCGAGGCCAACCGGGCCATCCACACCGCCCTCGACAAGGCGCTCACCGGCAAGGGCGGCGGCGCGGTCGTCATCGAGAACAACCAGGTCTCCATCGACATCGCACCGATCGTCGCCAAGGTGAAGGACGAACTCGTCAACGCCGGCCTGGGCCCGGCCGCCAAGATCCCCGACGTCCACACCAACTTCGTGGTCTTCTCCTCGAAGGACGTCGGCAAGGTCAAAACGTACTTCCGGCTGCTGGAGATCATGGGCGCCTGGTTGCCGATCATCACCGTCCTCATCGGTGCCTGCGCCGTGTTCCTGGCCGTCAACCGCCGCCGCGCGCTGATTGGCGCCGCCGTCGGGGTGGCGCTGGCCATGCTGCTGCTCGGCATCGTGCTCACCGTCTTCCGCGCGTTCTACCTCGACCACCTGCCACCGGGCGCCAATCAGGCGGCCGCCGGCACCCTCTACGACACCCTCATCCGCTTCATGCGGGCCACCGTCCGGGCGGTCGGCGCGGTCGCCGTGGTCACCGCCGCGGGCGCCTTCCTGATCGGACCGTCCCGGCCCGCCGTCGCGGTGCGCACCGCCTGGCGGCGCATCATCGGCTCCCTGCGCGGCGCGCTGTACTCGCTCGGCATGAAGCTCGGCCCGGTCGGACCTTTCGTGCACCGCTTCAAGGGCTGGATCGGCGCAGCGATCCTGCTGGTCGCCGCCGTGATCCTGGCCACCTGGTCCTACCCGACCTGGGCCGTGGTCCTGTGGATCACCTTCTTCGTCGCCCTCGCCTTCGCTATCCGCGAATTCCTCGACACCGGCCCCGGCGGCGACCGCACACCAACCCCGCCAGCCCCCGGCGCACCCCCGGCGGCCCACGCGTGAGGGACCGCCCCAGCTGGGTTGTGCCGGTCCCTCCCCGCCGGCCGCCCCGACGGACGCACGGAGCGGGGGGTCGATCGAGACAGGCCGGGCAGCGGGTCAGTCCGCCGCCCGGCGCCGACGGCGACGGTGCAGGTACCAGATCGTGCCGACCGCGGTGGACAGCATGACCAGTACGACCGCGAGCAGTGGGTACCGGCTGCCCACGAGCTTCGCGTCGGTGGCGACCACGAGGAGCACCGCGGCGATCGGCAGCAGCAGGGTGAGCAGCGTCCCGAGGGCGGCGGCGGCCTGTGCGGGTCGGGCCCGCACGGGCCGGGCTGGCCGCGACGGCCAGGCGGTGGCCTCGCCCTGGTAGTAGGCCCAGGCTCGCTCGCCGAGTTGCTGGCCCGCCCTGTGGTAGGAGTAGCCGAGGTAGGGCAGCCAGACCAGCGGGGCGACCAGGCCGATCAGAAGCACCCCGACGAGCAGGACCCACTGCCCGACGCGGAAGACGGTCGACACCGGCCGTCGCTCGGGCGTCACCACGCCGAGCAGGTGGGCCATCCGCTTCACGACCCGCAACAGGGCGGCAATACGGCCAGGAGGAGCGTCGGGCCGCGCCGCCGCCGCGGCCTCCAGTGCGGCGGCGGCCTGCTCCTCGTCCCCGTACACGCCCTGGATCACCAGCAGCTCGGCCGCCCGCGCGCCCTCGGTGGGCTCCCGCCCCGACACCGCCGCGAGTTCCAGCATCATCCGGCTCTGTGTGAGCAGCGCGGTGCAGAACGCGAACGGAACGAGCACCATGAACGGGCCGCCCACGAACGCGCCCTCGCTCTCGCTGACCTGCCGCCCACGGGTGATCACCATGGCGGACAGTTCGGCATCCCCGGCCCCAGGGTGCTCCTCGCGTGCGCGGGCGACCCATGTGGCGGCGCGCCGCCCGAGATGGTGGACGGCGAAGTTGGCCAGGAGTTCGGGCAAGTGACCGGGGTCGGCCAGGGCCGCGCGCAGTACGAAGCGGGACAGCGCGGAAGCCGGGGCGTCGGCGGGGGGATCCTCCACAGCCATCAGCCTCTCACCGCCACCCCCTGACCAGCGGCGGCGACGCGTGGCCTGCAACGCACCGCGACCAGCGGGGGTGCGGGCGGCGATCCCCTCGGGACATCCCGTCGGCGCTCATCGACCCCTGGGGGCCTTCGGCGCCAGGAACGGCTCCCAGTACGGCACCGACTCCCGGATGTCCAGAGCGATCTTCCCTTTGCAGCCCTTCGCGCCGATCCTCTTTCCTGATTCCGCGTCAGCGGCCGCTTCCGTCCCGGAGCGGCCAATGACCCCACGCCCGACGGGAGTCACCGGCCACGGCGATCGGGCCACGGAGGCGGCGACCGGATGTGCGACTACCTGGTGTTCTGGTTCTCGATCCCCGCGTCGGCGACCGCGATGGCGATCCCCAGTGCCTCGGTGATGTGGGTCGCGGCCGACATCACCCGGGCGGTGCCGACGATCGGCGCGATCGCCACCAGGACGTCCTGCAGTTGAGCAGCGGTCATGTGCTCCTGCATCGCCGGCTCGAGATGCGCGAGATAGGAGACCGCTGGTGCGTCCATCGCCGCCAGCGCCGCGATCCGCGTGAGGATGAGCATGTCCGGCGCCAGGCCGCACCGCTCGAGCGAATCGGCGGTCATGGCCATGAGCGTGTCGAGAACGGGCGTCTCGGAGGTGGTGGACATCTGCCGTCTCCCTTGGTGTGGGCTCGGTCTACGCTGCGTGCGCGGACCGGGGCGGCCGGAAGGCCGCCCCGGTCCGACCGTAGGTACCTGCCGGGGTGATCGCATGAACAGTGAGCCACCCGAGTGGACCGACCAGGGCCCCGTCCGAGGGAGAGTGACCCGGCTTCGGCCCATGGCCTCCTGGGCCCGGGCATACGGAGCCGAGGACAGGCGCGAGTAGCAGCCTCGCGGAGGTCGTGGGACGTTGGTGAAGGGGACCTTTCCCCGCTTCCTGCGGGTACGGGTAACAGGTCAATTCCCGAGGAGTCGAACATGGCCAGCAACGTCAGCGGAGCACCAGCGGGGGCTCACGTCAGCCGGAAGCACTTCGCCACCGGCTGGACGCTCTTCGCGGCCTGCATGATGATCTTCGGCGGAACGATGGCCATCCTCGAGGGCATCGGCGCCATCGTCAACGACGAGCGTTACATCATCACCGGCAACTACGTCTACAAGTTCGACGTCACCGGCTGGGGCTGGCTGCACCTCATCCTCGGCATCGTGATCGTGGTGGCGGGCTTCCTGCTCTTCACCGGTGCGATGTGGGCACGGATCCTCGGTGTGATTGCCGCAGGGCTAAACATGATCGCCAATTTCATGTGGCTGCCCTACTACCCGTTCTGGTCCATCGTCATGATCGCCATCGACATCTTCATCATCTGGGCGCTGACGGCTGGTACCCACCGACAGGAAACCCCGGTGTAGAACCGCCGCCGCAGCCGGTCCGAGCAAACTGGGCGACCCGACCGGTGAGGTGGCGGAGGTCCTCCGCAGAGACGGAGGACCTCCGCCACCTCCCGCTATGTCCACGCAGGTTGAGTGCTACCAGTGGTCGTGGCCGTCGCAGTGGTCATGATGCCCGTCGTGGCCGCCATGCCCGTCGTCGTCATGCCCGTGGCGCTTGATGGTGGTGGGGTCGGTGGCGGTGTGGGTGGTGCTGTCACCTCCTCCAGTGACGGTAGCGGTGTTGGTGACCCGCTCACGGGTGTGGCAGGAGACATCGACGTTCAGGGTGATGGGTGGGTAGCTGTGGCCGGCAGGCAGGATGTCGCTGCGCGTACAGGTGAGGGTGGCCGGAATGCAGGTCCATCCCGCGCCGCTGATCCTGTCGGCCCGAAGACCTTCGGGGAGGCGGTCGTGGACGGTGACCGTGGTGCCATTGGTCGGGCTGGCCGTCGCGAGGTTACCCACAGTGATGATGTAGACGCCGTCCTCGCCCTGGATGAAGGGGTCCGAGTGACTCTTGGCGATGGTCAGGCTGACCGGGATGACCGTGAACGTGAGGCCGGTATTGCCGAGACTGCTGGTTCTGGCAGTACTGCCGGGGCCAGTGGTGGTGCCACTGGGTTCGGTGAGGCCAATGGCGGCGAAAGGCTCGACCACCGGCGTCGCATCGCCGACCTGGGCGACGTAGGCGGGTTGAACCGTCGCGGTCCAGGCTGTGGCCAGGACGATCGCCAGGACGGCCAGCCCGGTCAGCGTGACCGCCCCCGCCCTCCGGGCCCGCACCCTCAGCCAGGATCGGAACATGCCGCCCGCACCTCCCGTGCGGCGGCTTGCTCCGGCCCGCTCTCTCTCGTGTCTGAACACCGGCATCTCCGCTTCCAACCGTCGAGAACAAGCTGTGGATACTCATAGTGACATGGGCATTACTTAAAGCATCCGCACGGCTGGGGGGCGGACGAGAGGTGTGCCGACGTCGGCGCGCCGGCGAGGATGGCGCCGGTACAGAAGGAGCGGTGACGCGCTCGACAAGGACCGTCATACGTCGCTCACGGAGCAGATCAGCCGGCCGCGAGGGCGGGTCATGGTCGGAGTCGTCATCGACGGCGCCGGAGGAACCTGGCGAGCAGGAGGCAGAGAGCGGCGAGGACGAGGGCTGAGAGCCAGGCGACCACCGAGGTGGGGAAGTTCCCTGGCCGGGCGACCGACACGGCGGCCGCTCCGACGCTACCGGGAGTCGATGGGAAGGTGATGGTGGCGCGGGCGTTGTGCTGGACCAGGCCGCTTCTGAGCGTGAGCTCCCCGGCCCACGGGCCGTTCGGCAGCGTTGCGTCCAGTGGGACGACCACCTCTCCACTGTCACCCGGAGCCAGTGTGGCGCCCGTCTTGGCGGTCGAGAACGGTCCGGCGTGCTGTCCGGCCGGCCCGGAGAGGAGGGACAGTGTCCCGCTGATGTCCAGGGCGCGACCCCCCGTGTTGTGGATCCGGGCGTGAACCTCTCCACGCCCGTCGCCGGCTCGGGTCGGAGAGAGCCGTTCGATCGTGAAGTCCGAGGGTGGCTCGTCACCGCGACCGACATCGACGTACATGCGGACGCCTACCCGGCCCAGCACCGTCAGGGTGTGCGAGCGATCCGCGGGGGCGCTCGTCTGCGCCCAGATGACGCCGTATCGCTCCCCGGCGGCGGCATCCCCGGGCACTCGGATGGTGGTGCGCACCCGCGCCGTTTCGGCGGCTCCCAGCTCAAGGTCCGCCGCATCGAATGACGTCCAGCCGGTCAGCTCGTTGGGGGTGCGCTCCGGCGCGAAGGTGAACTCACCCTTCGCGATGGTGGCTGCCGCGGCGTAGACGTCGACGTGCATCGGTGTGGACGACTCGTTGGTGATCTCCACCCGCCGTTCGATGGTCGAGCCGGGTGCGAGATGGTCGACGATGTAGGCATGCGCTCTGGGATCGGCACGGCGGCTCTCCGGAGCGTCGAGAAGCTTGATGGCGATGCTCCTGCCCGCAGCCGGGTCCCGGGGGGAGGGTGCCCCGGGTTCCTGCCCCGCCGCCGGCATCACCCCGGCGGCCTGCACGAAGGCCAGCATCAGCAGGAGGACCCAGTACCGGCGCACACCCTTCACTCCGTCAGGCAACTGACTGGGTCAGCGTTCCGGTGTAGGTTCCGCCGACGGCGCCGGCGGGCACGTTCACGGCGACTGTCGGGTCCCAGCTCGCGGTGTTGTCTCCGACACCGGCGCTCCCGGTGAGCACCGTCTGCGCGGAGTTGCTCAGCGTCACGTTCGTCGTGGTGACGGTGATGGTGCCGGTCGTCGTCACCGTCCCGGGCGAGTAGGTGGCATTGGTGGCGGGAATGGTCGACGATCCGTTCGCGAAGTCCGTCTCCGCCGCGGTCACCGTCCAGGAGGCCGAGAGGAGGGCGCGGTCGTCGGTGACGGTACAGGCGCCGATCGGTGCGCTGATCGTGGTGCCGGGTGCTCCCGAGCCGAGGCTGGCGCTCGCCGGTACCGACAGCGACAATGCGCCGGTCGTGACGGTGAACGTGACTGTGGTGCTGGGGTCGCCGTTCGCGGTGGCGATGCCCGGCTGAACCAGGGCGAGAATGGCGGCTGCGGCCGCGACAGACAGGCTTCGTGTACGCATGATGGCTCCTGGAATCCCGCCAGAGGACATTCTGGCTGACGGCGGACATGCTGATTGACGCGACACAGACAATCCGGCGCGACCTGTTCACACAAGCCGACGCGCGCCGCGTTGCGCCACACGAATGGCGATATCTCAGCCGGAGCGAAGCCCGGCTCGCCTCGCCGGCACCCTCAGGCCGTCTGACGGCTCGTCCGACGGTGAAACCCGCGCACGCGGGTCACGACAGGATCCACCGATCGTGCGCGTTCGAGCCGCTTGGCGCTCAGGACTCTCGGAACCCGCCCGTTCTGGCAGGCCGGCAGGCACCTTCGGACCGGCCGCGCTCGAACGGGTGGACCTTCTTCGAGAAGGCGTCGTTCCGCTCTGCGGGGGTTCTGTCCCGGGGATACCAGTACGACGCATCGGACCCGCGCTTCACCCACTGACCGGACAACGAGCCGAGGCGGCCGTTTGCGGGCAGAGCGAGTCCGGCACGGCTTCTGGCATCTTCGGACGGACCGTCGTGGGGTATCCAGTCAGTTCGCTGGTGCCACCTCGGTGAACCTATGTGGCCACAGCGCTAGTTGAGCCCGACCGCGGTGTAGGCGTCCTGGATCAGCTCGTCGAGGTTCGGCGGGTCGTCCTCGTGCGTCCAGTGGTGGAAGGCGGTGCGGAACAGGGCCAGGGCGACTTCGACCTGGGCGCCTGCCGTGAAGGCGCTCTCGCCCCGCGCGACGAATACCCGGGTCAGCGCCTGCGACCAGCTGCGGAGTTTCCACAGCTCGCGCTCGGCCAGGTCGGGGACGGTCTCGATGACCGCCGCCCGTCTGGCAGCCTGGGTTCGGCGTGGCTGGAAGTCCCGGCCGAGTGCGAGCAGGGCTTCGCGCAGGGCGTCAGCGGCCGGGGACTTCGAGGCCGTGACGGCGTCGACCAGGAGCTGCTCGATCCGGCTTTCGGCACCGAAGAGCACTTCGCTCTTGTCCTTGAAGTGGCGGTAGAAGGTCCGGTCGGTCACCCCGGCCCGCTCGGCGATGGCCGCAGTCGTCGTGGCGGCGTAGCCGTGTTCCACGAACAGGTCGAGAGCGGCGGCTTGCAGTCGTTGGCGACTTCCCGGTTCCCATCGGCTCACGGCGTGATCATACCAGTGATGTCAGATTCTGACATCGACTGCTAGGCTGAGTGATGTCATAATCTGACATCACTGGGAGGCGACCATGCCCCGTCCCGACGTCGCGGCTCTTCTGACGTACATCTCCGCCCGCGGTGCACCCGGAGTCGAGACACAGACTCCTGAACAGGCACGGGCCGGACTGCGCGCATCGGTCGACGCCGCGGACCTGCCTGTCGGCGAGATCGCGGTGCAGCAGCTGCTGGCGATCCCGACCCGCTCCGGCACGATCGCCGGCCTCCTGCTCGATGCGCGAGCCACCCGCGAAGCCGGACCGGTCGTCCTCTGGTACCACGGCGGGGGGTTCGTCACCGGCGACCTGGGAACCCACCGCGCCTTCGCCGCCGAGGCAGCCCGGCAGCTCGACCTCCCGGTGGTGCTCGTCGACTACCGGCTCGCCCCGGAGGCGCCGTACCCCGCCGCGGTCGAGGACGCCGAGGACGCCGCCCGCTGGGTCGCCTCGCAATCGGCCGAACTCGGCCGCGCGGCAGCCTCCCTGGTGCTGGGCGGCGACAGCGCTGGTGGCACCCTCGCGATCGTGACGGCGACGACCCTGCGCGACACCCCGGCCGACGTACCGGTGCTCGCGCAGATGGCCGTCTACCCGGCCACCGACTCCTCGCGCACCTACCCGTCACAGGGCGAGTTCGCCGAAGGGCGCGTGCTGACCGAGGCCGGGCGGCGCTGGTACTACGAGCAGTACCGCGCCGACGTCCACGACCGGCACGCCTCCCCGCTGCTCGGCGACCTCGCCGGCCTGCCGCCGGCCGTGGTACTCACCGCGGGCGAGGACCCGGTCCGCGACGAGGGCCGCGCGTACGCGGCCGCCCTCATCACGGCTGGTGTGCCCACGACCTTCCTCGAAGCCGTCGGCCACGTCCATGGCTTCGTCCTGATGCGCCGAGCCGTCCCCTCCACCCAGGACGACCTGGCCCGCGCGTTCGCGGCGCTGTCCGCCGCCGTGAGCACCTTCACCACACGCGCAGGCGCCGCCTGACCGCGACCGCACCAGGCCCCATCGACGTCCGTGCCCACGTCTCCTCACCGAGCACGCCCGAAACCCGCCGAGCAACGCGGGAGGCGATGCGACGCGAGACGTTCACCCGCTTCGGACTGACGGCCGCCCTCCCCACCGCCAGCCCCGGTACCGCGGTGCGGGAGCTCCGGCACGTCGACCCCGCCGTTGTCCTGGGCCGTCACCACCCAGGACAACGGCCAACGCCTGCGCCCAAGCCACCGCCGGCCTGCCCGTTCCCTTGATCGACGTCACCTTCGACCTCCCCGGCAGGATGCGTCCGGGCGGCTTTCGTCAGCGGTCGGATTGCGCTTGTTGTTGGCTGCCGACGCTGCGACGATCACGGCATGGATGGCATCGGCAGTCGAGACGTCGACCGGGCTGTGGACGAGATGGTTCGGGTGCTCGGCCCGCACGAGTCCGGGGACTGGCAGGCCCGCGCAGGGGCGCTGGAGTGGAGTTGCCGGCAGACTGCCGCGCACGTCGCGCACGACCTGCTGGCCTATGCCGGACAGCTGGCGGCCCGTCCGGCGGAGGCCTATCTGCCCTTTGACCTCGTCGTCAACGCCCATGCGCCGGCGCGTGAGGTGCTCGGGGTGGTGACCGCTTGCGGAAGACTGCTGAGCACTGCGGTCGCCGCAGCCGCACCCGGTGATCGCGCCTGGCACTGGGGGCCGTGTGATCCTGCGGGGTTCGCCGCGATGGGGGTCGCCGAGACGCTCCTTCACACGCATGACATCACCCGGGGGCTGGGGATTGCGTGGCGGCCCCCGCAGGATCTGTGTGCCGGGGTGCTCAGCCGGTTGTTCCCTGGTGCTCCGTCTGGTGACCCTGTCCAGGTCCTCCTGTGGTCCACCGGCCGGGGCGAGCTCGCTGACCGGCCGCGCGTCACCTCGTGGGTCTGGAAGGCCGCCGTCTCGTGAGGAGATCAGGCCTGCCGTCGCGGCGGGCGCCCGGCTGGCAGCCGCCCCAGACGGTGGCCGTGTGTCAGGCCGGCTGATCGGCGTGGAGTTCCAGGGTGACGATGACCCTGCCGATCGCGGTGTCGAAGCCGTAGTGGTCGTGCAGCGCCGCATCGACGTGCCCGCCTCCGACCTGTCGGCGCGGGCCGGGCGGGGGCCGGAGGCGGACGCGGGGCACCGGTGCCCGACGCGGTCTCAGCGGGCCGGCAGCTCGAACCCGAGGGCGGCGAGGGCCTCCTCGGCGGCCTGCCGGTCCTGTTCGTAGCTGCCGCCGGAGATGCCGAGGCCGCCGACGCAGCGGCCGCTCTCGGTGATCGGGTAGCCGCCGCCGACCGCCATCAGCCGGGGATGGCCGCCCAGCGGCGCGATCTTCGGGTTGGCCAGGTAGTCGTTCCACCCGTGGGTGGGGGTGTGGAAGGCGGCTGCGGTCCAGGCCTTGTCGAGGGCGACCTCGGCGGTGAGGAAGGGGGCGTCGTCGGCCCGGTCGAACGCCTTGAGGTGCCCGCCGTGGTCGGTGACGGCGACGGCTGCGGTGAAGCCGATCCGGGCGGCGGCGGCGTGCACGGCGGCGATCAGGGCGCCGGCGGCGGCCTGACTGATCGAGGAGGCGGGGGTGGACTTCTGGAGGATGTCGCTGCTCATGGCGGAGTTCCTTGCCTGCGGTGGGGCGGCCGCTACTTCAGGGAAGAGGCGGGGGTGGGGAGGACCTTGGTGACGACGGACTTCTCCGGGATCAGCAGGCCGTGGACGGCCGGGCCGATCTCGTTCTTCCAGCGGTCGTGCTGGTAGACCGCCGCAGACACGGCCTCGCTCTGGGCCTCGTCCTCGAAGCGGCGGATCCAGACGTAGCCGTCCTCGTCCTCGGCGTCGACGAAGGAGGCGGTCACGTCCATGCCCAGGGAGGCCTGGAACGGGATGACCACGTCCTCCATGTACCGCACCCAGTCGTCGCGGCGCCCCGGCTGGGCCTGGTAGCGGCGGATCTCGTAGTACATGTGATGCTCCGAAGCGATTGCGGTGACGGTCAGTTGGTGACGGTCAGTTGGCGGCGGTCAGTCGGCGACGGTGAGGACCAGCTTGCCGCGGGTGCGACCGGCCTCGCCGCGGGCGTGGGCCCGAGCGGCCTGCTCCAGCGGGAAGGTCTCCTCGACCTCGACGGCGACCTCGCCGGCGTCGATCAGCCCCGCGATCGTGGTCAGCGCGGTGCCGTCCGGCTCGACCAGGAACGGCGTCACTCGGACCCCGACGGCCTCGGCGGCCAGCGCGAGTTCCGGGGAGACGCCGGCCGGGATCGTGACCAGCAGGCCGCCGGGGCGCAGCACCTTGAGCGAGCGGGAGCTGGAACCGTCGACCGGATCTCCGACCAGCTCGATGACGACGTCGATGTCGGAGACGGCGTCCTCGAAACGGGTGGTGGTGTAATCGACGGTCTCGTCGGCGCCGAGTTCCCGGAGCCAGGGGTGGCGGGCGGCGCTGGCGGTGGCGATCACGTGGGCGCCCAGGTGCTTGGCGAACTGGACGGCGAAGTGGCCGACGCCGCCGGCCGCGGCGGTGACCAGCACGCGCTGGCCGGCGGTGATGTGGGCGGTGTCGCTGACGGCCTGCCAGGCCGTCAGCGCGGCCAGCGGCACGGCGGCGGCGTGCACGTGGTCGAGGGTGGCGGGCTTGCGGGCCCACTGGCGGGCCGGGGCGGTGACGTACTCGGCGTAGGCGTTCGCGACGCGGGGGAACCACGGCATGCCGTACACCTCGTCGCCGACCTTCAGCGTGGTCACACCGAAGCCGACCTCCTCCACCACGCCGGACACGTCCCAGCCGAGGGTGAACGGCGGCTCACCGAGCAGACCGGCCATGCCGGTGCCGCCGCGGGTCTTCCAGTCCACCGGGTTGATCCCGGCCGCGTGCACCCGCACCAGCACCTCGGTCGGCAGCGGAACCGGGCGCGGCACCTGCCGTACCGTCAGCACCTCCGGCCCGCCGAAGCCGTCCTGGACCACCGCGCGCATCGTGTCTGCGGACATGCGAAATCTCCCTGAACCAGTAACCTTCGGGGGCCCGTTGGCGGCCCTCGATGACGTCCACGACGCTATCCCCGTGGGTATAGTTACCTTCAAGGTCTCTTACTTCCCATAGGGAAGTGACCTGGTGAGGAGAGTGAGCATGACGACCACCTGCCCGAGCGGCCAGCACTCGCACCACGATGTCTACGCCGCCCAGTGCCCCTGCCGCGCTCTGCTCGACCTGCTCGCCAACAAGTGGTCCGCCCTGGCCATCGGCGCCCTCGAAGACGGCCCCCAGCGCTTCGGTGAACTCCAGCGCAAACTCCAGGGCGTCAGCCCCAAGGTCCTCACCCAGGCACTCCGCCGCCTGGAGGACGTCGGCATCCTCGACCGCACGGTCTACCCCGCCGTCCCCCTGCACGTCGAGTACTCCCTCACCCCGCTCGGCCACAGCGCCGCCGTCCCGCTCAACGCACTCCGCGCCTGGGTCGAGGACAACATCGACCAGGCCTTCCGGCCCGAGCCGGTCGCTTCGTAGCCGCGGCTGGAGCCCCGGTCATCAGATGCCACCGGCATCAAGGACCACCGGCACATCACGGGCGACGCCGTCTCCGCACTCGGCTCAGCCGCAGATGAGCGTACGGCCCGGTGACCGGAAACCGTGCAGAGCCAGACCACACCCGGGGAACTGTCGCCGGCCGCTGACACCCGCAGCACGACGGCTCACCCGTGAGTCATCAGTAACGGACGACGTCACCATCCGGCGATCCTCCCTACGGCGAACCCCACGCAGCACAGCACCAGGACGGCGATCACCAGCAGGGGAATCCAGCCGGGCCAGGCTGTGTGCAGTTCGACCGACTCCGGAGTCGAGATGCCCGAGCACGTCGACGCCTCGCACTCGGGCGTCTCGGTGGGAGGGCTCGCGGGTGCGGGGCGCCCGCCGGTGGGGATCTGCTGGTCGACTGTCATGATGTCCTCCCGCAGCTGGGAAGTTCGAGGAATCGAGACGCGGTCTCGCTCGGCCGGGGACGATCGCCGTCGGGCGTGATCGCCGTCCGGAGCCGGATGAGGCCGTCGCGGATCCGGGTCTTGACGGTGCCCAGCGGCACGCCCACCCGGTGGGCGATCTCCCGCTGTGTGTAGCCGCCGTAGTAGGCCAGCACAACTGCCTCCCGCTGGGCCGTGCTCAGGTGCGTGAGGGCGGACCGGACCCGCTGCCGCTCCAGCGAGCGCACCGCCTGCTCGTCCAGCGGATCGTCCTGCGACGGTTCCCGGGAGCCGGCCCGCTGATCGCGCTCGGCGGACGCCTGCGCGGAGCGCACACGGTCCACCGCCCGGTGGTGCGCGATGGTCAGCACCCACGTCATCACCGACCCGCGCTCGGGCCGGTAGGCGGCGGCGGTACGCCAGACTTCCAGGAGGACCTCCTGGGCGACCTCCTCGGCGTGGGCCGGGCTGCGCAGCGTCCGCTGCGCGACTGCGTACACCGGTCCGGCGACCGCGCGGTACAGCGCCTCGAACGCGGCCTCGTCACCGCGGGCCGCGAGGTTCAGGAGGCGACGCAGGTCCTCGGCCACCGGCACCCGGGTGCCGGCCGAGCTCAGACCGCTGTCGGTCCTGGTGTGCGAAGTCACGCCTCCACGGTGCGGCGATGCGGTCCCGGAGGCCCAGTCGAATCGTTTGTGCAGCGTTTTCTGGGGCTCTGCTGCGGTCCGGCTGTGGGGGTCACCACCGTGCGGCGGTCAGACGCGGTCGAGGCGGAAGCCCCGCACCACGTCGGTGCGCATCCGCCCGCCCACGACGTCACCGGCCTCGACCACCAGCACGTCGCGGCCGGTGGCGGTGAGGTCCGACGCGCAGGCGAGGCCCGACAGGCCCGCCCCTACGACGATCACCTCAGCTGCGTTCCGTGACATCCCACTCACCGCCTTTTCGCTCCGTGTGGCGCGGCTGATCCGCAGGGTGGTCCTCGCGGCACGTGGCCCGGTAGGCGTCGGCCGGGGACGCGGCCATCGCATCGATGCCGAACCGCTCGCGCACCGTCGCGGCCCCGGCCTCCGCCATCGCCGCCAGTACCGGCGCGGGCGTGACCACGAGGGAGCGGAGGCCAGCGGCCAGCCGTTCCACCGATGTCGATGCGCAGAACGCCGCGGCAGGCGTCGCACCGCGGCCGGCGGAAGCCGGGAGGCGACGGCGCAGTGGGTGGTGTGTGCTGTCAGGTGGCGGGCTGGGACGGCCGCGTGGGCGCGAGTGGTCTCGTCGTCGGTGCGGCCGACCTCGATCTCCCGGCGGTCGTCGGCCGGGTCGGTGTGGATGATCAGGGCGCCGAGGGTGCCGCCGATCTCCAGGACGGCGCTGCCCTCGCGGGAGGGGGGCGGCCAGCGGCGCACGGGGGTGGGGGCGGGGGTGGGTCATGGGCTCGTTCTCGCTCGTCTGTCCGGGAGTTGGGCGCCGTGGGCATGCCGCGGGACGGGGTGTCGTGCACGCCGCGCCGCGGCAGTCGGCCGGTCAGGTGGACGGGTGGTGGTAGCCGTCGTCGGGCAGGCCGAGGTAGGGGGAAGGTGGTGGGGCAGCGGTTCTTGACGTCAGCGGGGGTGAGTCCGTCGGTGATGGCACTGGTCGCGGCGTCGGGGGTGACACAACGGTGTGGACTGAACGGGCGGGCCGCCCGCTCGGCCTGATCTGCCGCCCGTTCCGGGGCAGCGGGGAGGTGCGTGCCCGGGCTCGGGGGTGTCTCCCGGGCACGCACCGGTCCGGGCGCCGCTCAGACGGTGAGCAGGGTGGGGCTGGCGGCCTTGTCGGTGGGCAGGAAGTCGTCGGGGACGGGGTACTGGCCGAGGACGTAGTTGAGGATGGCGGCGTGCATGGCCTCGACGGGGGCGATGGTGGCGGCGGTGGCGATGCCGGCGGGGCTGGTGACGTTGTAGGTCGCGAAGAGGTAGGTCTGGGCGGCCTGGTCCTCCAGCATCAGGGCGAGTTTGGCGACGTCGCCCACGCTGGCGGCCTTGCCCAGTGCCTCGGCGGTGTCGGCCTGGTTGGAGAGCGGCACGTTCGTGATCGCGGGCTTGCCCGCGCCGGTGAGGACGGCGTTCCACGCCTTGGCGTGGTCGGCGTGCTGGCCCATCGCGGTGGTGACGAAGGCGGCCACCGCCGGGGGGACGGTGCCGAGCTTTCCCGCCTTCGCGGCGTCGAGGGCGGCCTGGTAGGCGCCGACGGCCTGGTTCTCCAGCGCGACGGCCAGGGCGACGACCAACAGGTCGCCGGTGTACTGCCCCGACCCGGAGCCGGACGGCGGCATGGAGGAACTGCCGGAAGGCGCGGGGGGACTGGTGGTGGACTTGCTGCTGGAGCAGGCCGCCAGCGTGAGTGCGACCGCGGCGCCGCCGGCGCCGAGCAGGAACCGCCGCCGCCCGGCGTCGCGCGGCTCACCGCCCCGGCGGGCGCGGATCTCCTCACCCAGGTCGACGGCGCTCGCGCGCATCGCGGGCAGCGTCGTCCGGTGCGCCTCCTCCATGTCCGCCGTGAGACGGGCGAGTTCGCCTTCGCTGATCTGGAGCTCCCAGTCGTGCGCGGTCACTTGACGGCCCCTTCACTGATCGGCGAAGCACTGTCGGTCTGGTAGAAGGCGTCGGGGAAGCCGACGCTGCCGGCCGCGGCGGGCAGCTTCGCCGGGTCGACCGGGATGGTGATCAGGTCCGGGGCGTTGCCCGCCAGCAGGGCCTGCACGGCCAGCAGGGTGGCGCGGTGCTGGGCCTCCACGGGGGCGACGGAGGCGAAGAGCCTGCGCAGGTCCGGGTTGGAGACCTGTCCGACGTTCTTGGTGTAGGTCTGCGCGGCGACGTCCTCCAGGGCGATGGCGAGCTTGACCACGTCGGCCGGGCCCTTGATGGTGGGCAGCGCCTGGTCGACGACGGCCTTGTACTTCGGGTCCGGGTCGTTCTGGGCCTTGCCGCCGGCCTGCGTGGCGGCGGCGTTGAACGCCTTGGCGTGGGCCTGGTGCTGCTCGGTCGTCTTGGCGATGAACGCGGCCACCGTCTTGTTGCCGTCCTTGATGAACGGCAGCCCGGCAGCGGTCCGGTAGACGGCCACCGCCAGGTTCTCGATCGACGCGGCGGTCTGCAGCGCCATGATGTCGTCCGCCACGGATCCGGACGGCGACGGGCTGTCGGCGAAGGCCCGGGTACCGCCGAGCAGCGCGGCCGTGCCCGCCACGCCGGCCAGGAACCCGCCGCGCTGCCACCAGCGACGCCGGACGGGCTCGGCGGCCTGCCCGAAGTCGGCCAGCGCCCCGCGCGTGATCCGCACCGCGTCGCTGTTCAAGTCCTGTGACTGCTCGGTGAGTTCTTCCAGCAGTCGGGTGTCGATGCGCTCTGCAGGCATCATGCTCCAGTCCCATGCCGGAGCCCGCGGCTCGCGGGCTCGTACGTCATGCCTTCGGCGCCGCCCGGCCGTCGGCTTGCCCGGTCGGCCCGGGAACCCGGTGATTCACCCGTCCGGGTGACGGCGGGCCCCTTCGTCTGCCCCGAGCCGGCGCCCGCTGCCGCCGGGGCGGCGGGCGGTGTCCGCCGGGTGTGGGCCCCTGGTCAGGATCGCGGCCGTGTGGTCGGCGGTCAGCCGGTGCCAGCGGCGGGCGCCGCGGAGCATCGCGTGGCCGCCCGCGGTCAGCGCCACCACCTGGACGTCGGCTCCGGCCGCCTCCGCCCGGCGGGCGAAGGCCCGCGTCTGCTCGGCGGAGGTGACGCGGTCCGTGTCGTCGTGCAGGAAGACGGCGGCCTTGCCGCGCAACTGGGCCACGGGATCGTCGGGCGGGCACCAGGGCGCCAGCGCGATCACCCCGCGCACCGTGTCGTGGCCTGCGGCGGCCAGGGCCGCGCGCCCTCCCATCGAGTGCCCGATCAGGATCACGGGCACCCCCGGAGCGAGGGCGGACAGCGCGTCGAGGGCCTGGGCCGCGTCGCGGACGGGATCGGCGCGGTGCCCGTTCCAGCCCCGGTACCGGTAGCGGACCGCCGCGAGGAGGATCTCGCCGCCCCAGGTGCGGTGTTCGATCTCCGCCGCGAAGAAGCACATGCGCAGCGCGGCCAGGCTGAACCGGGAGACCGGCCGCATGCTGTCCGCGCGGCCGCCGTGCAGCAGCAGGACCGCGGCGGCGGGCCGCTCGGGCAGGCGCTGCACATGAAGCCTCTCCGTGCCGGGGCGGACGGTCGTCGGCGCCGCCGTCGGCTCACCGGGCGCTCGCCGCGACGGGTTCACCGGCGTGGCCTGCGCGGCAGGAAGCCGCTGGTCCGCGCGACGTAGGCGTCCCAGCCCGGCTTGTCGGCACCGAGCCGGCGTTCCAGCAGGGGCTTTCCGCTGCCGAACGCCAGCAGGTAGGTCATCAGGACCGGGCTGAGCACGAACGCCCAGCCGACCGGGTCGGCCGCCGCGAGCAGGAACAGGGCCCACCAGACGCAGGCGTCGCCGAAGTAGTTGGGGTGGCGGGTGAGGGCCCACAGGCCGCGGTCCATGATCTTGCCGCGGTTCGCGGCATCGGCCTTGAAGCGGGCCAGTTGCCAGTCGCCCACGGTCTCGAAGAACATCCCCACCGCCCACAGGCCGAGCGTGGCCCAGGTGAGCGGCCCCAGCGGCGCGGTGAGGTACTGGGCGGCCTGCACCGGCAGGGACACGAACCAGACGATCGCGGCCTGCAACAGGTAGACCACGCGCAGGGCGTAGCCGTCGCGGCGTCCGGCGGGGGCCTTGGCGAGCATCCGGTCGTAGCGCGGGTCCTCCCCGTGCCCGCGCGAACGCGACCGGATGTGCGCCGACAGCCGCAGCCCCCACACGGTGACCAGGGCGGTGGCCAGCAGACGGCGTCCCGCGTCGCCGTGCCCGGCGGACAGCGCCCAGCCGGTCCAGGCGACGGCGGTGAAGGCCAGGCCCCAGGCGACGTCGACACCGCGGTGGCGGCCGGCACGCACCCCGATGACGAAGGCGGCCAGCAGGACGGCCAGGGCTACACCGGCCGTGGCGGCCAGGTTGACGGCGAAGGCGGTGCCGTTCACGGCTGCCCCCGGTACCACCGGGCCGCCGTCGCGGGGGCGCCGCTCGTGCCGTCCGCGGCGGGGCGGACGGCGAGGATCTGGTCCACGCCCATCCTGCGCTCGGCGAAGGCCGGTGAGCTGCCGGCCAGGTAGAGCTGCCACAGCCGTACCGTCGCCGCGCCCACCAGAGCGGTGAGTTCGGCCCGCTGGTCGCGCAGGTTGTCGTGCCAGGCGTCGATGGTGCGGGCGTAGTGCTCGCGCAGCGCCTCGGCGTTGCGCACCTCCGGACACTGGGCGGGGGTCATCGGGTGGACTCCGGACGGGTGAGGAGGATCTGCTGGACGTCGAGGTAGCCGGTGCGGAAGCCGGCCTCGGAGTAGGCCAGGTACAGCTCCCACATCCGCTGGAACACCTGGTCGAAGCCGAGGGCGTCGACCAGGTCGGCCCGTTCGGTGAAGCGTTGGCGCCACAGCCGCAGGGTCTGCGCGTAGTGCGGGCCGAACGGGTCGCAGGCCGTCACGCGCAGGGTCGTGTGGCGGCTGGTGGCCTGGCGGATCGCATCGAGGGAGGGGATCTGGCCGCCGGGGAAGATGTACTTGAGGATCCAGGTGTAGGTGCCGCTGCTGGCCAGCATCCGCTCGTGCGGCATGGTGATCGCCTGCACGGCCGCCCGTCCGCCCGGTGCCAGGACGCGGTCGATGGTGGCGAAGTAGACGGGCCAGAACGGCCGGCCGACCGCCTCGATCATCTCCACGCTCACCACCGCGTCGTACTCGCCCTCGGCCGCGCGGTAGTCGCACAGCCGTACCTCGACGCACTCCGCGAGACCGGCGTCGGCGATCCGGTGGCGCGCGAGTGCCTGCTGTTCCTCGGAGAGGGTGAGGCTGACCACCCGGGCGCCGCGGGTGGCGGCGCGGATCGCGAGTTCGCCCCAGCCGGTACCGATCTCCAGCACCCGGCTGCCCGGCCCCACGTCGGCCAGGTCGAGGAGCCGGTCGATCTTGCGGTGCTGGGCTGCGGCCAACAGGTCCCAGGAGGCGGCCGGCGCTCCGCCCGGTCCGGTCGGGAAGATCGCCGAGGAGTAGGACATGGTGGCGTCGAGGAAGAGCGCGAACAGGTCGTTGGAGAGGTCGTAGTGCCGGTGGACGTTCGCACGGGCGTTGCCGGGCGTGCTCAACTCGGCGGCGGGCGGCCGTTTGACGTACAGGCGGCGCAGCCAGTGCGCGCCGGTGGGCACGAGCGTCTCGGGGGCGGTGGCCAGTTCGGTGAGCAGCGCGACCAGGTCGGGTGAGTCCCAGTCGCCGGCCTGGTAGGACTCGCCGAAGCCGATCAGCCCGCTCTCCCCGATCCGGTGGAAGAAGGCGCCGGGCCGGTGCAGGCGCAGCACCGGGGCTTCGGCGGGAGCGGGGGCGAGCAGACGGCCGTACGGCAGCTCGACGCGCAGGCCGCGGCGGCGGGCGATGCGGCGCAGCAGCCGCTGGGCCACCGCCGCGCGGGCCGGGACGTGCGGGAGGCGGGCCACGTCGGGCCACTGCCGCGCATCGACCGCCGCAGGCGCCGACGGCGCGAGGAACCGGACTGGCAGGGTCATGGGGCGGGAACCTTCTCATGAGGGGCGTGGGTGGGGCGGGGATGGACGGGCAGGCCGCGCAGCAGGAGCCGGATGCCCTGGAAGCGGATGTGGGCGCTGACCGCCAGGGTCGACAGGGGGTGGCGGGCCGCGGCCCGCAGCAGCCGGGTGACACCGGCCGGGTGGCGGGTGCCGCGCACGGTGGCGGTGAAGGGGCGCCCGCCTTCGCGCTCCAGTCGGACGGACAGGGCGAGGCGCTCGCCCGGTTCCGGCAGCGTCATCCGGTACCGGCCGTCGACGGGGAAGAACGGCGAGACGTAGAACTCCTTCGCCACGTCGGCCCGGCCCCGCTCGTCGGGGCTCAGCAGGTAGCGGTGGCGGCCGCCGTAGGTGTTGTGGACCTCTGCCACCGTGCAGACCGGGCGGCCGGCGCCGTCCCGGCACCAGTAGAGGGTCAGCGGGTTGAAGACGTACCCCAGCGAGCGGGCGTGGGCCAGCATCCGCACCCGGCCGCCGGCCAGGTCGATGCCCTCGCCGCGCAGGTAGCGGTCGAGGTCCTGGCGCAGCGACACCCCTCGTTCCCGGACGGGGAAGGAGGCGAGCCACCGCAGCGGCCAGGGGATGGCCGGCAGCCGGTCGAGGTCGACCAGCCACAGATAGGTGCGGTGGGTGAAGGCGTTGCGCACCGGGCCGGTGCGCACGTGGGAGATCCGGCACTCGTACAGGGCCGCGCCCCACGGCCCCGGCAGGACGGGTGGCGCGGCCGCGTCGGCCGGGGCTGCCGGGTTCGCGGTCATGGTGTGCTCACCCCGAGCAGGGCGTGGGCGGCCGTGAGGCCCGAGCGGCAGCCGTCCTCGTGGAAGCCCCAGCCGTGGTAGGCGCCGGCGAACGCGGTCCGCCCGGTGGTGAGTGCGGGCAGTCCGGCCTGGGCGGCGACGCTCTCACGGGTGTAGACCGGGTGCTCGTACACGGTGCGGGAGATGACGTGCTCGGCCGGGACGGGGTGGTCCGGGTCCTCGTTGAGGGTCACCAGGTAGTCCTCGGCCGTGTCGAGTCCGAGCAGCCGGTTGAGGTGGTAGCTGACCCGCACACCCGCGGCGCCGTCCGAGCACCGCGCCATCCGGTAGTTCCAGGAGGCCCGGGCCCGGGGGGCGCCGGGCAGCCGGGAGGCGTCGCGGTGCAGCACGGCGGGGTTGCGTGAGTAGCCGAACGCGCCGAGCACCTCCCGCTCGGCCCGGCTCGGGTCGGCCAGCAGGGCGAGCGCCTGGTCCGCGTGGGTGGCGATCACCACGGCGTCGACGTCGGCGGTACGGCCGTCCTCGGTGGTCACCGCCACGCCGTCGCCGTGCCGGCGCACCGCCCGCACCGGCGCCGCGCGGTGGACCACGGGCAACTGCCCGGCGATCCGGGCCACGTAGGCCTGCGAGCCACCCACCACGGTGCGCCAGCGCGGTGATCCGGTGACGGACAGCAGGCCGTGGTTGGCCAGGAACGTGAACAGGTACCGCGCGGGGTAGTCGCCGGCCGCGTCCGGTGCGCAGGACCAGACGGCGGCGACCAGCGGGGTCATGAAGTGGCCCGTGAAGTAGCGGGAGAAGCCGCCGGCCACCAGGAACTCGCGCAGCGTCGGCTCCCCCGCCCCCGGGTCGGCCAGCAGGGCGCGGGCCCGGCGGTGGAAGCGGGGCACCTCGCCCAGCATCCGCAGGTACCGGCCTCGCCGCAGCGTGTCCGGCCGTGCGATCAGCCCGCCGGGCCCGCGCGCCCCCGCGTACTCCAGCCCGCAGCCGTCGCAGCACACCGACATGCTCATGTCGCTCGCCCGGGTGGGAACGCCCAGCTCCCGGAACATCGCCACCAGATGCGGGTAGGTCCGCTCGTTGTGCACCAGGAACCCGGTGTCCAGCGCCACCGGGCGGCCGTCGGCGCCGACGGCCCGCTGGGTGTGGGCGTGCCCGCCGAGGCGCTCGTCGGCCTCGAACAGCTGCACCGCACGGCCCGCACGGTGCAGCCGGAAGGCAGCCGTCAGGCCCGCGACTCCGGCCCCGACCACGGCCACCGTGCCGCCTCCCGCGCCACCGGGGCGCCCCGCGGGCACGCCCGCCCGCCACGTTTCCACTGCGAACACCACGTGCGCCCTCCGTCACGGGCGGCCCTCCTCAGGGCCCGCCGACCTGTGCTCACTGTGTCTTCGGAGCACACCCGGGAGGGGATTGCTCCGAACGTCACAGCGACAGCGGCGGCGCCGGGCCCGAGTTCCGCCACGGGCCGAGGGCCCCATCCCCGGTGGTGAGCGGTCCGCAGCACCCACCGCTCCGGCCGCCACCGCTCCGGCCGCCGCGCTCCCGGAGACGGGCCCTGCCGGAGGAACGGCCCGGACGGGAGGGGGGGGCTCCGATCTCCGCTGCGCACACCGGCGGCGAAACCGGCGACAGCCGGGACCAATCCGACGGCCCGTCGGCACCGAAGACCACGTGCCCGCAGTTCTGTACACCTGGCCGGTGGTCCGTCCCCGGCCTCGTCGTGGGGAGGCTCATGATGCCCGCCGTCCGTCCGTGGGGCTCGCCGCCCGCCCGTTGCCCCCGAGGAGCGGTCGGATGAGCGCCGTCGTCCACCTGTCTGGCCCCGGACGGCCGGGCCCGGACCTCAAAGAGCTCCTCACCAGAGTCGCCCGCGGCGACCAGGACGCCTTCTCCCGGCTGTACGACACGGTGGCCGCCCCGGTGCTGGGCCTGGTGCGACGGGTGCTGCGGGACCCCGCCCAGTCCGAGGAGGTCGCCCAGGAGGTGCTGCTGGAGGTCTGGCGCACCGCCGCCCGCTACCGGGCCGAGCGCGGCGAGGTGATGGCGTGGGTGCTGACGATCGCCCACCGGCGCGCGGTGGACCGGGTCCGCTCGGCGCAGGCCGCCGCCGACCGCGACCGGCGCGCGGCGGCCGCCTCCGGCACCGCCGAGTTCGACGAGGTCGCCGAACAGGTCGAGAGCAGACTGGAACGCGAGCAGGTGCGGCGATGCATGAAGTCGCTCACCGAACTCCAACGCGAGGCGTTGACGCTGGCGTACTACCGCGGCTACACCTACCCCCAGGTCGCCGACGTCCTCGGTGCCCCGCTGGGCACCGTCAAGACCCGCATGCGCGACGGACTGATCCGCCTGCGCGACTGCCTGGGGGTAGGAACATGAGCGCCGCCGACCTGCACACCCTCACCGGCGCCTACGCCACCCACTCCCTCGACCCCGCCGAGAGCGCCGAGTTCGAACGCCACCTGGCCAACTGCGCGGCCTGCGCCCAGGAAGTCGCCGAGTTCGCCGCCACCCTCGCCCGGCTCGGCGCCGCCCAGGCCCTCCTCCCCCCACCGGCCCTGAAGGACCGGGTGATGGCCGCGCTGCCGACGCTGCGCCAGGAGGCCCCGAACGTCACTCCCGCCCCGGGGCGCCGGCGCGGCCGCCTCACCAGGAGCTGGGCAAAGCTCGCCCTGGCGGCCTGTCTCGCGCTGACCGCCGGCGCCGGCGCCGTGGCCGTGCAGCAGAACCAGCAGGCCGAGCAGGCACGGGCCCGCGCCGCCGCGCTTCAGCAGCAGCAGGACCGTTTCGCCGGCCTCCTCACCGCGCCCGACGCCCGCACCGCCACCGGTGCTGCCACTGGAGGCATCGGCGTGGGCACGGTGGTGTGGTCGAACAGCCGCGGCCAGGCCGGCTTCCTGGCCTCCGGCATGCCTGACCCGGCCGAGGGCAGCACGTACGAGCTGTGGTTCAACGACGCGGGGACGATGCGCCCGGCCGGCCTGCTGCCCACCGGCGACGGCGTCCTCCTGCTGACCGGGCCACCGGACGGGGCACGCGGCATCGGCGTCACCGTCGAACCGGCGGGCGGCTCCGCGCACCCCACCACGACGCCGGTCATGCTCCTGTCCTTCACCTGACCCGAGCCGGCCCGACCCTGCCGTCAGGCCGACCTCGCTGCGGGGCTCGACGGCCCTCCACCGCGAAGATCGCGAACTACGGCTGGAGTACTATGAGTTGGCCCCAGCCGGATAGACTTCTGAGGCGGGGGTGACGCTTTGGAAGAGTCGGCTATGTCATCTGATGTGACACGTCGTGACGATGCCACTTCTGGTGGTGGCGTTCTCGATCCCGCCGTGACGCGTCGTGACGGCGGTAGTGGTTCGGCGGCCCTGCTGCGGCTGCCCTCGGCACTGGCCGAACGGTTCGTGGTGGTCGGGGAGTTACCGCACCAGGGGCGCGAGGCGGATGTGCTGTTGGTCCGCGACGCGGCCGGGGGTGAGTTCGTCGCGAAGGTGTACCGCAGTGGGATCCGGGTCATGCCCGAGGTCTGGGAGCGTCTGCGGGGACTGGACACCAGCCATGTGGTGCGCGTGGTCGAGACGGGCTTCTCGGACGGGCGTGACTTCGAGCTGTCGGAGTACCTCCCCGGGGGGTCGTTGGAGGACCTGGTCAAGGCTGGGACGGTGGTGTCGCCGGCCGTCCTGTCCGGAGTCGTCTCCCAGCTGACGGCGGCGGTGGCGCAGCTGCACGACGCGGGGATCGTGCACGGCGATCTGAAGCCGTCGAACGTGCTCCTGCGCCGGCGGGAGCCGCTGGAGTTGGCGTTGGCGGACTTCGGCGTGAGCAAGTCACTGGATGCGACGTCCCGGTTCACCCAGCGCGTGTTCGGGACGCTGGCGTATTCGGCGCCGGAGTACCTGTTCAGTGCCGAGGTGTCCGGTTCTCAGGACTGGTGGGCGGTCGGGGTGATCGCCCGGCAACTGGCCACGGGCCGCGTGCCGTTCGAGGGCTTGTCGGAGCAGGCGGTCCGGCACCATCTGGCCACCCGACCGGTCGACGTGTCGGATGTGGCGGACGAACGGGTACGGCTGCTGTGCGCCGGGCTTCTGGTCAGGGATCCGGGCCGCCGGTGGGGTGCCGCCGAGGTGCGCCGGTGGCTCGAGGGCGGCACCCCGGAGGTGCCGGAGGACTCACCTGGTGGGGGCGCTGAGCCGGCGAGCACCACCGGCCGCAGGCCGCTGCGGTTCAACGGCGTCAGGTACACGGAGAAGACGGCCCTGGCCCGGGCACTGGCGGCGGACTGGGCGACCGCCGCCCGCCGGTTCTTCGTGTCCATGGGGGAACGCGCCGACCCCAGCCAGGGCTGGCGCCAACTGCGCAACTGGCTGGCCCAGTTCGACGATCCCGAGCACGACGGCGCCGAGGAGCTCGTGGACCTGATCGACGTCCACCTCCCCGGAACCGACGCGCCGGACGCGAAGCTGCTGCGGCTGCTGCACTGGCTCGACCCGACGATGCCGCCCGTCTACCGCGGCAAGCGCATGCTTCCCGAGGATCTGCTCACCCTCGCCGAACACGCCCTGTCCACCCAGGACCACGAGAACGACGACGACGGGCACCGCACCGCGCGGGAGCTCGTCGACGAGTTGTACGACCATGACCTGCTCACCGCCCTGGCGACCTTCGGCGAGGGCGCCCACCAGCTCGCCGACGTCAACCGTCGTTGGCGCGATCTGAACGCCCGGTGGGAGGGACTGCGGGAGTCGACCGCGCTGCCGCCCAGGATCCGGAAGGAACTCGTCGGCACCGAGATCCGAGTGGAGGCGCTGGCCATCGCGGTCGCCCCGGACTGGGCCCGGGCGCTACGACAGCGGGTGGAGTCCGCCGCGGCGTCCGTACCGGGCGGCATCGGTTGGTTCGACGCACTGCTGGCCGACGGTGGGGATCCGGTCCGTCACCTGGCGGCCGTCCGCACGCTGCCGTCCGCCGTCGCCGAGGCCCGCCGCCTGGAGGAGGTGCGACGCGCCAACGAGGCCGCCGCGTCGGCCCGGGAGCGCGAGTGGCGGGAGGACGAGGAACGCCGGCTGTCCGGTACCGGAGAGGCGGTGCTGCGCGCCCTCGGCGCAGTGGCCCTGCTGTTCGCGCTGCCGGTCGGGGTGCCGCTGGTCCTGGGGACCCTGGTCGGCGAGGAGGAGTTCCTGTCGCGGTTCATCCCCGCAGCGACGGTGACCTGCGGGGTTCCGCTCGTCTGCGAGCTGGTGCTGGCGGCGAAGCTCGGGCAGGTCTACCACCCGCGGTGGTCCCTGCTGTCCCGCCTCGCCGACCTCGGCCGCCGGCTGTCCGGCGGGCGGGAGGCGCTGGCCACCCGACTGCGGCCGATGCGCAAGCGGACGATCGCCTTCGGCGGGGGCTGCGTCGTCTACCTGGTCCTCGGTACCGTGATCTGGGTGATCGTCACGCTGGAGATCTGGTCACCGGTCACCCTGGTGGTCGCGGCGGGATACGTGTTCTGGACGTTCCTCCGGTACCGGGAGTGGCGCACCGCGCACCAAGCACAGCAGCCGCACGTTCTGGGGGAGAAATGAGCGGGCCCAAATGCACGACGTACCAGCGTGACGAGTCCCTCAGCGCCGCGGCCCTGCGCGCGGCCGCGCAGGACGCCGCGGTGCGCGAGGCCGTGCGACGCCGTGAGGAGGCCGCCCGCGAGGCGGCCCTCCTGGCCGCAGCCGCCCGGGACGCCGCCGTGCGCCGGGTGAAGACGCGCAACGCGCGGATCGCGGCCCTGTCCGAGTCCCTCGCGGGCTTCCGGCAGCAGTACGGTGCCGCCGTCGGCGTGCGACCTCCCGAGCCGCTCCGGATCGTCACCCAGGCCACGTCCGAGCTGGAGGCCTGGTGCGCCGAGGCCGACCGCGCGCTGGCCGGCGCGGAGCGGGAGCTGCGGGAGCAGGCCGCTCGGGCCTTCGCGGCGGACCTCTTCGCCGACGTGGCCGGGCCCGCCGCCGAGCGCCGCCTGGTCGATGCCGCCGAGGTGTTCGCCGACCGCTCGGCGCCCTCCGGCGCCGTCGGCTCCGAGCCCGAGCCCGGGGACGGCGCCGCGCGCGAGGACCTGGAACGGACCCTGGCCCGGGTGCTGTCGCGCCTGCTGCCGGACTGTGGCGAGGGCCACCGGGCGGACGCGCGGCTGGCCGCGGCGCGGGTGGCCGAGGCGACCTCGCTCGACGAAGCTCGCACCTGGCTGACCGAGACGAGGCTCCGGGTCCAGCGTGCCAACTCGGCCGCGCAGGCCGGACGGCGCGACGCCGACGAAGCCGTCGGACTCCTCCATGACCTCGAGACCGCCCGGGGGGCGGACGTGGACCCGGTGCGGGCTCTGCTCGCGGAGGTGGTGGCCGGCCACCGTCCCCTGGACGAGCCACTGCGCCGACGGGCGGCCGGCTGCCAGGCCGCGGCCGAGGCGGAAGCCGAACGGCAGTACGTGGTCGACACGGTGACGGACGCCCTCGCCGACCTCGGCTACCACGTCAGCCATGGATTCGAGACGCTCACCGTCACCGACGGCACCCTGCGCCTGTCCCGGAGCGAATGGCCCGAGCACGCGGTCAACCTGACCGTCGACCAGCAGGGCGCTCAGATGCGTACCGCGGTCGTGCGCACCGCCGCCGGAGCCGGCGACGACGCCTCCAGCGTCGACGTCGAACGCGAGGAACAGTGGTGTCAGGACTTCCATGAACTGCGTGGTCGCCTCGCACGGGCGGGGCTGAGCACGGATGTCCAGGTGGCGGTCCCGCCCGGCCAGGTGCCGGTGCCCCTGGCCGTCTCCCCGGTCGCCCCGAGCACGCGGTCCCGGCCCGGGTACCGGGAGCGCGATCGGTGATCCGCCCGAAGGACCGACAGGTTCAGGACCGGAAGCCGGCACCTTGTGGAGGGGAAACCTTGTCCGCCGAGGACACGCGCGCACCTGATGGCGTCCCGCCGACGACGGGCCCGCCGTTCCTCCGGGAATTCGAGGCGACGCTGCCCGTCCACTCACAGTTCGTGCTGTGGGGGAACCGTCATGACAGCTTCCTGGTCCGGGAGGCCGGCAGCGAACGCCCCCGTCTGTCGTCCCTGCTGGACCTGCTCTGGGAGACGCTCCGCGCCAACGGGTACGCGTTCCTGCTCGTCCACGACCCCGTGGACGGTCTCCGGGTGCACCTGCCGGCCGGTGCCACGGCCGAGGCGGCCGATCAGGGCGAGGCCGCCGCGTCCCGGCTGCTCCCCCGGCGTCCCCGGCCGGGAACGCTTCCCTCGTTGGAGGCCCTGCGCACGCTGATGGCCGAACTGGCCCGTCCCGCGCAGCAGATCCGGGCGGCGCTCGCGATCGACGACGCCTCCCGCATCGCGCGCGGTGCGACGGAACTGGAGCCGAACGAGCGGGACTTCTTCAGGTTCTGCGCCAGGCTCTCCCGGACCGCCGTTCCGGTGGGTGCGCGGAGCGGCCGTACGACCCCGCTGTACAACCCGGTGATCTGGCTGGCGGACCGTGAGGGCGATCTGCCGGCCTGGCTCACCTCGGCCAACGACCAGGTCCGGTCGATCGGACTCCCGGCTCCGGACCTGGGCGACCGGCAGGCCACCGCGCGCCTGCTGATGAAGCTCTTCGGCGTCACGGACCTGGACTCGGACCCGCCGGCGACCGCGGCGTGCGAGGCGTTCGCGGCGCAGACGGACGGACTCACCCTGCAGGCGATGATCGAGGTCACCCGGCTGGCCAGGGACCGCGGCCTGACGATGACGGAGCTTCCGGACGCGATCCGCATCTACAAACTCGGCGTCATGGACAACCCGTGGAAGCGGGAGTACCTCCGCAAGCGGATCACGGACGGCCAGCACTCGATCCCCCAGCGCGTCGTCGGACAGCCGCAGGCCGTCACCAAGACCCTGGACATCCTGAAGCGGGCCGCTCTCGGGCTGTCCGGCGCGCAGCAGTCCACCTCCTCCGCCCGGCCGCGCGGCGTCCTGTTCTTCGCCGGCCCCACGGGCGTCGGCAAGACCGAACTGGCCAAGGCCGTCTCGTCGTTGATCTTCGCGGACGAGTCCGCCTACCTGCGGTTCGACATGAGCGAGTTCTCCTCGGAGCACGCCGGGGACCGGCTGATCGGGGCGCCACCGGGATACGTCGGCTTCGAGGCGGGCGGCGAACTGACCAACGCGGTACGCCAACAGCCCTTCCGGGTGGTCCTCTTCGACGAGATCGAGAAGGCCCATCCACGGATCCTGGACAAGTTCCTGCAGATCCTGGAGGACGGCCGGCTGACGGACGGGCGCGGCTCGACGGTGCACTTCTCCGAGACCGTCCTCGTGTTCACCTCCAACCTCGGCATGAACGTGGCGGACGGCAGCGGGCGACTCGTGCCCCATGTCCACCCCGACATGCCGTACGAGGAGATCGAGGAGCGGGTGAAGGCGGCGATCAGCGACCACTTCACCAGGGTCCTCGGCCGGCCGGAGCTGCTCAACCGCTTCGGGGACAACATCGTGGTGTTCGACTTCATCGACCGTGCGGCGGCCGCCCGCATCTTCGGCCTCCAGCTCGACAACATCGTCGCCAGGGTCCACGAGGAGCAGGGCATCGTCCTGGAGGTGGACCCCGAGGTCCAGGCCGCGCTGCGGACGTGGTGCACCGGCAACCCGCACATGGGTGGCCGGGGCATCGGCATGGCCCTGGAGTCGCGGTTCGTCAATCCCCTGGCCCGGGCCCTGTTCGACCGGGACCCGGCGGCGGGCGCGCACGTCCGGGTGACCGGCCTGCGACGCGAGGGCGACATCGTCTCCGTGGAGCTGGCATGACGGACTCCCCCGCCGCCCCTCGCCCCGTCCGGCTGATGCTGAACAAGGCGCACTACCCGGTGACCTCGCTGGGCCCCGGGACCCGGGCGGGCATCTGGACGCAGGGCTGCACGATCGGCTGCGCCGGGTGCGTCTCCCAGGACACCTGGACGGCCGATCCCGGCACGTTGGTGGATGTCGCGGCGATCCAGGCCTGGCTTTCCGGCCTGCCCGATCCGCTCGACGGGATCACGGTCTCGGGGGGAGAACCGTTCCAGCAGCCGGAAGCGCTCGCCGCGCTCCTGGACCGGGTCCACGCCTGGCGCCGCGAGCGGCCCGCCCCCGTGGACGTACTCGTCTACAGCGGGTACTCCCTCTCCCGGCTGAGGCGGCAGCACTCCGCGCTCCTCAGCCGGTGTGACGCGGTGCTCACCGGTCCGTACGTCGAGCGCCTCAACAGCCCCGGACTGCGCTGGAGGGGTTCGAGCAACCAGCGGCTGACCGCGCTGACCGACCTCGGCCGCGAGCGGTACGAGGGAACCGGACCGGTCGGCCCTCCCCCCATCCAGGTCGCGATGGCCGACGGCCGCATCTGGTTCATCGGTGTTCCCGGCAGGGGCGACATGGACCGCCTGAGCGCCCGGCTCCGGTCGGCCGGCATCACCCTGGAAGAGGTGTCGTGGCGCAGCTGATCTGTTCGTCCTGCGGCCTGGCGGCGGAGGACGACGATCTCGTCTGCCGGGGCTGCTCCGGCAATCTCAGCCGCCCGGCCGTCGCCCGGTACCCGCTGCCCGGACCGCCCGCGCCCACGACCGGGGCGGGGGCCCCGGGGACGGTGGACGAGGGGGATCCGTCGGAGGAGGCGCGGCCGCGGGCCTGCCCGCACTGCGGAGCCCCGGTTCCGGTGCCGACCAATCAGGTGTGCGTGGCCTGCCAGCGGATGCTGGACGAGGCGCCCCCGTCCCGTACCGCCGGCTCCGGCGGGCGGGCCGTGGACGCGCACACGACCCGCCGTGACCTCCCCACCGCCGTCCTGCGGATCCGGTTCGGTGCGGTGGAGCGCACCGTGACGCCGGGCAGCACGCTGCTCCTCGGCCGCGCGCCGGCCGCCCACACCACCCAGGGCCTGCTGGAGCGCTACGACAACGTCTCCCGCCACCACGCGACCGTCGGCCTGGAACCGGACGGCACCGCGTGGGTGCGGGACGAACACTCCACCAACGGCACCTTCGTGAACGGCAGCCCGGCCTGCGCCGGTGCGCGGACCCCCCTCAGGGACGGCGACGTGCTGCGGCTGGCCGCGGACTGCACGCTCTGGATCTTTGTCGACCGGCCGGGTGAGGGGGACCGGCGATGACCGGGCCGCCGGCTCAGTCGCACTCCTTGGTGCTGGTCGCCGTGATCGCCTCGGCCGTGTAGGGGCACTGGAAGCCGATCCAGCGCAGCTGCTCCCACAGTTGCGACCAGGGCTTCAGCGGGCCGCGGCACACCATGAACTTCTGGCCGTTGTCGGACACCGGCAGGTCGTTCCTGTACTCGCCGCGGTCCTCGCACGACTGGAAGAGCTTGCCGAACTGCTCCTTGTCGACGCCGATGGTGATCACGGTCGTCTTGTCGTCGCCGGGCCGGCCGTAGTCGGCGTACGAGTTGTGGCCGCTGTACGACTGCGGCAGCCCGTACTTCGGCCCCCACTTGTCGATCGCGCCGGCCTGGCCGTAGTGGTTGCCGTAGATGACGGTGTGCGCCTGCTCGTCCGACGGCAGCGACCGGTAGACGGCGCTCACCTGACGGGTCAGTTCGGGCCAGCCGGCCTGGTCGAACTGAACGATGGCCAGTTTGCTGAGGACGAGGTTGTCCGCGTACGTGTTGATCGGCAGCGTCGGCAGCAGCAGCACCGCGCAGAGCACCGCGTTGAGCCCGGTCAGCCCGCCGATCACCCAGAGTCGCCGGACGGTGCGCGCCCACCGGTCGACGACCACGGCCCCCGCGACGAGGAGGACGTACTGCAGCGCGGTCGTGTAGGCGCCCTGCCCGCCGATGACCAGCAGCACGACCACCATCAGCAGGTACGCCCAGCCGACGAACCGGTAGGCGCGCCACTCGGGACGGCGCAGCAGCGCGACCAGCCCGGCGATCCACACCGGGTTCAGGAAGAGTCCGATGAGCAGGAGCTGCATCGGCAGGAAGCTGCTGCGGGACAGCGACGCCAGCGCCGTGGACAGCGCGGCCTCCATCTCCAGCTGGGGCATGCCGTGCGTCATCTGCCAGATCAGCACCGGTGAGGCGATGACCGTGGCCACACCGATCGCGGCCGGGAAGCGCCAGGTCCGGAACACCGTCCGCGGTCCGAACACCAGCAGCCCGGCCCCGAGGCACAGGAGCAGCAGGACGAGCAGGTACTTGGCGGTCAGGCCGACGCCGACCACGACGCCGATCGCCCACCACAGACGGGTGTCGCGGGTGCGCACCAGTCGGATCAGCAGCCAGGACGACGTGATCCAGGACAGCTCGTCCCAGTTGTTGGTGCCCATGATGTGGCCGGTGTACATGACCAGGCCGGAGGCGAACGCCATGAACGCCGCGAGTATCTGCGCCCGGCGGCCGGCGCCCAACTCGCGGGCGATCACCGGGGCGAGCACCACGGCGATCGCGGCCAGCAGCGCCGGCACCAGCCGGAAGGCGAGGAGGCTGTCCCCGAACAGCGCCGTCTCGACCTTGCCGACGAGCGCGACGAGCGGCGGCTGGTCGACGTAGCCCCACGCGAGATGGCGGCTCGCCACCCGGGTGTAGAGCTCGTCGATGTGGTAGCCGTGCCGGGTGGCCAGCAGCAGCAGGCCCACCGTCATCGCGGCGGCGATCAGCGCAACCGGCCGCCACGGAACGGGAGTCAGCCCCTCCGGCGGTGCGGGCACCTCTTGTTCCGAGGACGCGGTTGCTGGCGCGAAAGTCATGGGGGGACAACCTTCCGTCGTGGCTCGCTGCTGCCGTGCCGGAGGCCGGACACGACTCAGCCCTCAAATATCGAGGCACCCGCCTCCGTCCTCAACGAACTTGAACCGTGCCGACATTGCACAGGTCGCGTCCCGCGCCGGAGACGGGGAGGTGGCTGGCCTCGGAGTTTCGTCCACGGGTCAACTTCGTGGCGAGGCTCGCCCCGACGCCGCAAGACTCGGTGGAGTCAGCCGCCGTCACACAGGGAAGCCACGGCATGACCACACCCCTGCCGCACAACCGGAACTACCGCATCCTCTGGTCGGGGATGTTCCTGTCCGAACTGGCCGGCGAGATCGCGTACGTCGCGTTCCCGCTGCTGCTGCTCACCCGGGGAGGATCGGCGGCCGACGTCTCCGGCGTCGCCGCGGTGCTCGCCGGCGCCCGTACGCTGGTCAGCCTGCCCGCCGGAGCGCTGGCCGACCGCGTGGACCGCAAGCGGGTGATGCTGGCCGCCCAGGGGGTCCGTACGGTGGCGATGCTCAGCGTCGCCGTCGCCGTCCTGCTGGGCAGCTGCCCGCTGTGGCAGGTGCTCCTGGTGGCGGTCGTCGAGGGCGCGGCCGCCGGCGTCTTCGTCCCGGCCGAGAACGCGGCGCTGCCCCAGGTCGTGCCCGAGGACCAGCTGCCGCAGGCGCTGGCGCGCAACGCGGCCCGGCCGTTCGCCGCGCTGCTGATCGGTCCGGCACTGGCTGGCTTCACGTTCGGGCTGCACCAGGTACTGCCGTTCACGCTGAACACCTCGGCGCTCACGCTGTCGTTCGTGGCGCTGGCGGCGCTGCACCTGCCGCGGCGTGCCGCCGCGCCCCACCCGGCGGGCGAAGGCACCGCGCCCGCCGCCGCACCGCGGGCCGGCGGGTTCGGGCCGCTGCTGCGGATGCGGACCATCCGGGCGACGATGGCCTGGATCGTCGGCGTGAACCTCGCGTTCCACACCCTGGTCGTGCTGGTGCTCATCGTGTCGGGCCAGGACCACGTCGCGCCCGGGCAGATGGGCCTGATGATGACGTGCTTCGGCGCGGGCGGCCTGATCGGCGCCCTGGTCGCCGACCGGCTGCACGCGGCGGCGCTGTCGCCGGCCGTGCTGGTCATCGGCTCGACCTGGGTCTTCGCCGCGGTCGCCGGCGCCATGGCGTACGCGCCGCGCGGCGTGCCGCTCGGCATCCTGCTGGGCGTGGCCGCGATGGCCATGCCGGTCGCGAACACGACCGTGATCACCTGCCAGCTGTCGGCCGTGCCCGACGGGCTGCGCGGACGCCTGTCCGGCCTGGTCGCTCTCGGCTCCGAACTGGCCGCCACGGTAGGCCCGGTCACCGCCGGTGTGCTGTCCACCGGCACCCGGGACGGCACCGTGAGCATCCTCGGCGCGGCCGCGCTGCTGGTCGTCGTCGCCGCCGGCGCGACCCTGAGCCCGACCCTGCGCCGGCTGACGCTGCCCCGTCCGTCGGCCGCACGACAGCCGGCGCACTCCTGACCACCGACAACGGAGGAAGAAGATGCTGAAACTACGGTTGAGCGACGAGGACCTCGTAACGATCGGCAAGATCACCGCGGAGGTCACCGGGCGCTTCTCGTCCATCGAGGATCCCGCCCTGCACCGGGCCGCCCAGGTCTACGCGCACGAGCTGCCCCGCGGACTGCGGACGGCGCTGGTCGACTTCAAGCTGACCGAGCCGTCGGGCGTGCTGGTCGTGTCCGGACTGCCGGTCGACGACGCCGACCTCGGCCCCACCCCGCCGGACTGGCGCGACAAGGAGGCGCCGGACGCGACGCTGCGCCTCGACATCCCGTTCCTGCTGATCAGTTGCCTGCTCGGCGAGCCGATCGGCTGGGCCACCCAGCAGGACGGCCGGGTCATGCACGACATCTTCCCGATCCGTGCCCACGAGCACGGTCAGATCGGCTGGGGAAGCGCGGAGACGCTCGCCTGGCACACCGAGGACGCCTTCCACCCCCTGCGCACCGACTACCTGGGCCTCATGTGCCTGCGCAACCCCGACGGGGTGGAGACGACCTTCGCCGACATCGCCGACGTCCGGCTCGACGACGCGACGCGCGCCGCCCTGGCGGAGGAGCGGTTCCGGATCCTGCCGGACGACTCGCACCGTCCGCAGAACCAGGCCGCGGGCGGCCGGGAGGATCCCGAGGTGGTCGAGCTGAAGCGGCGCAGCGCCGAGCGGGTGGAGAGCGCCCTGCGGTCCCCCGAGCCGGTCGCGGTGCTCTTCGGTTCTCCGAAGGATCCGTACGTCCGACTGGATCCCTATTACATGCGGGGTGTGCAGGGCGAGTCCGAGCAGCGGGCACTGGAGGTGATCGGAGCGGCCCTGGACAGCGCGATGAGCGGAGTGGCCCTGGCTCCCGGCGATATCGTTTACATTGACAACTATCGCGTGGTCCACGGCCGCAAGCCTTTCCAGGCGCGTTTCGACGGAACCGACCGCTGGCTGCGTCGGCTGAATATCACCCGCGATCTGCGAAAGTCCCGGCACACGCGGTTGTCGGCGGAGTCGCGGGTAATCCACTGAGCAGCGGACGGCGCCGCCGGCCAGCCGGCCGGCGGCGTGCGGCATGCGGCGTAGGGCGTGGGGCGTGCGGCATATGCGGCTGTCACCACCAACTCGCGCCGGACTGAGCCGATGTGATACACCGTCACCTGTCGGCCCGGCGGCCGGCCGGAACCGGCGGGTAACATTTCGATTCCCCGACACGTTCCTCAACTCGGCAAACAAATGCTATCGAGCGGGTCACGCGCCCTTCGACAAGTGATCAACGAGCTTCACCACATCTCCATCTCACAGCCCGGGCAAGATCGAAAGGACCCGATCTTGCCATTGTCCACGACACGCCATTAGGCTCTCCGCACAAATGGCGTATTCAGGTGTGACACGGGGGCGTCAGTGTTGCGCATTCACGTAACAAGCGAAGACATTCAACGGTTAAGAATGGTTCATACCTTAGGGCCGATGTCCGAAGCAGTCTTCGCACTTCACCGTTTCGGGCGTGACCGGGCCCGCGCCAGTGTCGGTTGGCACCGGTTCGTGCGTGAGCGCCTCGGCGACGATCTGCCCGCCGTGGACAAGGTCGTGTCCGAGTACCAGGTGGTCCCCGATCTCCTGTGGCTGCTCGAACGGGACGGAGCCGACGCGGACTCGGTGCCGTCGGCCGTGCGCGCCCGGGCTCGCAGCCTCGCCCAGGTGGCCGTCCTGTTCTGCTGCGCGGGCGTCCTGCCGTTCTGGTCGCGGATGCAGGCCCGACTGGAGATCGAGCGTGACGTGCGCGGGCGGATGGCGATCACCAACGGCATCGAGTTCCTGCTCGCCGGCCTGCACCCCAAGGTGACCTGGGAGTCGTCGGAGATGCACATCGCATCCGACCTCGACCTCGACATCAAACTCGACGGGCGCGGCCTGATCCTGAGCCCCTCGCTCTTCCTTCCCGCCAAGACCTGCGTGCTCATCCGCTCCGAGCGGCAGTCCAGCCTGCCCGCGCTCGTCTTCTCCGTGCCGCTGCACCTCAACGACCTGGAGCCGGCCCCCGAGGAGTCAGGGGTCGAGGGCGACCGGGCGCTGGCCGCCCTCGTCGGGGCCACCCGGGCGGCCGCCCTGCGCGCGCTGTCCGAGAGCGGCACCACCGGCGATCTGTCCGACCGGCTCGGCATCTCCCTCTCCGGCGCCAGCAAGCAGGCCACCGTCCTGCGCGAAGCGGGTCTGATCGCGACGATTCGCAACCGCACCACCGCCACCCACACCCTCACCCCGCTCGGCTTGGCGCTCCTGCAAGGGGACTTGCCGACCGAGCTCACCAGTCCCCCGGGCACCCCGGGCCATCCGCAGGCAGGTGAGCTGCGCGGCAATCCGCGGTCCCGCGGCGCTAGCGCATGACCCGCGTCTCGACCACGCGACCCCCGGCCAACAGCACCACCGTGTCGGCCCGTTCCAGCTCGGCCAGGCCCACGGCCGACGCCAGCACGCAGAGTCCCCGCCGGTCCACCAAGTCGCGCAGCAGGTCCAGGATCGCCGCCGCGCCGGCGGGCGGCAGTCCGCCGGTGAGGCCGTCGGCGAGCAGCACGCCGGGGGCGTCGGCGAGCGCGACCGCGACCGCGGCCGCGCGTTGCCGACCCTCCGTCAGCTCGCGCACGGGGGTGTCCCGCTCCTCCCACAGGCCCAGCCGGTGCACCGCCTCACCCAGCAACTCGCCTCCCCCGGAGGGCAGTCGGTCGAGCACCGAGGCGAGCGTGCCGACCGTCGCCAACTGTTCCGTCACCGGCAGGAGCCCGATGTGTGCCAGCCGCAGACCCTCGGCGCGACGAACCTCGCCCGCCGTCACCGGATCCAGCCCCGCGGCGCACCGCAGGACGCCTGTCCGGTCCGCGGCGGCCGGCCCGGCCAACGCCGTCCAGGTGCCGGCCTCGCACCCGAGACTCACGTTCTCGATCACATATCCGGACTCGATGCCCCCGGCTCCGATCGCGCTGACATGGCGCACGTGCAGGGCCGGACGATGGTCTGTCATGTCGATCTCTTTCAACGCTCGGGAGGTAGGTTGTGCGACCGGTCCGCCGTACCCGTTTCCACTCCGGCGGAGGTGGGCCGATATTATCCATCTCCGGTTCCGGACAATCAGCTTGAGCGGAATGTTATGGCCTCCAGCACTGATGAGCCCATACCCTCCTCCGCAGGGAAAGAACTACAGTCAGCTGTAATGCGCGCCGCATCCCGGTGTGCTCCGGCCGTCCGCGGCTGGGTGTCGCTGCTGCCGCGGGCCACGGTCTATCTGCTCGGGGAATTCGGCACCGCGGCCATGAGCCTGCTGTCGTTCCTGCTGCTCTGCCACCCGGGCATGCGACAGGCATGGGCCGAACGACATCGGCAGCGGGCCGGTCGTCTGCTCGGCCGCCCGGTTCGCGCGCAGAGCATCGCCCTGCCCCGTCATCTGTACTGGCTCCCCCTGCACGTCACGTTCGGCCTCGCCTGCGGGCTCGCCGCGGTCCTCTGCGCCGGCAACGCCCTGCTGCTGGTGGCGCTGCCGCTCTCGTGGACGTTTCCGGTGGAGGACAGGCCGACGACGCTGCTGGACATCCGGGTCGGCTGGACCGGAACGATCGCCGGTCCGTCCGTGGGGACCGTCCTGTTCGCCGTCGGCTGCCTGGCCCTGCCGACGCTCGCCACGGGCTACGCCCGGCTGACCCTCGCCCTGCTCGCACCGTCGCGCACCCAGCGACTCGCCGATCGCGTGGCCACGCTCACCCGCACCCGCAGTGACGCACTCGAAGCGCACGGCGCCGAGCTGCGGCGGATCGAGCGCGACCTGCACGACGGCACCCAGGCCCGGCTGGTGGCCATGGCCATGCGGCTCGCGATGGCCCGGCGGTGCCTCGACCATGACCCAGCCACCGTCGCCCGGATGCTGCGCGAGGCGACCGACATCAACGAGGAAGCGATGGTCGACCTTCGCGAGGTGCTCCGCGGAATCTACCCACCCATCCTCGCCGACCGCGGGCTGCCGGGAGCTCTGCGCACCGTCGCCGCCCGGGGCGGCGTGCCGGTCTCGCTCGACATCGGCGAGCTGCACCGGATCCCGGCGGCCATCGAGACGGTCGCCTACTTCGCGGTCACCGAGGCGCTGACGAACGTGGCCAAGCACAGCCGGGCCACCGAGGCGGGGCTGAGGGTGTGGCGCGCCGAGGACAGGCTGACGGTCGTCGTCACCGACAACGGCGTCGGTGGCGCCCGGGAGACCGGCGGCAGCGGGCTGGCCGGTCTCCGGGGCCGGGCGCAGGCCCTCGACGGCTGCGTCACGGTCGTCAGCCCCACCGGGGGCCCCACCACGATCACCGTGGAGCTGCCGTGCGGATAGTCATCGCGGAGGACAACGTCCTGCTCGCCACCGGCCTGGAGCTGCTGCTCACCAGTTCCGGCCACGAGGTGGCCGAGGTCGCCGCCGACGCCGAGGGATTCCTGGCCGCCGTGGACCGGCACCGCCCGGCCGTCACCATCGTCGATGTGCGGCTGCCGCCCCGGTTTCGCGACGAGGGGATCCGGGCCGCGATCGAGGCCCGGCGGGTCCACCCCGGCCTGCCGGTCCTGGTGCTGTCCCAGTACGTGGAGCAGACCTACGCGTCCGAGCTGCTCTCCGCCGGCGGGCGCGGCGTCGGCTATCTGCTCAAGGACCGCATCAGCCGGATCGACGAGTTCCTGGCGGCGCTCGACCGGGTGGCCGCCGGCGGCACGGCGCTCGACCCCGACGTGGTGGCCCAGTTGCTCGCCAGGCGGACCCAGCCCTTGTCCACCCTCACCCGACGGGAGCAGGAGGTCCTGGCGCTCATGGCGGAGGGGCACGACAACGCGACGTTGGCCAGGAAGCTGTCCGTCACCGACAACGCCGTGCACAAGCACATCGGCAACATCTTCGCGAAGTTCGAACTCACCGAGCCCGACGCCGGCCATCGCCGGGTCCGAGCCGTCCTGACCTATCTGGAATCGTCCTGACGGCTTTGCCGTCGAACCCGACAATGCCGAGCCCGAACACAATCGAACCCGACGAACTCGAACACGAACGCGAACACGAATAACCCCGGATACGACAAATCGGTGGGCCCCGTTCGACGAACGGGGCCCACCGATTTCGGGACACGCTAGGACCGCCGGACGCAGAGCCTCCCGGTGATCTGCACCCGATCGACGTCCCCGGTCGCCGGGTCGCGCAGGAACCGTCCGAGGTACGGCATCGCCGCGCGCGGACCGCCGTCCGTGGGCGTGCGGAAGGAGAGGTCCTCGGCGACCAGGAGCCGCACCGGAGCCGCACCGGCCACCGAGAGCCGCAGGTCGCCGTCCTCGGCCTCGACCCGGCACTCCCAGCCGCCGTTGGCGTAGCGCCCCGCACACTGCGGCGGCGCCGACCCGGGCGCGGCGTCGATGTCCTCCCGAGGATGGTCGCCGACCTCCAGTCCGGTTTCGCCCAGCCGCCCGAGCAGCGACTCCCACAGGCGCGCGCCGGTGCTGCCGTTGGCGGTCAGCGCCACCACCGTCCCCGTCGACGGGTTCGCGCGCAGGTGGCTCCACGCGCCGTCGCCGGTGCCGTCGTGGCCGAACCAGGCGCCGTACCGCGACCATCCGGCGCCCCAGCCGTCCGCCAGGCCGTAGGCGCCCACGGCGAGCCCCGACGTGACGTCCTCGCGCATCGACCGCGCCGTCGCGGCGTCGAGCAGGGCCGCACCCGGGCCGAGGCCCAGGTGTGCGGCGCCGAACACCGCGAGGTCGCGGGCGCAGACGCGCAGGCCGGCCGCCGGGTCCTCCAACGGCGGTACGGACTGCTCCTCGATGGGCCGGGGCCGGCCGGCCGGGCGGACCAGATGGCCCAGGGCGGCCGGCGCCGCGGCGTCGTGCCCCAGCGGGCGCAGCAGCATCGAGTGCACGGCCTCCGCCCAGTCCAGCCCGGTGATCTCCTCGACCAGGCGGCCGGCGATCAGGTAGCCGGGGTTGGAGTAGGAGAAGACCGTCCCCGGGTCGTGCACGGCCAGTTCGGCCGCGTGCCGGGCGAGCCACCGGGCGCGGGTGGTTCCCGGTGGCAGCTCGGCGGTGTTGGCCGCCAGGCCCGCGGTGTGGCCGAGCACCTGCCGCAACGTGAACTCCCGGCCCGCACGCAGCTCGCCCAGCTGTCCCGCCAGGGGCTCGTCCAGGTCCGCTTCGCCGTCGGCGACCAGCAGGGCCGCGAGCGTCGCGGTGAACGGCTTGGTGAGCGATCCGAGCGGGAACGCCGTCGCGACCGTCACCGGCCTGCCCGATCCGGCCGCCTCCTCACCGGTCTCCGCGGTGACGAGGCGGCCGTCGCTCCAGAGCGCCACCTGGGCGCCGGGCACGCCGTGTCGGAGGGCCAGCTCCGTCAGCAGGTCCTTCACCGGGCGTCCTCCGCCGCGAGGGCCGGCTCGCACAGGCGGGCGATCGACCGCAGCGCCGCCACGAGTTCGGAGCCGACCCGTGCGATCGTCTCGGGCTCGTGCAGATTGACCGAGTAGTAGAGGTCGAAGCCGAGTCGGCCGCCCTCGACCGCGCCGACCACCTCCAGCGCCTGCACGACCCGCTCGCGGTCGTCCTGTTCCCGGCCGATCGGGTCGTGGAAGGCGTGGAACAGCGAGCGGTCGGCCGTCCGGGTGATCTCCTCGGTCTGGCTGTGGTAGTTGAACAACACCGCGGGAGGCGTGTGCTCCGCGGCCGGTGCGCCGGGCCCGGCGAGGTGGCGCAGCGCGCCGTACCCGAGCCCGTTGCCGGGAACGGCGCGCAGGCAGCGGCGCACCGACCGCACGACGGCCGACCAGTCGGCCTCGCCGTCCGTCCGTCCGGGCACCTCCAGCGCGACGGGGTACGAGCTGGTGAACCACCCGACGGTACGGGACAGGTCGACGTCGTCGAAGATCTCCTCACGTCCGTGGCCCTCCATCTCGATCACCAGCCGGTCGTCGCCGGACCAACGGCACATCGTCCAGGCCAGCGCGGAGAGCAGCACGTCGCTGGCCCGGGCCCGGAACCTGCCCGGCGCCACGTGCAGCAGCGCCGCGGTCTCGTCCCGCTCCAGCCGCACCGGCAGGATCCGGCGCGACGACACCACGTTCGGTCCGGGGCCGTCGGTGGGCAGCGGCGCCGCCTCGGGCACCGCGTCCCAGTGCGCGCTCTGATCGGCGAAGCCGCCGGCGGCCGTGTGCGCCGCGAGCCGGGTGGCCCACTGCCGGAACGAGGAGGTCTTGGCTCCGAGGTCGATCTCCTCGCCGTCGAGCGCCTGCCGGTAGGCGAGGTCCAGGTCGTGGTTGAGGATCCGCCATGACACCGCGTCGATCACGAGGTGGTGCACGGTCAGGTGCAGGTGCGCCCGCCGGCCCGGGCCGAGGTCGAACAGGACCGCCCGCAGCAGTGGTCCGGCTGCCAGGTCGAGGCCGGTGTCGGCGGCCGCGGCGAGCCGGTCCATGACCGGGGGCAGCTCCTCGTCAGGCAGCCCCGAGAGGTCGTGGCGCTCGAACAGCTCGCCGGTCTCGGCCGCGGCGTTCCACTGCGACCAGCCGTCCCGCTCGTCGTGCGGGTACCGCATCCGCAGCGCGTCGTGGTGCGCGACGACCGCCGCGAGCGCGGCCCGCAGCGCCGCCTCGTCGGTGTCCGCCGCGAGTTCCACGTGGATCGACTGGACGAGGTGCTGCGGGGCGACGGTGTTGCGCGCGAAGAACTCGTGCTGGATCGGGGTGAGCGGCACCTGGCCGGCCTCGGCCTCCTGGGTGGCGGCGACCCGGCGGTCCCGGCCGGCCGCGGCGACGAGCCGCTCGACGGTCGGATGGCGGAACAGGTCGCTGGAGGAGACCTGCAGTCCGGCCCGGCGGCTCTTGAACACGACCTGGATGCTGAGGATCGAGTCGCCCCCGAGGTCGAAGAAGTCATCGGTGACACCGACCCGTTCCACGCCGAGCACCTCCGCCCAGATCCCGGCCATCGTGCGCTCGTCGGCGGTGCGGGGTTCCGCAGAGGCCCGGCCGGCCGCGGCCGTCACCGGCTCCGGCAGGGCGCGGCGGTCGACCTTGCCGTGCGCGGTGAGCGGGATCCGGTCCAGCCGGACGAGCACGGCCGGGACCATGTACTCGGGCAGCCGGTCGGCGAGGTACGAGGTCAGCACGGCCGGCTCCTGCTCGGAGACCACGTACCCGACGATCCGCCGGCGGCCCGGCTGGTCCTCGCGGACGATGACGGCCGCCCTCGCCACGTCCGGGTGCCGGGCGAGCGCCTGCTCGATCTCGCCGAGCTCGATGCGGTAGCCGCGCAGCTTCACCTGGTCGTCGGTACGGCCGACGAACTCGAGCGTGCCGTCGGGAAGCCAGCGCATCAGGTCGCCGGTGCGGTACATCCGGGAACCGGGCGGCCCGAACGGGTCCGGCAGGAAGCGTTCGGCGGTCATACCGGGCCGGTCCCGGTAGCCGCGGCACACGCCGTCCCCGGCGAGGTACGCCTCCCCCGCCACGCCCACCGGCACCACCTGCAGGTCCCGGTCGAGCAGGTAGACCCGGGCGTCCGCGCTGGGCCGACCGACCGGAACGGTCCGTCCGGGGCGCCCGCCGCGCCCGACCGGGAAGCAGGTCGCGGTCACCGAGCACTCGGTGGGCCCGTACGCGTTGACGATCCGCAGCTCCGGCAGCCGGTCGAGGACGCGGGCGCAGTGCGGTGCGGACAGCGCCTCACCGCCGACGACGACCTTTCGCAGCCCGGCGAGGATTCCCGGGTCGGTGTCGGCGACGGCGTGGAAGAAGCCCGCCGAGAACGACATCGCCTCCACCTCGTTGGCGCGCAGGAAGGTGTCGAGTTCGTCGACGGAGTGGAAGTCGCCGGGCCGCACGGCCAGGCACGCGCCGCTGAGCAGCGCCTGCCACAGCTCGTTCTGCGCGGCGTCGAACGAGATCGAGTGGTGCTGGGCGATCGTGGCGGCGTCGCCGAAGGTGTGCTCGCCCGCGGCACGCACCAGGCGGACGAGGCCGCGGTGGGTGACCATGCCGGCCTTGGGCGTGCCCGTCGAGCCCGAGGTGTAGACGAGCACGGCGAGGTTGTCCGGGACGGTGCGCGAGGGCACCGGCCCGGCGGCGGGCCCGGTCCGCAGGTCGTCGATCAGCAGGACCTCGGCGCCGGTCGGCGGCAGGCCGGGCGCGAGCTCGGCGCTGGTCAGCATCACCGGGACACCCGAGTCGCGGAAGAGGTAGGCGAGGCGCTCGACCGGGTAGCCCGGGTCGAGCGGCACGTACCCGCCGCCCGCCTTGAGCACCCCGAGCATGGCGGTGATCATCTCGGCGCCGCCCGGCAGGCAGATGCCCACCGGCACCTCCGGACCGACGCCCCGGCCGACGAGCTCATGGGCGAGCCGGTCGGAGCGGGCGTCCAGTTCGGCGTAGGTGAGGCGGGTGTCGCCGGCGACGACCGCGGGCCGGTCGGGGTGTTCGCGCGCGACCTCCGTGAACAGCTCGTGCAGGCACCGGTCGGGGTAGCCGGACGGGGTGCCGTTGAACTCCTGGATCAGCCGGTCGTGTTCGGCGCCGCGGACCGTCGGCAGGTCCCGCAGCCGGGTGCCGGGCGCCGCCACCATCCGGTCGAGCATGCCGATCAGGTGATCGGCGAAGCGGCCCGCGGTGGCGTCGTCGAACAGGCGCGGGTCGTAGCCGAGCCGCAGGTGGAGTCCGTCCACCAGGTGCGCCACGCAGGTGAGCGGGAAGTTCGACGTCTCGAGGCCCGCCAACGACCGCACTCCCAGCCCGTGGCGCTCGGCGGCGTGCTCGTCGTACGGGAAGTTCTCGAAGACCACGCAGCTGTCGAACAGGTCGGTGCCCGCCGGGATCGCGGCCCAGTGCCGCACCTGGGCGAGCGAGACGTACTCGTACTGGCGGCCCTCGACCTGCTGCTCCTGGATCCCGCGCAGCCAGGCGCGCAGGTCGCTGTCGGGCGAGACGGTCAGCCGGGCGGGCAGGGTGTTGATGAACAGGCCGACCATCTCGTCCGAGCCCGGCAGGTCGGCGGGCCGGCCGCCCACCGTGGTGCCGAAGCAGACCTGCCGCTCGCCGCTGTAGCGGGACAGCAGCAGGGCCCAGGCGCCCTGGATCAGGGTGTTGACGGTGACCCGGGCCTCCCGGGCGAAGCGCTCCAGCCGCCCCGTCTCCGCCGCCGTGAGTTCGAGGTCGATGTGGCCGGTGTCGCGGGACTGGTGCGAGCGCAGCGGCGCCCGGTCGTACGGCAGCGCGGTGGGCGCGGCGAACCCGGCGAGCAGGCCGGTCCAGTACGCCTGCGCCGCGGCGGTGTCCTGCTCGCCGAGCCAGCGCACGTACTCGCGGAACGGTCGGCGCGGACGCGGCGGCGCGACCTCGCGTCCGCTGAGCGCGGCGTGCTCCGCGAAGACCTCGCCGAGCACGTCGGCGAAGCTCCAGCCGTCCAGCAGCAGGTGGTGCGAGGAGCAGCGCAGATGGACGCTGGACGCGGAGAGCCGGGCCAGGTGCAGGCGCAGCAGCGGCGGCCGCGACAGGTCGAGCGGTTCCACCGGAGCCTCGGCCAGCAGGCGCACGCGCTCCCGCTGCTGCGCCTCGGTCAGCTCCGACCAGTCCTCGACGACGACGGGCACGCGGACGTCCCGGTGGACCACCTGCAGGGGGCGTCCGCCCTCGGCGTCGGCGATCGCGGTACGCAGCACGGGCGTGCGGTCGACCACCCGTTGCCACGCCTCGGCGAGCAGGGCGGGGTCGGTGACGCCGTCGAGGACCAGCCCGAGGTGGGTGAAGTAGATGTCGTCCTCGTGCGCGTCGAGCGAGTGGAACAGCAGGCCGCTCTGCATCGGCGTGAGCGGGTAGACGTCCTCGACGGTGCGGCCGTCCCCGGCGATCCGGTCGACGCCGGCCTGGTCGAGCCCGGCGAGCGGGAAGTCGGACGGGGTGCAGCCGCCGGCCCCGGCGCAGTGCGTCACGATGTCGGCGAGCGCGGCGGTGAACCGCGCCGCGAGGCCGGCGATCGTCGCCTCGTCGTGCAGCGCGGCCGAGTACTCCCAGGAGAACTCCAGCCGGCCGTCGCGGACCATCCCGGTGATCTCCAGCGGGTTCGGGCGGGTCAGGTCGGCGCCGCGGTCCGGGACCGGGCTGGGCCGCCAGCCGCGCAGCAGTCCCGCTCCGGTGGCCACGTCGAAGTGACCGTGGTAGTTGAAGCCGACCTGGCAGCGGCCGCCGCCGAGCCCGGCGTCCTCGGTCAGGTAGCGCAGGGCGCCGTAGCCGAGGCCGGCCTCGGGGATCGCGCGCAGGGTCTCCTTGACGGCCTTGAGCCGACTGCCCCAGTCCGCTCCCGGGACGGGCAGCACGACCGGGAAGAGCGTGGTGAACCAGCCCGCCGTACGGGACAGGTCGACGTCGTCGAAGAGGTTCTCCCGGCCGTGGCCCTCCAGTTCGACCGCGACGGCGTCGCCGCCGGTCCAGCCGGCCAGCACCGCCGCGAGCGCGGTCAGCAGCACGTCGTTGACCTGGGTGCGGTACGCCGCCGGTACGTCCCGCAGCAGCGCGCGGGTCAGCTCGGCATCGAGGCCGGCCTCGACCGTCCGGGCGTCCGCGAGCGTGTCCGGCGCCGTGCGGTCGAGCGGCAGGGGCCGGCACGCGGCGGACGCGGCCTCGACGGCCCGCCAGTACGGTCGCTCGGCGTCGAAGCGGCCGGACCCGGCCGCCTCGGTCAGCCGGGTCGACCATTCCCGGAATCCGGTGGACTTCTCCGGCAGGTCGACCGGCAGGCCCCGCACCGCCTGCCCGTAGGCGAGTTCCAGGTCGGAGAGCAGCACCCGCCAGGTGACCCCGTCGACGACGAGGTGGTGCAGCGTGACGAACAGCCGGTCGGGCTCGGGGGCACCGGAGAGCAGCACCGCGCCGAGCAGCGGCCCGGCGTCGAGCCGGAAGCCGGTCTGGGCCGCCGTGACCGCCTCGCGGACCACCCGCTCGCGGGCCGGACCGTCCAGGCCGGACAGGTCGACCGTACGGAACGGCTCGCCCGTCTCGGCGATCGCGCAGTGCTGCCGCCAGGCGCCGTCCGCGTGGACGGCGCGCAGCCGCAGCGCGTCGTGGTGGTCGAGCAGCGCCGTGACCGCCGCGCGCAGGGCGGCCGGATCGGTGCCGGGTGCGAGCTCGACGAACATCGACTGGTTGAAGTGGGCGGCGCCCTCGGGGTACTGCTCGAAGTACCAGCGCTGCACCGGGGTGAGCGGCACGTCCCCGACCGCGCCGACGGCCGCCTGCGGCGCCGGCTGGTCCGCGGTCCGGACGACCGCGGCCAGGTCGGCGACGGTCTGGTGCAGGAAGATCTGCTTGGCGGTCAGCCGCAGGCCGGCCCGCCGCGCCTTCGACACGACCTGCAGCCCGACGATCGAGTCGCCGCCGAGCTCGAAGAAGTTGTCGCCGACGCCGACCATGCCGGGCGGGAGGCCCAGCACCTCGGCCCAGATCGCGGCGAGTTCGGACTCGGTGCGGTCGCGCGGCGGTACGTGGTTCCCGGCGGCGTGGTCGGTGGTGGCCGGCGTCGGCAGCGCCTTGCGGTCGAGCGTGCCGCTCGGTGTCATCGGAAGCTCGTCGAGGACGACGAGTGCGGAGGGTACGGCCGGGTCGGGCACGATCCCGGCGAGGAACGCGCGCAGCTCGGTGAGGGTGGGCGCGACGGCGTCCGCGACCAGGTAGCCGACGAGCCGGTCGCGGCCGGCCGGGTCGGGTCGCACCGCGGCGGCGGCCGCCGCGACGCCGGGGTGGCGCAGCAGCGCGGCCTCGACCTCGCCGAGCTCCACCCGGAAGCCGCGGACCTTGACCTGGTCGTCCGCGCGGCCGAGGTACTCCAGGTCGCCGTCGGGCCGCCAGCGTCCGATGTCGCCGGTGCGGTAGAGCCGCCCGTCGGTGAACGGGTCGTCGAGGAAGCGCTCCGCGGTGAGCTCGGGCCGGTTCCAGTACCCCTGTGCCACCCCGCCGCCGCCGATGCAGATCTCGCCGGGCACGCCGACGGGAACGGCACGCAGCCGGGAGTCGAGCACGTACGTGCGGGTGCCGCTCAGCGGCCGGCCGATCGGCACGACCGCCGTGTCGCCGAGCGCGCCGGCCCGCAGCCGGTACGTGGTGGAGTCCACGGTGGTCTCGGTGGCGCCGTAGTTGTTGGTGACGACGGCGTCGGGGGCGAGCGACGCCAGGACGGCGGCCGCGTCGGCGGCCAGCCAGGCTTCCGAACCGACCGCGAGGACGCGCAGCGAGTCCGCCCGGCGGCCGCTCCAGGACAGCTCCTGGGTGACGGCCTTGGCCAGCGAAGGGGTGGTCACCAGCAGCTGCGGGCGGACCTCGGCGATCAGCGCGGCCAGTGCGGGCGGGTCGGTGATCACCTCCGCCGGGCAGATGACCATCTCGCCGCCGTACATCGCCGACATCAGGAAGTCGCCGAGGAACAGGTCCACGGCGAGGCTGGACACCGACAGGGAGCGGCCGCGCAGTGCGGTCAGGTCGTATCGGGCGTCCCAGGCGCGCATCATGTGGCCGACGTTGCGGTGGCTGACCATCACGCCCTTGGGGCGGCCGGTGGAGCCGGAGGTGTAGACGACGTACGCGAGGTCGTCCGGCCCGACGGCCGTGACGGGCGCCGTGGCGGGGTGGCGGGCGATCGCGTCCTGGTCGGTGTCGAGGCGGATCGTGGTCCGGGCGCCGTCGCCCGCCGTCGCCGAGTCGGTGATCAGCACCGGGGCGGCGGCGTCGTCGAGCATCATGGCCAGCCGCCCGGCGGGGTGCTCGGGGTCGAGCGGCACGAACGCGCCACCGGCCTTGAGCACGGCCAGCAGCGCGACCATCGCGTCCACCCCGCGCTCGAGGCGGACGCCGGTCAGCACGCCCGGGCGGACGCCGGCCTCGACCAGGTGGTGCGCGAGGCGGTTGGCCCGGGCGGCCAGCTCGGCGAAGGTGAGCCGGCGGCTGCCGTCACTCACCGCGACGGCGGCGGGCGTCCGGGCCGCCTGCTCGTCGAAGACCTGGTGCAGGGTCCGCGGGTCCGGCGCCGGGTCGGCCGGTGCCTGCCAGTCCGCGGTGAGCGTGCGCAGTTCGTCGGCCGGCACCATGGACAGGCCGGCGAGCGGCGCCTCGGGCTCGTCGGTCACCGCGCGCAGCAGGGTGACGAGGTGCCCGCCGAGCCGCTCGATGGTCGCCCGGTCGAACAGGTCGGTGCTGTACTCCAGGTAGCAGACGAGCGAGGAGGCGTCCTCGTAGAAGTCGAACGTGAGGTCCAGCTTGGCGACGTCGACCGGCGGCTGGATCTCGGTGACGTCCAGCCCGTGGAAGGCCGGCAGCGTGTCGGCCATGTTCTGCAGATTGACCATCACCTGCACCAGCGGCGGCCGGGACGCGTCCCGGTCCGGCCGCAGCACGTCGACGAGGCGCTGGAACGGGACCTCGTCGTTGGCGAACGCCTCCAGCAGGCCGGTGCGCACCCGGCCGAGCAGTTCCGTGAACGACAGCGACTCCTCCACCCGGGTGCGCAGCACCACCGTGTTGATGAAGAAGCCGATCAGGTTCTCCAGCTCGGGCCGCGCCCGGCCCAGGGTGACCGTGCCGACCGCGGCGTCGGGTTCGCCGCAGTACCGGGCCAGCAGCACCTTGGTGACCGTGACCAGGGCCATGAACAGCGTCGCGTCCCGCCCACGGCTCAACTCCCGCAGCCGGCCCAGCACATCGGCGGGGATCTGCACCGCCAGCATCGCGCCGGCGGACGTCCGCACCGGCGGCCGCGGCCGGTCGGTGGGCAGGTCGGTCGTGCGCATCCCGGCGAGCCGGTCGCGCCAGTACCCCAGCTGTTCGTCGAGCGCGCCGGACCGTTCGCGCTCCCAGACGGCGAAGTCGGCGAACTGCACGGGCAGTGCGGGCAGGGACGCGGCGCCGCCGCCGGTGCCCGCGGCGTAGCCGGCGGCCAGCTCGGCGAGCAGCCGCCCGGTCGACCAGCCGTCGCAGACGATGTGGTGCATGGCCAGCACGAGCACGTGCTCGTGGGCGTCCACGCGCAGCAGGGTGGCCCGCAGCAGCGGTCCGCGGCGCAGGTCGAACGGGGTGTTCATCTCCGCCGTGAGGAAGCGCTCGACCGCGAGCGCGGCGTCGGGCCCTGACACGTCGACGGTGGGCAGCGACCGGACGGTGTGCTCGTGCACGACCTGGACGCCGCGGCCGTCGAGCGCGTCGAACGTGGTGCGCAGCGTCTCGTGCCGGCGCACGACCTGGTCGAGCGCGGCACCGAGCGCCGCGGCGTCGAGCTCGCCGCGCAGCCGCAGCGCGCGCAGCGCGTTGTACTCCGGGCTGTCCGGTTCCAACTCGGCCAGGAACCAAAGCCGTTCCTGTGCCGACGACATCGGCGGCAGGCCGTCGCGGGGGGCGGCGGGGATCGGCCGGTCCACGGGCGCGGACTCGCCGGCGAGGCGGCGCAGCAGCTCCGCCCGCAGGTGGGCCGGTACGGAGGCGAGCATCTCGTCGGACTGGGTCATCTGCGTTCCTTCCTGGGTCAGATCCGGCCGGGCGCTTCGGCGCTGGAGAGGGCGGCCAGGCTCGTGAGGATCCGCTGCTGGACGACCCCGGCGAGGTCGCTCACCTGGCGGTGCTCGAACAGGTCCCTCGGGGAGACCGGCACACCGAACGCGGTGCGCATCCGGACGGCCAGCCGGATCGCGTTGATCGAGTCGCCCCCGAGGTCGAAGAAGCTGTCGCGCGCGCCCACCCGGGGCTGGTCCAGCACCTCGCCCCAGATCCGGCAGACGGCCTCCTCGGTCGGGTTGGCCGGTGCCACGTACGACTCCTCGTCCGAACGGGGTCTCGGCACGGGCAGCGCCGTCCGGTCGAGCTTGCCGTTGCGGTTGATCGGCAGCGCCGTCATCGACACCACGGCGGCCGGAACCATGTAGGCGGGCACGTACCGGGCGACGTGTGCGCGCAGCTCGTCCGCGGCGGGCACCTCGGCGCGCGGCACCACGTACGCGACGAGCCGCTTGCCGGCCCCGTCGGCCTGGACGACGACCGCGGCCTCGGCCACCGCCTCGTGCCGCAGCAGCACGTTCTCGACCTCGCGCGGCTCCACCCGGAAGCCGCGGATCTTGACCTGGTCGTCCGCCCGGCCGGCGAACTCCAGCGTGCCGTCCGGGTTCCAGCGGGCCAGGTCGCCGGTGCGGTACAGCCGGGCCCCCGGCGCACCGAACGGATCGGCCACGAAGCGCTCGGCGGTCAGGTCCGGCCGGCCGACGTAACCGCGGCCGACGCCGGCGCCGCCGAGGTAGAGCTCCCCCGTGACGCCGGGCGGCACGGGGCGCAGCCGGTCGTCGAGCAGGTAGGCGCTGGTGTTGGGGATCGGCCTGCCGATCGGGACGTTGTCGTACCGGACGCCGGGCTCCGCGGCGAACAGCGTCGCGGCGACCGCGCATTCGCTGGGGCCGTAACCGTTGAGCAGCCGGCGGCCGGGTGACCACGCCTCGGCGAGGTCCGGGGTGAGGACCTCGCCGCCGCACAGGATGGATTCGAGGTTCGGCAGCTCCGCCGGGTCGAGCACCGGCAGGACGGTCGGCGGCCCGGTGACCGCGGTGACGTCGGACTCCCGCAGTCGCTCGATCAGTTCGGCGCCGCTGTACGTCCCGGCGGTCACCGGGGCGACCAGGGTGGCGCCGCCCGCGAGCGTGCTCAGCAGGACGAGCGAGGCGGCGTCGAAGCTCATCGGGGAGAGCTGGTAGATCCGGCTGCCGGGGCGCACGTGCAGCGGGATGACCGCCTCGACGGTGTTGACCATGGACCGGTGCTCGACCATGGTGCCCTTGGGCTTTCCGGTCGAGCCCGAGGTGTAGACGGTGTACACCAGATCGCGCGGGCCGCCGCGGTCGGGCGGCGCCGTCGCCGGCCGGGTGGCGACGGCCGGCCAGTCCTGGTCGAGCAGGACGAGCGGGGTGCTCGTGCCGGCGAAGAGGTCGCGGTGGCGGGCGTGGGTGAGCACCACCGCCGGGCGCGCCTCCGCCAGGATCGCGGCGGCGCGCTCGGCCGGGTGGTCGGGGTCGATCGGCACGTAGGCGCCGCCGGCCTTGAGCGTGCCGAGGACGCCGACGACCAGGTCCGGGCCGCGCTCGACGGACACACCGACCAGCACGTCCGGGCCGATGCCGAGGCCGACCAGGTGGTGGGCGAGCCGGTTGGCGCGCTCCTCGACCTCCGCGTAGGTGAGCCGCTCCTCGCCGCGTTCGATCGCGACGGTGTCCGGCCGGCGGGCGGCGCGCTCGCTGATGAGCCGGTGCATCCGCCGCTCGATGGGGTACTCGGAGGGAGCGGCCACGCTCCATCCGCCGAGGACGAGTTCCCGCTCGGCGTCGGTCAGCACGGTCACGTCGCCGACGCTGGGCGCGGACCCGCCGGCCAACCCGTCCAGCACCGTGATCAGCCGCGCGGCGACCCGCTCGACGGTGGCCGACTCGAAGATCGTCTCGTCGTAGAGCAGTCGCATCACCAGCGACTCGTCGGGGAACACGCTCAGTGCCAGGGGGTAGTTGGTGGCGAACTCGACGTCGAACGCGCGGACCGCGGTCCGGTCGAACGGATAGTTCTGGAAGACCACGGCCGTGTGGAACAGCGCGGCGCCGGGCGCCACGTCGGCGAAGGACTGCACCCGGTTCAGCGGGGCGTACCCGAACTCCCGTGCCGCGACCTGCTCGTGCTGGAGCTCCGTCAGCCAGGTCCGGGGCTCCTCGTCGTCGGCCACCCGGACCCGGACGGGCTGGGTGTTGATCATCATGCCGACCATCGACTCGACGCCGGGCAGGTCCGCCGGCCGCACCGACATGCTGGTGCCGAAGCAGACGTCACGCTCGCCGCTCAGCCGCGCCAGCAGGATCGCCCACGCCCCCTGGACCAGCGTGTTGGTGGTCAGCCCGGTGCGCCGCGCGTAAGCGCAGACCCGGGCGGCCGTCTCCGCCGGCACCGTGACCTGCACGAACCGCCTGGCCGTGGGCCGGTGGTCGTCGGGCGGCAGGTGGTCGCCGGGCACGGCGACCGGACTCGTGAAGCCGGCCATCCGGCCACGCCAGTAGTCGTCGGCGGCGGCCAGGTCCTGGCCCGCGAGCCAGTGGACGAAGTCCCGGAACGGCGGGCGCGAGCGCACCGGCTCGCCGCGGTACCCGTCGAGCACGTCCTGCAGCAGCTCCGCGGCGCTCCAGCCGTCGGTGAGCACGTGGTGCATCGTCCAGACGAGTTCGACGGAGTCCGGGCCGAGCCGCACGATCGTGACCCGGCTCAGCGGCGCCCGGGTGAGGTCGACGCCGGCGGCGCGGTCGGCGTCGAGCAGTTCCCGCAGCCGCCCGGGGTGCTCCGCCTCCGGCAGGGCGCTCCAGTCGAGTTGGGTCACCGGCAGGGTGACCTCGTCCCGGACGACCTGCACGGGCTCCTCGACGTCGGCCCAGCGCAGCTCGGTCCGGAGCACCGCGTGTCGTTCGGTGGCGTCCTGCCAGGCCCGGCCGAGCCGGGCGGGGTCGGTGACGTCGCCGAGCCGGACGACGAACCGCACCAGGTGCAGCGCCGGGTCGTCGAGCATCAGGCTGTCGAAGAGCATGCCGCTCTGCATCGAGGTCAGCGGGTAACTGCCCGCCCGCGGCGACCCGTTCGGCTGTGACCCGGTCGGCGCTGCCGGGCCTTCGTCGAGCGGCGCCGCCGTGCCGGCCAGCGCCTCGACCGTCGGGTGGGCGAAGACGTCGGCGGTGCTCAGCACGAGCCCCCTGGCCCGCGCCCGGGCGACGATCTTCATGGTGAGCACGGAGTCTCCGCCGAGGGCGAAGAAGTCGTCCGTCACACCGACCCGTTCGACGCCGAGCGCCTCGGCCCAGATCGTGGCGAGTTCGCGCTCGGTGTCCGTCCGCGGTGCGCGGTACGCCCCGGCGCCGTCGGCCGGGGGCTCGGGGAGCGCGGGCCGGTCCACCTTGCCGTTGGCGTTGACCGGCAGCCGGTCCATCCAGACGATGCGCGCGGGCACCATGTAGCCCGGCAGGCGTTCGGCCAGCCGGTCGAGCAGCGCGCGCTCGGCGAGCGGACTCGGCCCCGTCGGGTACCCGACGATGCTGCGCGTCGGACCGCTCTCCCGCACCACCACGACGGCCTCGGTGACGCCGGGGCAGTCCCGCAACGCCGCCTCGATCTCGCCCGGTTCGATCCGGAACCCGCGGATCTTGACCTGGTGGTCGGCACGGCCGAGGAACTCGATGAGCCCGTCCTCGGTCAGGCGCACCCGGTCGCCGGTGCGGTAGAGGCGGCTGCCGGGGGTGAACGGGTCGGCGACGAAGCGCTCGGCGGTCAGCGCGGGGCGCCCGAAGTAGCCGCGGCCGGTGCCTTCGCCCGCCAGGTACAGTTCGCCGGCACCGCCCGGCGCGACGGCCCGCAGCCGCTCGTCGAGCACGTACGCCTCGGTGTCGTCCAGGGCGGTGCCGATCACGGTGGCCCGGACGCGCACGTCGTCCGACGTGATCCGGTGCGTGGTGGCGAACACCGTGCACTCGGTCGGGCCGTAGCCGTTGACGAAGTCGGTGCCGGGGCAAGCACGTCGCATCCCCTCGATGGCGGCCGCCGACGGCGCCTCGCCGCCGGCCCACACCTCGCGCAGCCCCGCGAAGCAGCCGGGTCGCTCCTCCGCGAAGAGCCGGAACAGCGATGAGGTCAGGAAGACCGCGTCGAGGCGGTGCTCGGCGATGAGCCCGGCCAGCCCCGGCGCGGTCAGCTCCGCGGGCCCGATGACGACCCGGCCCCCGTTGAGCAGCGGCAGCCAGACCTCGTACGTGGAGGCGTCGAACGCGAGCGGCGCGTTGAACAGCGCGCTGCGGCCGAAGGCGGCGCGCATGCGGCGGTCCCGGGCCAGCGCCGTGATGTTGCGGTGGGTGATGGCCACGCCCTTGGGGCTGCCGGTCGAGCCCGAGGTGTGGATGAGGTAGGCGAGTTGCTCCTCGTCGACTCCCACCCGCGGGGCGTCGGGGCGTCGGCCGGTGTCCGCCCCGTCCACGACGAGCACGGGCGGCCCGGCGGTCGCCGCCCGGCCGGCGGTCGACCCGTCGGCGATCAGCACGACCGCGTCGGTCTCGGCGAGCGTCCAGCGGATCCGGTCGTCGGGGTGGCTCTCGTGTAGCGGCACGTAGACGGCGCCCGCCTTGAGCACGGCGAGCATGGCGACGACGGTCTCCGGCGAGTGGCCCGAGCGGCCCATGAGCATGCCGACCCGTGACTCGGCGCTCGCCCCGGCGGCGACGAGGAGGTGGGCCAGGTGGTTGGCGCGCTCGTCCAACTCGCCGTAGGTGAGCGTCCTCTCGGCATCGACGACCGCGGGCGCGCCCGGGTCCCGCCGGGCGTGCGCGGCTACGACGTGGTGGACGGCCCGGTTCCCCGGGGCGGCGGGTGCGTTGTCAAAACCGTGGGACATGCTCGGCCTTCCGCTAGAGACACGCGTGGCGCGCGGATCTTCCGACGGTCGAGCTTGGCCTGCGCAGGCGCACCGGCTCCACGTTCTTGAGCGGTGAGGAAACTGCCCGCTTGAACGGTGCGGAAAGTGCCCTCCTGGTGGAGGCCCGGCGGGGGACGCGCGAAAACGGGTGAGGCGTGGCCGAAGCCACGCCTCACCCGCGCCGGCGCTCGTACGTCACTCGGGCCGCGCGATCGCCTCCACGGCCGCCGGCCTCAGGGCGAGCCGGGCCGGCAGCATCACGGCGGGCCAGGCGATCGCCGCGGCCGCGACCACGATGCCGAGGTAGATCAGGGGCGGGATGGACGGGAACACCGAGTGGCGGATCGCGTAGCTCATCCCGATCAGCGACGGCAGCGCGGCGATCGTGCCGACCACGATCGCGCAGAGCACGATGATGGCCGCCTCCTGCCGCATCATCGACCGGACCTGGTCGGTGCGGGTGCCGACCAGGCGCAGCAGGGCGAACTCACGCCGCCGTGAGATCGTCGCCATGACCAGCGTGTTGACGACGGCGATCGCGAGATAGCCGAGCAGTACGGCGTTGAGCACGAGGCTGATCCCGTCGTTGGCGGAATCGGTCGGTGCGACGGTGACCGCCTCGGCGTCGCGCACGCTCGTCGTCGGGTACGCCTTCAGCGCCGCGCCCAGGTCCGCCGCCCGGTCGGACCTCACCATCAGCCACTGGTCGAGGTGGTCGGTGGTGTGGGCGAGGACCACGTCGTGGGGCAGCGTGACGTCGCCGAAGCCGAGGCCGTTCTCGTAGACCGCGACCACCGTGGCCTTCTCGACGGTGCCGTCGCCGAGGTGCACGTCGACGTGGCCGCCCACGTCGGCGCCGACCGTGCCGGCGACGAGGCGGCTGAGTGCGACCGTGGCCCCGGTGAGGCCGCCGAGGTCGCCGCGCAGCACGTCCAGGTTCATGGTGTCCGGGACGGCCGCGGGGTCGACGCCCTGCGCCGTGGAGACCCGGTACTGGATGCTGTCGCCGTCCGGCCAGGTGAGGATCGTCGAGGTCCGGGCGACCGGCCCGACCGTGTGGACGCCGGGGACCCTCCGGAGCACGTCCGCCAGATCGGGTGAGATGCCCGCGCTGTCGGAGGTCACCACGTGGTCGGCGATCACGCCGCCGACGACCTGGTCGTGCGCGGTGGCAGCGAGCGTCGTGCCGCTGAAGAGCTGTGCGGACGCCATGGTCACGCCCATGATCAGCGGAGTCGTGGCGGCGCTGAGCCGACGGGCCCGGGCCCGGGAGTTGGCGATGGCGAGGAACCGGGTGACGCCGCCCGGGCGGCGGCCGAGCAGGGCCGCGATGCCGCCGAACAGCTTCGGTCCCAGCAGGCCGATGGCGATCACCAGGACCAGCGCCGAGCTGGCGGCGCCGTCGATGGCCGACTCACCGGGCAGCGCGATCGGCAGCACGATCGCGACGGCCAGCCCGCCGGGCACGAGCAGCACGCCGATCGTGAGCCGGACCCAGCCGAGCTTCTTCGGTTCCACGGCCACGTCGCCGAGTGCCTCGACGGCGCTGACCTTCGCGGCGCGCCGGGCGGCGAGCCAGCCGCCGATCCGGGCCGCGAGGACGCAGATCAGCAGGGAGAACAGCACCGGCAACGGCGTGATCACCAGCGAGAACCCGGACGGCAGCGCGCCGGCCGCCGTGAACAGGGTGTGCAGCAGCATGGCGAGCAGGATGCCGGGGAGGGCACCGAGCACGGCGCCGATCCCGCCGACGAGCACGGCCTCGCCGCCGATCATGCGCAGCACCTGCCGGGGGGTGGCGCCGACGGCCCGCAGCAGGGCCAGCTCACGGCGGCGCTGCTGCACCGACAGGGCCAGCGTGCCGGAGACCACGATGATCACCAGCAGGATCATGGTGGCGCCGAACGCACTGGCCACCTCGATGACGAACGACCGCATCTGCCCGACGTCGAGCGTCTCGACGTCGCTGCGGTCGTCGCCGGTGGAGGTGACCACGCCGGGCACGGCCTTCTTGATCCGGTCGGCGAGGGTGTCCGCGTCGGTTCCGTTCGCGGCCAGCACACCGACCGCGTCGATCGTGTCCGACGTGCCGTAGAGCTGCGCCGCCCGGTCGTCGGTGAAGAAGACCGCGGACTGCCGGTCGAGCGAGGCCGCGGGCGCGGCGACGCCGCTGACCCGGTACGACTGCGGTGTCGACCCGGTCACCAGCGTGACGGTGTCTCCGGGGGCGACCCCGGCCCGCTGGGCGAGGTCGCTGTCGAGCACGACGTCGTCGGTCGCCTGCGGCCGGGCGCCCGAGCGCAGCGTGAACGGCGCCAGCACCGAGGCGGACCAGCCGTGCCCGTACACGGGCGGACCGTCCAGGACGGAGCCCTTCCTGAGGACGGTCAGACTGACGCTGACGTCCCCGACCGCGGACTGGACGCCCTGGACCGCGGCGACCTTCGCGACCGTGTCGGCGGGCAGCCTGACCCGTTCGGAGAGCCTCGGGTCGGTGTCGCCGTCGACGGGCATGGCCTGGTAGCCGCCGGCGACCACGGCTGCCTGGTGGTAGCGCTCGGCCGGGACTCCCGAGCTGATCCCGGTCTCCAGCAGCACCCCGCAGGCGGTGATCACGGCGGAGCCGACCGCGACGGCGACCAGCACCGCCGCGAAGCCGCCCTTGCGGCCGCGAATCGTGCTCCAGGCCAGCGAGAGGTTCTGCCGCGAGAGGGTGCGGATCTTCTTCTTGGCCTTCTGGGCCGCCGGCGGATCCGCCGGCTCGGCCTTCTTTCTGCGGCTCACCACTCACCCAGCCTGGTCATCCGGTCGGCCACCAGTTCCGGCGTCGGCCCGACGAGTTCGCCGGCCAGCCGGCCGTCGGCCAGGAAGGTCACCGAGTCCGCGTGCGAGGCGGCGACCGGGTCATGGGTCACCATCACCACGGTCTGGCCGGTCCGGTCCACGACCCCCCGCAGCAGTTGCAGGACCTGCCTGCCGGTACGTGTGTCGAGCGCACCCGTGGGCTCGTCGGCGAAGATCACGTCAGGTCCCGTGATGAGGGCCCGGGCGATGGCCACCCGCTGCCGCTGACCGCCCGACAGTTGCCCGGGGTAGCGGTCGCCCATGTCGTCGAGCCCGACGTTCGCCAGCGCGGCACGCACCCGGTCGGTGGGAACGGGCTCGCCGGCCAGCCGGAAGGGCAGGCCCACGTTGTCGGCGATGGTGAGCGAGTCGAGCAGGTTGTACGCCTGGAAGACGAACCCGACCCGTTCCCGTCGCATCTCGGTGAGCTGCTCCTCGTTCAGCCCGGCCAGGCGGGTGTCGCCCAGGGTCACGCCGCCCGTCGTGGGTTGGTCGAGACCGGCCGAGCAGTGCAGGAACGTGCTCTTGCCCGAGCCGGAGGGGCCCATGATCGCGACGAATGTTCCCCGCCGCACGCCGATCGTCACGTCATTCAAGGCTGTGACCACATTGCGGCCGGAACCGTAGGTTTTTGTCACAGATTCCAACAGGAGAGCATATCCACTACTCACTGGAGACCCTTTCCCCCTTTTTGCTGGAACCGTACCGTCTGACGCCCTCCACGATCAACCCGAGCCCAGCGGAAAAATGATCTTAGAGCCCGCCCCGACGGCCCTCGAATAACGGTTCCCACCAGCGCTTTCCCATTCGAACCAGGCTCCCGCGCCGACCGCCCGTCCGAAACTCGACGCCCGGGGTGCGGCCGGCCGGAGCGGAATCCTCCCCTCCATGTCGGCCCGGGCGGTGCGAGTCCCGAGCCACGGTCACCGCCGGCCCCGCCGCCCTGCCGGTCAGGCGTGAAACCGCTCGTCCGGCTTTCCGGAAACACCCCTGAACTGGGGGTTTCACTCTGCGGTCAAGAAGATGGCCGATCCGTCGCGTGCGCCGAAATACTTCTCAGCGACCCCGGGCGAATCCTCACTCCCGGGCACCGGGCAATCCCACGCCCGGAATCCCGGCGGCCTCCTGGAAAACCTGCCGCCCGACCATGCCCGACCATTCCCTTGCACCGATGGGCAGCGAAAACAATGATTCCTGCGGATCTGGAACGCGCCGTCTACGGAATGTACGCCACCCACGCTCTGCGCATCGCGGACCGGCACGGCGTCTTCGAGTACCTGACCCGACACAGCGGCGAAAGCGCCGGAAAGATCGCGGCCGCCCTGACCGTCGACGAGGACACCCTGGAGCGACTCCTGCTGGTGCTGTCCGCCTTCGGCGTCCTCGACGCCGAAGGCGGGTGCTACGCACTCGCGGCGGACGTGAGGCCCTACGTCGACCGCGCGGACCCCCGCTACCTGATGGGATTCGTCGACCACCTGATCGACGACACCGCCGGGCAGTTCGGACAACTGAGCGGCTACCTGCACGTGGGCAAGGTCGAGACCGACCGGGACGAGCCGGCTCCGTTCGAGGCCATCTACCGCGACGACGAGTCGGTGGGCCGCTTCCTGGGCGCGATGTGGGGCCTCAGCCACCACGTCTCGCACGAACTCGCCGCCCTGGCCGACCTGAGCGGCGCGCGTCAGCTGATCGACGTGGGCGGAGCGAGCGGGCCCTTCTCCGTGGCCGCCCTGCAGGCCTTTCCCCAGCTGCGCTCGACCGTGTTCGACCTTCCCCAGGTGGGTCCGCACCTGGCCGCGCGGTCCGCCGAGCACGGGCTCGACGACCGGCTGGCCTTCACGGCCGGCGACTTCTTCCACGACCCGCTGCCGACCGGCGACTGCTTCGCCTTCGGCTACATCCTGTCCGACTGGGACGACCAGACCTGCGCGACGCTGCTGCGCAAGGCGTACGAGGCGTGCCTGCCCGGCGGCCGGGTCCTGATCATGGAGCGACTCTTCGACGACGACCGCGGCGGCCCGCTCGCCACGGCCGTCATGAACCTCTCCATGCACATCGAGACCCAGGGCCGGCACCGCACCGCGGCCGAGTACCTGGACCTGCTGCGACAGGCCGGATTCGCGGACGGCACGGTCCGGCGCTCCAGCGGCGACAAGCACCTGATCATCGGCCGGCGCGCGACGAGCGGGTCCGAGCGGTGAGCACCGCACGAGCCGTCACCCCGCCCCGCTCGCGGGCCTTGCCCGCCGCCTGCGCCGAGTTGGCCGCCCGGCTGCACGCGACGCCGCTCGCCGAGCTGCCCGAGCACGAGGTCCTGCGGCTGTCCGGGCGCTACGACGCGGCCGTGGCCGGGCCGGACACCGACGAGAACGAGATCCTGCGGCTGCTGACCCGGCCGTTCAGCCGGCGGCTCGACATACCCGAGTACTACCGCTACACCGGACTGCACGTGGCCGGCTGGTACTTCGCCCGGCGGGAGGACCCGTACCAGGCCGGCCTGCTGCTGGTGCACGCACTGGTCACCGACCTGATCGGGCTGGAGGAGCGCGAGGCCGGACTGCACGAGACCACGGTCGAGGAGGGCGCGGAACGCGTGCTCCGCCTGGAGGCCGTGCTCGCCCACCTGGGCCGGTCCCCGATCGGCCCGGACCGCACCATGGCGAGCGCCGGGCTGGTCCGGCTCGCCGGCCACGACGGCGTGCTGATCCACGACCTGATGGTGGTCAACCGCTGTTCGGGATTCCGCCGGTCGGACAAGCACGACGAGCACATCTTCATGCGCGCCGTGCAGGCCTGCGAGATCGGCTTCTTCCTCGTCCGCTGGACCGCGCGCCGCGCGACCGAGGCCATCGACCACGACCGCGCCGAGTACATCCTGCGGATGAGCCAGCTGACCTGGGCGGCCGAGCTGCTGAACGTGGTCTTCCACGCGCTGCGGACGCTGACCCCGGAGCTCTTCAAGGGCTTCCGGGACGCGACCGGGAGCGCCAGCGCCGTCCAGTCGCTCAACTACCACCTGATGGAACTGGTGGTGTACGGCTACGACGAGCGGAAGATCGAGATCTACAAGGGGTTCGCACACCTGGCCCCGGTCAACGACCCGGTGCTCCGCGAGTTCACGTCCCTGCGGGACGCCGCGGCCGGCGCCCGCGACGCCGACGTTCGCGAGGCATTCGCCGCGAGCGAAGCGCCACTGCACGTCTGGCGCGGCCGGCACTACGGATTCGGCCGCCGCTACCTGCCGGACATGACCGGCTCCGGCGGCACCGAGGGGGCCGGGTACCTCAAACGCTTCGTCGGAAAAGCCGGGCTGCCGTCCGGTGAACGCATCGACGACGCCGAACGATTGCTCACCCGGTTCGCCTACTGCTGACAGCAGGTCAATGCGATTCCTATCCCGGCGCCCGAGCCGGTGAGTCCCGGCAACCGCCGTGGCTCCAAGCACACTTCGCCCGACACTCTCCTGAGAGGTGCTTGTGAACAGAATTCTGCCGACGGTCTCCGCGGAGAACCTGACCCAATTCGAGACCCTCGCCCTGAACAGCTCGATGAACCTCGCCGACGGGCACGCCCGCCAGCAACTCACGGCCGCGCAGGCCAAGATCGTCGCCGAGCTGCCGGACATGTGGGCCGAGGCCGTCCTCCGTCCGGTGGCGGAGATCGAGCAGGAGGCCGCCGACTCGTTCTTCGGCATGCTCGGCCAGCACAGCCACCCGTTCGCCGCCGGGCGGACGCTGAGCTGCTACTCCTCCTCGCTGGCCATGGAGATCCTCGCCCGCTCGCTGGTCACCTCGTCCGACGCGGTGGCGCTGATCCACCCCACGTTCGACAACATCCCCGACATCCTGCGCGGGGTCGGCCTGCGGCTGATCCCGGTCGAGGAGGAGCAGGCCCACGACGACGACCTGCCGGCCGAGCTGCTCCGGCAGGTGGGCTGCGTCTTCGTCACCACGCCGAACAACCCCACCGGCCGGGTGATGACGGAGGCCCGCCTGACCAGGCTCGCCGAGCAGTGCGCCGAGCACGACGTGGTGCTGGCCCTGGACACGTCGTTCCGCGGGTTCGACCCCGACGCCCAGTTCGACCACTACACCGTCCTCGACGGGAGCGGCTGCCGCTGGGTGGTCATCGAGGACACCGGAAAGCTGTGGCCCACGCTGGAGCTCAAGATCGGCTGGCTGGTCCGCTCGGCCAACGTGGACCTGCCGATCGAGAAGATCCACTCGGACATCCTGCTCGGCACCTCGCCGCTGATCCTGCTCATGGTGAAGCGGTTCGCGGACGACGGGGCGGACGGCGGCCTGACCGAGCTGCAGCGCACGATCGCCGAGAACCGGGCCCTGGTGCGCGCCGAGCTCGCGGGCGTACCCGACATCGCCTTCGTCGACGAACACGCCCGGACCAGCGTGGAGCGCCTGCACGTCGGCTCCCGGCTGGCGCTGGACGTCTGGTCCGCGGTCCGCTCCCACAACCTCTACGTGCTGCCCTGCCAGAAGTTCCACTGGGCGAGGCCGGACGAGGGCGAGCGGATGCTGCGCCTGGCCCTGTCCCGCAACCCCTCCACCCTGGTCACGGGCGCGCAGGTGCTGCGCTCGGCCCTGCTGGCCGCTCCGGGGCTGCAGAGCTGATGGTTCCACCGGACACCACGGCCGCCCCGCTCCCGCACACCCGCTGGTGGCGTGCGGGAGTGGTGCAGGCCGTCTCCCCACCCGGCGTCATCGACCTCGGACCCGGCTACCTCGAACCGAACCTGCTGCCGGTCGACGAGGTGGTGCCGCTCTACGCGGAGGCCCTCACCGAGTTCGGCCCCGCGGCGCTCAGTTACGGCGCCAACGCCGGAGCCGAGCCGCTGCGCGCCCTGCTGGCCGCCCGCCACGGCTGCACGGCCGAGGAGATCATGGTCACCGCCGGCACCTCACAGGCGCTGGCCCTGCTGTGCACCGTCCTGGGCCGGCCCGGCCGGACCGTCGTCGTCGAGCGCACGTGCTACGACCTGGGCCGCAGGATCATGACCGACCACGGCCTGCGACTGCGCGAGGTGGACGCCGACGGTGAGGGCATGCGGGCGCAGGACCTGGACCGGGCCCTGTCCCAGGGCGACGACGTGGCCTTCGGCTACCTGACGCCCACCTTCCACAACCCGACCGGCACGGTCGCCGGCGAACCGCGCCGCCGGGAGCTGCTCGCGGTCGCCGCCCGGCACGGGGTACCGATCGTGGAGGACGACGCGTACGCCGAACTGAGCCTGGACCGCACCGCACCACCGCCCTCGCTCGCCGCGCTGGCCGGACGGCAGGGGGTGATACGGCTCGGCTCGTTCGCCAAGACGCTCGGACCGGGCCTGCGGCTCGGCTGGCTGGAAGCCGGGCCGGACCTGGTCGAGACACTGACCGGCCGCGGCCAGCTGGTCAGCGGCGGAGCGCTCAACCACCTGACCTCACTGGCCGTGGCCATGCTGATGGGGGACGGCCGCTACGACCAGCGCCTGTCGTGGCTGCGTGCGCAACTCCGGCTGCGGCGCGAGACGCTGGTGGCCGCCCTTCGGGCCCACCTGGGCGAGTCGGTGACCATCGACCGTCCGGCCGGCGGCTTCTTCGTCTGGCTGACCTTCGACCCGCGGCGCGGCGAGGCGTCCCTGCTCGCCGCCGCCGACCGGGCGGGCGTCGCGGTGGCCCCGGGCTCCCGCTTCGGCAGCGCGACCGGCACCCACCTGCGACTCGCGTACAGCTTCAACTCCCCCGACCGACTGGCGGAGGCGGCCGCACGGCTCGCCACCGCCTGGAGAAACCAGGAAACCCTCCGATGACCAGTTCCGTCGTCAGCGGCCTGCTCGGCTACAGCCTGCCGCTCTCCCCGTCCGGCACCTCGGCCACGTTGACCCCTCCGCCGTGGCACTTCTCCGGCGAGGTCGTCATGGTCGACTACCGGGTGGACCCGGTAGCGGCAGCGCGGTTCCTCCCGCCCGAGCTCGACCCCGGTGCCGATCCGGGGCAGGCCGCCGCGGTCTTCGCGCACTGGCAGTGGTGCTCGGAGCCGGGCACCGAGCTGGCCGATCCGGGTGCCAGCCAGTTCAGCGAGTTCCTGATCCTGCTCGGCTGCGAGTACCGCGGCCGCCGCCTGGCCCGCTGCCCGTACGCCTGGGTCGACCAGCCCGTGCCGCTGCTGCGCGGCTGGGTGCAGGGGATGCCGAAGCAGTTCGGCGAGGTGCACCAGACCCGGCCGATGCGGGTCGGCAGGGCGGGGCCGCTGGGCTCCGCCGCGGGCACCTACCACGGCACCGCCGCGACCGGCGGCCGCCGGATCGCCCAGGCCTCGGTGAGCGTGACCGCCCCGGCCGCCGAACCGCCGCTGCTGCACACCGTGCCGCTGGTGCACAGCCGGGTCCAGCCGGCCTGGCTCCCCGGCGAGCAGCCGCCCGTCGGGCTGGTGACCTCGACCGTCACGGGGGTCGAGTTCTCCGAGGTGTGGTCGGGCGACGCGACGCTGGAGATGTTCGACGTGCTCGACGCGGACTTCGCCTCGCTGCGGCCGGTCTCGGTCGGGCGCGGCCACGTCTTCGGATACGCCGAGACGCTCGTCTCCGGCCAGGCACTCGCCTGAAACCCCTCCCCCGAAGGAGCAGATGATGACGAATCCGTTCGACGACCCGGACGCGACGTTCAAGGTGCTGACCAACGACGAGGGTCAGCACTCGCTCTGGCCCGCGTTCGCCGCTGTTCCCCCGGGGTGGTCGGTCGCGCTGGCCGACACGGACCGCGGCACCTGCCTCGCGTACGTCGAGGAGCACTGGACCGACATGCGCCCGAAGAGCCTGGCCGATCGCCTGGCCGACCGCTGATGAGCGTCGCGACCGTCGGCGGGACACAGCTGCACTACGACGACCACGCACCCGACGGCCGGGAAGCCGGAGAGCCGGTCGTCCTGGTCATGGGCGCCGGCGGTCGCGGCCGGGCCTGGCACCTGCACCAGGCACCGGCGCTCACCGAGGCCGGCTACCGAGTCATCACGTACGACTCCCGGGGCGTGCCCCCCAGCGACCCCGGCGAGGCCGGCTTCACGGTCGGCGACCTCGCGGCCGATCTGGCCGGGCTGATCGAGCACCTGCACGCCGGACCGTGCCGCCTGGTGGGGACGTCGCTCGGCGCTTACGTGGTCCAGGAGTTGTTGCTGACCCGGCCCGACCTGGCCACCGCCGCCGTACTGATGGCCACCCGAGGCCGCGACGACCGGCTGCGCGCGGCCGCCGCCCGCGCCGAGATCGAGCTGCTGGACTCCGGCATCACACTGCCACGCCGGTACCACGCGGCCCAGCAGGCGATCCAGAACCTGTCCCCGCGGACACTCGACGACGACCTCGCGGTGTCCGACTGGCTGTCGGTGTTCGAACAGTCGCTGTCCACCGGCCCCGGCCTGCGGCACCAGCTCGCCCTCACACCGGACCCCGGTCGCCTCGCGGCCTACGCCGCGATCACCACTCCGTGTCTGGTCATCGGCTTCGCCGACGACCTGGTCACGCCCCCGCACCTGGTCGCCGAGGTGGCCCGGGCCATCCCCGGCGCCGCCCACCGGCTGATCCCCCACGCGGGCCACTACGGGTACCTGGAGCAACCGGAGGAGGTGAACCGACAGATCCTCGACTTCTTCCGGCGGCTCCGGCCCGCCCCCTCACACGAACAGGACGCGCGGCGCCCCGCGGGCGCCAGATGACCAGCCCCTGACCCGTTTCCGACCCGAGGAGCTGCCGATGACCGTCGCATCCCCGAAGACCGTCGTCGTCGTGCCGACCTACAACGAGCGGGACAACCTGCCGGTCCTGGCCGGTCTGCTCGCGGACCTGCCGGTACCGAACCTGCACCTGCTCGTGGTCGACGACAACTCACCCGACGGCACCGGCGAGATCGCCGACAAACTCGCGGCCGAGTCGCCGGACAACGTCAGCGTGCTCCACCGTGACACCAAGGACGGACTCGGCCGCGCCTACATCGCCGGCATGATCCGGGCGCTGGAACAGGGCGCCGACATCGTGGTCCAGATGGACGCCGACCTCTCCCACCCCGTCTCGGCGATCCCGGTCATGCTCGACGCCCTGCTGACGAAGGGCGCCGCCGCCGTGATCGGCTCGCGCTACGTGGCCGGTGGCTCCACCGCCGCCGACTGGCCCTGGTCCCGCAGAGCCCTGTCGGTCTGGGCCAACGGCTACGTCAACGCGATCCTGCGGCTGCGCCTGAAGGACGCCACCGCCGGATTCAAGGCATGGCGCGCCGAGACACTGCGCGCGATCGACCCGAACTCCGTGCACAGCAACGGCTATTCCTTCCAGGTCGAGATGAACCACCGCGCGGTCACGCGCGGACTCACCATCCTCGAAGTGCCGATTCGCTTCGAGGAACGCGGGCAGGGCGTGTCGAAGATGAGCCTGGCCGTGCAGCTCGAATCCGCCCTCACCCCGTGGAAGCTGCGCTTCGGCGGCAAGCGCGGCTGATCCCTCATGACCCACCGGAACGGATGGACCTCCAAGGAGCGGCGCCGCTCCGCACGCGCGGAGCCCGGACCGTCGCCCGGGCTCCGCGCAAACCCCGTTCTGCTAATGCCCGGCGTTCCGCTCCCGCGTCTTGCGCTGCATCTCGTCCAGCATGGCCATGGTCTCGGGGTAGATCGGGGCGTTGCTCTCTTCGACATCCTGCGGATTCTGCCGTGCTTGCGGGAGGAGTTCGTCGTAGCGGGGATCCCCCGGCTCGAACTTGTACCACCCGTCGTAGAAGTACCCCTCCACGGTCCTTCCGCCGTACTTCAACCAGATGGTGACGCCATTGGCGTCGAGCATCGGGTAGTCGGTGACTTCATAGGGCTCAGAATGCTCGCTCAAAATATTCCTCCAGGAGCCGCGCGGCCTCGCGGTCGCCGAACGTAAATCTTTCCAGCCTCTTGACAGTCCACTGATTGAACGCCTCGGCGAAGTACTCGTGCGGCTGGCGAATGTACGGAGTCAGCCGTGGGTTGTTGCCGATCCGGTCCATGACCTGCTGTTGCACATGCAGCCACTCTGGCTGACGACTCAGATTGCCATAAGCTTCATCGACCGCATGCCCGAACTCATGGACAGCAACACTACTCGGCGTCTTGGCAGCCGAATTGACCAGGAGCCTACGCTGGCCAGGTATGTACATACCAGGTACGTGATCCGCCGGTGAAGTTCCTCCCACCGGGCTGACGCCGGCGAGATGGTAGCCGCCCGGGAGCTGCGTGATGGGCCGGGGGCCGATACTGACCCCGCCACCCGGCACCTCCTTCAGATGGGCCCAGACCTTGTTGAAGATCTCGGACGGCACGCTCGCCAGCTCCGCTTTCACCTTCGCGATCGTCGGGTGATCTTCGACATACTCAAGCGGCAACTTGCCGGGCATCGGTAGCTCAACGGGTTTGGCATGCTTCGGGCCGCGCGGAACGTTGTCGCCGGAACGTCCACGTGGTCCCGCCGCACCGCCGACTCCACCCACGACGACGTCGAGGGGCATGACCGGGCCGGTCTTGAACTCGGCGTCGTAGCCGTAGCTGAGGCCGGCTCCGGTGATCATGCGGCCGGGGACGGTGTCGGCGGCGCCCGTGACCTTGGCCAGGCCGGCGAGGGCGACGGAGGCGTTCTCGGCGCTCTCGGCGGCGGTGGAGACGACCCGGGCGCCGGCGCCGAGGCCGCCGCCGGCGCCGCCCATGATGCCGCCGGTCTTGGCGGAGTCGACGGCTTCG
>NZ_JBVHIP010000022.1:150308-159821 GCF_055560495.1 Kitasatospora sp. NPDC023176 | reverse complement strand
GACGTACGTGTACGGGCGCGAACGGCTCGGGGACTTCTGGGGCTACCTGGCCGGGTGGGGGTTCGTGGTCGGCAAGACCGCGTCCTGCGCAGCGATGGCGCTCACCGTCGGGTCGTACCTGTGGCCTGCTCAGGCGCACGCGGTGGCGGTCGCGGCGGTGGTGGCCCTGACGGCGGTGAACTACGTCGGCGTGCAGAAGGCCGCCTGGCTGACGCGGGTGATCGTCGCCGTCGTCCTGTCCGTGCTCGCCGCCGTCGTCACCGCCTGCCTCAGCGGCTCCGGCGCCGACACCGGCCGCTGGGCCGTCGGAGCGGACGCCGGCTTCCACGGGGTGCTCCAGGCGGCGGGGTTCCTGTTCTTCGCGTTCGCCGGGTACGCGCGCATCGCCACCCTCGGTGAGGAGGTCCGCGACCCGCGCCGGACCATCCCCCGCGCCATCCCGCTCGCGCTGGGCATCACCCTGGTGGTCTACGCCGTGGTCGCGCTCGCCGTCCTGGCCGTCCTCGGCCCCGAGCGGCTGGCCCACACCACCGCGCCGCTGACGGAGGCGGTCCGGGCCGCCGGGGTGCCCGGCCTGGCCCCGGTGGTGCGCGTCGGCGCCGCGGTGGCGGCCCTCGGCTCCCTGCTCGCGCTGATCCTCGGCGTCTCGCGCACCGTCCTGGCGATGGCCCGCGACCGGCACCTGCCCCACCGGCTCGCCGCCGTCCACCCCCGCTTCGCCGTCCCGCACCGCGCCGAACTCACCGTCGGCGCCGTCGTCGCCGTCCTGGCCTCCGTCGCGGACCTGCGCGGCGCGATCGGCTTCTCCTCCTTCGGAGTGCTCGCCTACTACGCCGTCGCCAACGCCTCCGCCTGGACCCTCACCCCCGCCGAGGGCCGCCCGCCGCGGGTGGTTCCGGCGCTCGGGCTGGCCGGGTGCGTGGTGCTGGCCTTCGCCCTCCCCTGGGCCTCGGTGCTGTGGGGCGCCGCGGTGCTCGCCCTCGGCGCCGCCGCCTACGGCGTGCGCGCGAGCCTCACCCACCGCGCCTGACGTCCCGAGGCACGGCACCGGTCCGACCCGGTTCCCTCCCCCGGGGAGGGCCGATCGGCCCTCCCCCCACGACCGGTCGGACCGGCTTCCGGGGGTGGGGTGGACAGAGGCAGGGAGTGAGCCCCCGCGGAGACGTGCCGACGCGGCAGAGGTCGCCGGCGTCGGCCGAGACGCGTACGGGCAGTGCCGGGTCACCGGTCTCCTCCAGCGGCACCTGGGCGAAGGTGGCCTTGTCGAGCATCTCCATCACACACATGATGACCGGTTCGAACGGGCGTGGCCGGTGCGGCAGTTCGGGTGCGACCGCGGTGCCGACGGAAGCAGCCGGACGACGGCCTCGCGGCCGAGGCTGGGGAAGGCCGGCTGGAGTCCAAGGGCTGTCCCGTCACTACTGGCTGCAAGATCCGCCTGGAGTCGGAAGCGTGGCCGGACCTCGGGGCCTCTGGGTGGAGGCAGGGCGCTGCTGGGAGGCTGCAGGCACGGGATCCTGGGGGAGTTCGGGGCCGGCGGTTCTGTCCCTGGCGGGAGTCGCACTCGGTGCGGTCGGATCACCGTGCGGGCAGTACCCGGTGTCACGGGCGAGTACTCGGCAGTCGGCAGTCCAGGAGGCGGCCGCGCACCGCGCCGAGGTCAGGAACCACCACCTGGTGGAGCACGTCGGCTCCCAACCGACCTTCGAGATCGGCAGTCCTGACCCGGCCCGCATGGGTGTCAGTCGTCGCCGGGCGTCATGTCGTATTCGCCGACATCCAGTTCTGCGCCGGTTGCGGCGAGGAAGTCCACCACCGCGCCGTCCAGGCGCCAGCCGTAGAGGCTCGTGTCGTCCGGCGAGCCGGAGGGCCGCCCGTCATGCCGGTTGAAGTAGCGGTGGACCTGCAGAATCGCGCCCCCAGGACCCTCCTCGGCTGCGAGACGGGTCGTCAGGTTGGTCAGCACCTCCATGCGGGGCCGGAGCCTGCCGAGGAGCTGGTCGATCTGCTCATCGACCGGCAGGCCGGGCTCGCGGCAGACTAGCTTCCAGCAGTGACAGAACGGGATGGTGTGAGGTGAGGCGGTCAGACTCCCCCGCACCGTGACTTCGTCCGGTTCCACGCCAAGCAGCTGGGTGATCTCGTCGGCAGTGGTGCCCACGCTGGAGATCGCAAAGTAGACGTACTGAGTCAACGACACCCGCCGAGACTACCGACGCAGCCGCACGGCCGCCTGACGGATCAGAACGCCTCGTGAGCGGGGGGTGAAGGTGCCCGCGCGGCGGTCCTGGTCGAGTGCCTCGGAGCCGGCCAGGGCTCCCGGCTTGGCCGGCGGGACTTCCAGGAAGTGCTCCAGCACCACACGCTCGGCGCCCTTCGTGGTCAGGCGCGAGTGGCGGGCGATCTCGGTGCGACGATGGAAGACGACGACCTCGTTCGAGCGGAGCAGGACGTGAACGGTGCGGCCGATGCAGCGGGCCGGGACCGAGTAGCAGCAGACCCGGACAGCGACCATGCCGTTTCGGTCGACGCGCGGGGTGAAGGCGAGCCCGGTCTCGAACGCGTCGCCGGGGAGGGGCAGCAGGAGCGGGGCCGCCTGGGCGACGTCCTGGCCGATGGTCCGGATCCGCATGCCGATCCGCCGGTTCTCCTCGGCCTGTTCGGACGCGGCGAAGGCGTCGTTGAGCTCATCAAGGGAGTCGAGGCGAGGGACGGGTGAGGTAGTTGCGGCGCCAGCAGCCGGCCTGGCCCTCGCCGCCGCCCTTCTCGTGGCCGTCGAGGAAGGCCTCCTGCCCGCACGAGGCGGTGATCCTTCTCTGCACTTTCGAGGGTTCCTGAGCGGATCCCGGTCAGAGCGCTATCGGGAGCTCCTCGATCCAGCAGTCGATCGACTTCGCGGTGATCACGGCTTGGGCGTCCTCGGCGTCGGCTTTGGTCAGGAAGACGCCCGCTCCGGTGACGTCGGGCCCGTCGGGGCGGATCACCCGCGTCATGACGACGTAGACGCGGCGGTGACGCTCGCGGCGGAGCGTGGCGCTCTCTTCCGTCGACAGTGCGTCGATGAGTTCCTGGGGCGAGGCGATGTCGAGGCCGGCGTCGACCCCGGAGAGAGGCCGGCTGGGCCAGATCGGCCTGTCGGGGTCGAACTCGTTGAAGAAGCTTTGGCGCGTTCGGCCGAGGACTCCTTCCGTCCAGCCGACGGCCATGGCGACCACGTAGCCGGACTCGCCCTGGCTCTCCAGAACGAAAACGTGATCGTCCCGGCCGAAGGACATGCCGGCGTGGTTGGCCTTGACCTGCTCGCTCTCGGCCTCGGTCGCGCATCTGATCGCCAAGCCGCGGTAGTCGGCACTGATCTTCACCACGGCGGCGGGCTTGAACAGCACGTCAATCGTTGTCTCGGGCTCGCCAGGTTCGTCGGGTCGGCCGACGCTCCGCATCAGGAGCTGGCCGTGGCTCGCCGTGTAGGCCAGGAGGTGGAACCTGCGCTCGCTGCGAAAGAGCTCCGTGCCGGGGATGAGCTGGTGATCGCGGTTGAGCCAGGTGCTGTCCGTCATGGGCATACGATCCCTGTCCCGCCCACCCTGGTCAATGCCATTGTTCAGCCGAGGGAGTGTCAGCTGACACGGCAGACTCCCCGCTGTGTGAGGTCCCAGGTGATCTTGGACAGTTCGGCACTGGGACATCGTTGACGGTCCCAGGACATGGTTGTCCGGGTCTCACCGAGGTCAAGGTGGTGCTGGAAACACCCGGCTCGGCTCAGGCTAGATTCTCCGGGTGACCGATATCGATCCTCTGGTTCCTGTCCTTGCCGGACTCCTCGTTGACAACCTCTGGTTCCTTGACAGCTGTGATGAGGACGAGGTGGATTCCGACTCTGCGGTGAGGGTGCTGGAGAGCGCCGCCTCGGTGCTCAAGGGCCTGTCGCCCGAGCAACTCGACCGGCTCCTGTCGGTGATCGGGAATCTGGCCGAAGCCGAGACCGATCCCGATCGGCGCGAGTTCTTGGAGGCGTTCCCCTCCGCCTGCGGACTGGTCGAGGAGGCTTGAGCCGTAGGTCTTGCCTGCTCTTCATGAATGGGTCACGGTCGATCTTCGATGCGCGCCTGACCGAGCTCAGTGACCGCCGGTCCGTTGCTCGGGCATGGGACGGAAGCGCGAGACCGGACCGGTGGTCCTGCGGGGGTGAACCGACAGTTCGACGTCTCCGTCAAGGACGCGGAAGGCAGTGTCCTCGATGACGATGGTGACGGTCTTGCCGGCGTGGGAGGCCCCGACACGTAGACACTGGTTGGCGACCATGGTGACACCGTCCTTCGGAACCTTCCTGACCGCTTGCTGCGGCCCGGGTGGCGGTGGGGGCAGCTGGGCCGCAGCCACGCGGGCGCCGACGATGGCGGATCGCTTGACCTTCCTCGATCGGGCAGGCCAGGGTCTTCACGAGGTAGCCGCCCGCGATCACGTGGAGGACTCGGCCTTCGAAGCGCAGGGTGATCTGCTGGCCCGCTAAGTGGGCGGCCAGCAGGATCCGCTGTCCGGCGAGCTGGATGTCTCCGTCCCGGTTGACGGTCCGGTCCACCTCGATGACCTGCCGCGGCCCGGCCTGGGCAGCGGAGGGTAGGCCGGGTTCGGCACCGCCGATGCGGGCGCCGCGCATGACGAGCTGGCGCAGATCGGCCGGAGTCAGCCGGGAGGAGCGGGTGCCAATGAGCTCGCCGCCCAGCGAGACCAGGTACACCTCCCCCATCCCGCCCTCGCCCAATGGTCGCAACAACTGATGCGGGCCGACGAACACAGCCTGCTGTGCCCGCGTGCCCTTCGCGTTCCTGTCGGCAGCCACCAAGCCTCCCGTGGCGTGTTGCCGTCATCGCAGACAGACACCCGCAAGACCGAGGCAGCGGAGATGGGCAGAGGCTCGACCGCGCGGGCTCCCGGCGCGGCACCACCGCTAAGAGATCCGCCCGCCCGCTCTGGTGGTCGCCGCGGTGCGCGGCCTCGGGGCCAACGCCGTGCGCAGCGCCGGGGTGAGGAGGTGACGGGTCTCGGACGGGGTGAGGTTGGCGAGGGCGGGCAGGGGGTTGAGGTAGCGGGTGTAGATGAGGCCGCCGAGGATTGTCACCACGGCCGTGGCGCGGACGGTGGCGTCCCGGCCTCCGAGGAATTCAACAAGCCGGGCCAGCAGCTCGTGTTCCAGGTATTCGCGAAGCACTTCCGCAGCCTCGTCGCCCTGGGTGGTGAGTTGACGGAAGTCGGCGTCTTCCCACAGGTCCGTCACCGCGTCAATCAGGCGGTCGGGGAGGGTGGCCGGATCGCCGCCGAGGACCTCGTCCACCGCCAGCGCGTTGGCGCACTGGAACTGCATCACGTCCGCGAACAGGCCCTTTTTCGAACCGAAGTGGTACGAGATCAGCGCCGGGTCGACCCCGGCAGCCTCGGCCACCGCGCGCAAGGTGGTGCGCCGGTAGCCGCGTTCCAGGAACAACGCGCGGGCCGCGGAGACGATCGACTCGCGGGTCGGCGGGTTGCCGCGGGGGCGGCCTCGGGTGCGGGCTGGGGTGGGGGCGGAGTTATTCATCGGCGTTGAGCCTTGCGCTTCGTGATCGGCACAGTCAAGGGCGTTCCAGGACCCACCCGAAGGGATGACCCGACACCATGCGTATCGCAGTCTTCGGCGCCGCCGGACCGACCGGCCGCCACCTCACCGACCAGGCTCTCTCGGCCGGCCACGAGGTCGTTGCCGTAACCCGCCGCGCCGGCTCCCTCGTTGAGCGGCCAGGTCTCACTGTGGCGATCGCCGACGCCACCGATCCGGCGGCCGTCGACGCCGCGATCGCCGGGACGGACGCCGTCCTGTCCGCGTTGGGCGCGCGCTTCAGCAAGGAGGCCATCACCACATACTCGGCGAGCGCCGCTGCCATCACCGGGGCCATGACCCGGCACGGCATCCACCGGCTGCTCGCCGTCAGCTCCAGCATCGCCGACCCGAACTGGCGTCCCACCGGCGCGCACTTCTTCAACCACGTGCTCGACCCGCTGGTGAACCGGCGTCTCGGCCGCACCCTCCACGAAGACATGCGCCGCATGGAGGTCCTGATCCGCCGGACGGACCTCGACTGGACTCTCGTCCGGCCCTCGGGCCTCTTCGAACACCCCGTCGTCACGGACTTCCACACCGCCGAGACCAGCGCCGACGGCGTCTTCACCGCCCGTGCCGACCTCGCCGCGAGCATGCTGCGCGAGCTGGAGGAACGGAGGTACGTCCGTGCGCACATGGGCGTCATCACCACGGCCGTGAAGCCGAACATCGCCAAGCTGATCTGGCACGAGGGCGTGAAGAAGAAGTGACCCGGGCGACCCTCGAACTCCCCGCCGCCACACGGGTGTTCCTCGCTCTCCCCGACACGGCCACCTTCACCACCGTCCGCCCCGACGGCACCCCGCACGTCACCCCGGTCCGCTTCACCTTCGACGCGGCCACCGGCCTGGCCCGGGTGACCACCCGGGCGGGAGCCCGCAAGGCCCGAAACGTGGCGGAGGGCGGCCCGGCGGCCTGTGTCGCGCTCTGTCAGGCGGACGGCTTCCGCTGGGTCACCCTCGAAGGCCGGGCCGCCGTCACCGACGATCCCGCGCGCCTGGCCGAGGCGATCCGCCGCTACGCCGCCCGTTACCGCGCGGCCCCGCCGACCCCGCCGGACCTGGTCGTCGTCGAGATCGCCGTCGACCGCGTCCTGAGCCTCAACCTCTGAATCCCCCGCACCGAAAGCGAAGTGACACCCCCCGATGCCCACCCTCCCCGTCCTTGACTCCACCCTCCACTACCGCGAGTCCGGCGACCCCGACGGGCTGCCGTTCGTCTTCCTCCACGGCAATCCCACCTCCTCCCACCTGTGGCGGAACGTCCTGCCGGGTGTGGCCGCACCCGGCCGCCGCCTCCTGGCCCCCGACCTCATCGGCATGGGCGACTCCGGCAAGCCGGACATCGCCTACACCTTCGACGACCACGCCCGCTACCTCGACGCCTGGTTCGACGCCTTGGACCTTGCCGAGGCCGTCCTCGTCGGCCACGACTGGGGCGGCGCGCTCGCCTTCGACCGAGCCACCCGTCTCCCGGACCGTGTCCGCGGCCTCGCTTTCACCGAGACGATCATCAAGCCGCTGGTTGGCGACGAGTTCCCGGCGGCAGGACGGGAGTTGTTCACCCTCCTGCGCACCCCCGGGGTGGGCGAGGAGATGATCCTTGAGAAGTCCCTGTTCATCGAGGGGCTTCCGGAGACGCTGGCCACGCTGCTCGACCCTGCCGACCTGGAGGTCTACCGTCGCCCCTTTCCGACCCCGCGGAGCCGTCGCCCGGTGCTGGCGTGGACGCGCATGCTGCCGCTGGACGGCGAACCCGCCGATGTCGTGGCCCGCGTCGAGCGCTACGACGCCTGGCTGGCCGCCAGCCCCGAAGTCCCCAAACTGCTCGCCGCGTTCGAGCCGGGCCCGGGCGCGATGACCGACCAGGGTGCCGTGGCCTGGTGCGAGGAGAACATCGCGGGTCTGGAGGTCTCCCGCCACGGCCCGGCCGGACACCACTCCCCGGAGGACCGCCCCAAGGAGCTGGCCGCGTCGATCAACGCCTGGGCCGACCGCCACAGGCTGGCACGCCAATAGGCGTCGTCGTCCACGACGGGGTTTCCGCAGGTCAGAACCCTTCTACGGGACGACGTCGAGGTAGCTCATCATGCCGTGGTCCTCGTGGGCGGCGATGTGGCAGTGGAACATCCACTTGCCAGGGTAGTCGGCGAAGGCGATTCGGATCACCACGGCGCCGGGGGTGCCGTCGACGGCGTGGGGTATCGGGACGGTGTCCTGGCGGTGGGTGTAGGGCTGCGGGGTGCCGTTGACGGAGAGGACCTGGAAGGCGGTGGTGTGGAGGTGGAAGGGGTGGTCCTCGCCGGAGTGGTTGAGGATGGTCCACTCCTCGACGGTGCCGAGCTTCGCCGGGGTGGTGAAGGCGGATTCGCCCGCCGCGAACTGCCGGCCGTTGATGTAGAAGGTGTTGCCGTCGGCGCTCTCGGAGAGGTCGACGGTGCGCTGCCGGGTGACGGGGGCGGCGGCGAGGTCGGCGGGGGCGGTCGGGACGGCGCCGGTGACCTCGGGCAGGCGGCGCAGCCGGTCGCCGGCGATCTTGATCGTGGCCAGTTCGGTGTCCGGATAGGCGTCGCCCTGGGGGCCGTTGCTGTAGGCGGTGGTGCGCAGGACGGCCTTGGCGGGGTGGGCGCCGGCGGTGACCAGGACGTCGTACCGCTTGCCAGGGGGCAGCAGCAGGGTGTCGGCGGTGGCCACCCGGGCGACCGGGGCGCCGTCCTCCCCGACGACGGTGAAGTGGTTTCCGTCGAGTCGGAGTTGGTAGAAGATGTCGGCCCCGGCGTTGGCGAGGCGCCACAGCTGGGTCTCGTTCGGCCGCATCGACAGCACCGGCCGCAGCCGGCCGTTGACCAGGCGCACGGTCGGCTTGCCCGAGTCGATCGACGTGGTGTCGGTGTTCTGCAGGATGTGCCCGGTCGGGTCGAGTTGGACGTCCTTGAGCACCAGGGTGTGCGCGGTGACGTGGCGCAGGGCGGCCGGGAGCAGGCTGCGGTCGTCGCCGACGACCAGGGCGCCGGACAGGCCGGCGAAGATCTGGTTCTCCACGTCGCCGGCCATGCCGGACATCCCCGCCATGTCCGGGGCTCCCGGTGCCGGGCACGTGGGGCCCATGGCGTGGCTGTGGTACCAGAAGGTGCCCTGGGGGTGGTCGGCGGGGATCGCCAGCCGGTAGGTGGTGTCGGCGCCGGGCGCCACGCACAGGAAGGGGTCGTCGGACTGCCCTTCGGGTGAGACGTGCAGCCCGTGGAAGTGCAGGTTGGTGGCCACCGGGAGGTGGTTGACCAGCTGGACGGTGACGGTCGTGCCCGGGTTCACGTGGAGGGTGGGGGCGACGAACGAGCCGGTGTAGCCGTCTCCGTAGGCCTCCCGCCCGGAGATGTCGAACCTGCTCCGGGTGGCGTCCAGGGTGATGGTCACGTTCGGGTCGGCGGCGCTGCCCGCGTCCGCGACGGGCGGGTCCTGGAACGGCATGCCTGCCCGCATGCCCTGCTCCTGGTCGGCCGTCGAGGGCGGTGGTGGGACGGCGGGCGGCGGGGCGGCCATCGCCTCGGCGCCGAGGGCGGCCGAGATGAGGACGGCCACGGCGGTCATCGCGTGGATGATCCGCCGGGTACGGCGTAACTGCTGCCGGTCGGGGTCGACCGGAGCCTCGATGTCGCGGGACATCAGATCTCCGTTGCTCGGGTGGTCCGTGAGGGTTGGTGGGACTGAACGCACCAGCCTGATCGTTCCGCCGGTTCTTGACAAGTCCTCAACAATTCACGGCCGTGGGGGGGGGCCGCCCCCCCCCCCCCCCCAGCCCGGCGGGCCCGCACCCCCCCCCCCCCCCCCCCCCCGCCCCCCCCCGCCCCCCCCCGCGCCCCCCCCCCCCACCCCACCCCT